>DATBBH010000143.1:0-14273 GCA_036271075.1 Gaiellaceae bacterium | reverse complement strand
CCGAACGGTGCGACCCGGGAGGCACAGGTCGAACGCATCGTGCATCTCGGCTTCGAGGTTCGGTGCGAGCTGATCCGGGACGACGGCGAGGAATTCTCAGTACAGCTGACCCGCGAGCAGGCGGAGGCGCTCGAGCTCGAGCGTGGGCAGATCGTCTACGCACGCCCGATCAAGGAAACGGTCTTCGATTGAACCTGGTTGCCGGCGAAGCCGGAACCAGGTTCACGACTTAGACCGATGCGCTTCAGACACGAACCTGGTTGAGAACCAGGTTCGACGATCAGTGCGGCGCCCACGCGTCGGGGTCGGCAGCAAGCGCGCTGACGCTCTCGGGCAGCTCACCTCTGGCGAGGTCCTCGAGCGTGACGTTCTCGAGCACGCCGCGCAGGCTCGCACGCACGGCGACCCAGACGTCGCGCAGCGGCTCCGCGCTTCCCTGGTAGACGACCTGCTCAGAGCGAACACCACGGACGTTCGCGAGTGGGCCGTCGACGGCACGAATCACCTCCGCCAGGCTCACCTCTGCGGCCGGCCGGGCGAGCCAGTAGCCGCCGTCGGCGCCACGCCGGCTCGCGACGATGCCGGCGTTCCTCAGGTCGGAGAGGATGTTCTCGAGGAAGTTGGCCGGGATCTCCTGCGCCTGGGCGATCCGCTCCCCTTTGACCGGCCCGTCGCCCGCGGCAGCCAGCTCCACGGCCGCCCGAATCGCATAGTCCGCCTTCGCCGAAACCCTCATGCGACCATTCTGCCGTGCCCGCCAAGCACTCCTAAGCGAACTTGTCGAGCAGGATCCTGATCTCGCACACCTCGCGGAAGCCGAGTCGCGCGAGAATCGGCCGCGACATGGGGCTCGCCTGCGTGACGAGCACCGGCGTGCCCCGCGCCACCGCGTCCTCCCAGCGCGCCGCCACGAGCGCACGGTAGGCGCCGCGCCCACGTGCCTCCGGCAGCGTCGAGCCGCCGAAGAGCGAAACCGATTGCTTGCCGAACGAGCCCGTCGCACGCGCGACCGGCCGGCCGTCCACGTAGGCGAGGTAGACGATGTTGTCGGGATCGTTGTCCGGACGCCCCTCGGTCGGCTCGGGGCCTCCGAAGGCGACGGCAGCGATCCTTCCGGATGCGAGATGGTCCTCGGCCGTCTCGGCGCGACGCACCTCGATCTCCGGCGGCGACGCGGCGGGCGGCTCCGTCAGCACCATCCCGACCGCGAGCGGCGTCGGTTCGTCGTCGACGAGGCCGAGCGCCAGCAGCCGTTCGGTCAGATCGGCAGGCGTTGCATGGGTACCGATCTCCCAGGTGAGACCGGTGCGGCCCCGTTGCCCGAGGATCTCGTGCAGCTCTGCACGCACGCCTTCCACCTCATTCGGCTGAAGGCGAAACCGCTGGGCGACGTTCCACCCCGGCTCGTCGCCGCGCCCCATCCAGAGCACATAGCGGTCGTTCACGATCCGCACGTCCGCCGGACCGAGCGGTGTGTACGTGTTCGCGTTCTCGGCGAGGTCGATCAGCAATTCGTCGTTCACCGGTAGCCGAGGTCCTTGCTCCATGCCTGGCGATAGACCGCCTTCAGATGCTCGACGCGCTTGACGTACGCGCGCGTCTCGGCAAATTGGATCGACTGCCCGTGCGCGCGCCACTTGTCTACATTGCCCTGGCCTGCGTTGTATGCGGCGAGCACGAGCTTCTCGCTTCCGTACTTCTCGAACAGATTCTCCAGATACCACGCGCCGTAC
Source organism: Gaiellaceae bacterium (assembly GCA_036271075.1). GTDB lineage: Bacteria > Actinomycetota > Thermoleophilia > Gaiellales > Gaiellaceae > PALSA-600. The sequence goes on along the minus strand of DATBBH010000143.1, from coordinate 12,540 downwards.
CGAATGTTGATCTCCGGGTTGTACAGATCGTTCGTGTGAAAGGCGCTGCCGTGCGTGCGGATCGCAATCCCTCGAGCGGTCGCCGGTGTGATCTGCATCAGCCCGATCGCGCCCGAGGACGACTTCGCACTGCTTCGAAACTTCGACTCCTGATAGATGACTGCGGCGACGAGCGACGGATCGAGCCCGTGCTCACGCGCATGAACGCGGACGTACTCCGAGTAGCGCAACGGATAGCGGAGGCGCTCGTACCACGGCGGACTCGTCTCGTTCACGTACGCGAAAGCACCCACGACGACTCCGGCAAGCAGGAGGATCCAGAGGAGCCGTCTCACGTGGAGAGGTCGTGCATCACCGATGCCACGAATTGGTCCAGCTCCTCGAGCGAGCCGGTGTTCTTGTAGGTGTAATCGGCGCGCCTCATCTTTTCGGCGTCGGGAATCAGTCGGGCTTCGCGATCCTCCGTCGCAACGATCGAACGGGCGCGGCGCAGCTTCGTCGGGGCCGTGATCACGACCACCTTGTCGAACCGAGCATCGCCGCCGGTCTCGTAGAGGAGCGGAACCTCCGTGACGCAAACCTTGGGCGCATCCGGCAGCTCGGCCAATTGGTCGCGCCACCGCAGGTACTCCAGCGAGACGAGCGGGTGCAGCAGCTCCTCGAGCCAGTCGAGAGCGTCGCGGTCGTTGAACACGACAGTTGCGAGCGCTCCGCGGTCGATCTCGCCGCCGGGCGCAACGACACCGTTCCCCATGCGCCGGACGACGGCGTCACGCACGTCCTCGCGCTGCAGTAGGTGATGGACGATCTCATCGCTCGAGACCGTGGCGGCGCCCTGCCGCGCAAATGCCTGCAGCGCCTCGCTCTTGCCGGCTCCGATGCCGCCGGTGATCGCGACGGCTACGGGTTTGGTCACTCCTCGGAGCTGGGCGCTTCTGGCTCGTCGGCGGGCTCGACGTCCGCCGCCCCGGTCGCATCGGCTTCGGTCGCCGGAACCTCTTCGGCCACCGCTGCTTCGGCCACCGCTTCAACCTCTGCTTCAGCCGCAGGCTCGGCTTCGGCCTCCGCCTCGACCTCGACGTCGACTTCGGCAACCGGCTCATCGAGCGGTTCCAGCGGCGGCGCCGAATCCGCGAAGACGTCCTCCGACAGGTCGATCGCCGGCCGCGTGTGCACCGACTCCGCTCCGTCTGCGCGCGGTTGCACCGGGTCACTGTCCTCGACGCGCTTGAGAGACAGCGACAGGCGGCGACGCTCACCGTCGACCTCGATGATCTTCACGTTGACCGGCTGTCCCTGGGAGACGACCTCGCGCGGGTTCTCGACATGATGCTGTGCGAGCTCGGAGATGTGCACGAGCCCCTCGACGCCAGGAAGGATCTCGACGAACGCGCCGAACGTGACGACCTTCGTGACGCGGCCTTCGACGACGTCGTTCTCGTGGTAGCTCTCCATCACCTGCTGCCACGGGTCGCTCTGCGTCTGCTTGAGGCCGAGCGAGATGCGCTGACGGTCGCGGTCGATGTCGAGCACCTTGACCTGCACTGTCTGGCCGATGTCGAGCACCTCCGACGGATGGTTGACGTGCGACCACGAGAGCTCGGAGATGTGAATGAGGCCGTCCATGCCGTCGAGGTCGACGAATGCGCCGAAGTCGACGATGTTCGAGATCTGCCCCTCGACGACGTCGCCGGGCTGAAGCTTGTCGAGAATCTGCTGCCGCTGCTCCTTACGCTCCTCCTCGAGGACGGCGCGGCGCGAAAGCACGACATTGTTGCGCGAGCGATTGAGCTCGATCACCTTCGCGCGAAGCTCCTGCCCGAGGAACTCGTCAAGGTCCTGCACGCGCCGGATGTCGACGAGCGAAGCCGGCAGGAAACCGCGGACGCCGAGGTCGAGGATGAGGCCGCCCTTGACGACCTCGATCACGCGGCCGTTGACCGGCTCGCCGGACTCGGCGGCCTGCTCGATCGCCTTCCAGGCGAGCTCGAACCGCGCGCGCTTCTTCGAGAGGATCAGGCGCCCTTCGGCGTCCTCCTTCGTGAGCACGAGCGCATCGATCTCGTCGCCGAGCGTGACCTCGTCGGCGGGGTTGACCGACCGGCGAATCGAGAGCTCGGAAACGGGGATGACCCCCTCCGACTTGTACCCGATGTCGACGAGAACTTCGTCCTTGTCGACCCGCACAACCGTCCCGTGAACGACCTGCCCCTCGTTGATCTCGGGGAAGGTGGACTCGTAATCGGGGATCAGTTCGCCGTCCGGGCCTTCGACCCAGACGCCGGGCTCAAGTTGCATGAGATCGTTGGAAGCCAAAGCGGCCGCGAAGTATAGCCACGTTGCGAATACGCCCCGCCGGCCCGCCCGGTTTGGTGTCTCAAGGAAAATCGGGCCGGCGCCCTGGTTCGAAACCCAGGAAGCGATTGTGAGCCCGACAAAACCTCCGCCGGTGTCCGCAGTCGAGATCGATTGCCGTTGCCGCCGGAGCCCGGCTTGGCCGGGCGGGAGGCGAGGCACGCGGCCGCGACGGCACGCCAAGAGGGAAGGGAGGCCCGCGGAGGGAAACCGTCGATTTTCCTCCGCGTTATCAGGACTTGGCTTCGGCCCAGTTGTCGCCGACTCCCACGTCGACGGCGAGTGGTGGGTCCAGGTCGTAGGCGCCGCACATCTCGGCGCGAACCAGCTCGCGCACCTTCGAGACCTCGGGCTCGGGCACCTCGAGCAGCAGCTCGTCGTGCACCTGCAGCACGAGCCGCGCGCCTCTCCCCTCCTCGCGCAACCGATCGGCGATCCGGATCATCGCGACCTTGATGATGTCGGCGTTCGATCCCTGCATGACGAAGTTGACCGCGATGCGCTCGCCGAAGCCGCGCGTCTGGCGATTCGACGCGCGAATCTCGGGCACTGGGCGACGCCGCCCGAGGAGCGACGTCACGTAGCCGTCGGTCGCCGCCTGCTCGATCGTCCGCGCGATGAAGTCCTGCACGTGCGGGAAGCGGGCGAGATACGCGTCGATATAGCGCTGCGCTTCGTCGCGTGGGATCTCGAGGTTTTCCGACAGCCCGTAGGCGGAAATGCCGTAGACGATCCCGAAGTTGATCATCTTGGCGATCGACCGCTGCGCGGACGTCAGTTCCGCCGGCTCGACGCCGAGCACCTCGGACGCCGTCGCAGTGTGAATGTCCTCACCACGCTCGAATGCGTCGCGGAGCTTCGGCTCGCCCGAGACGTGCGCAAGGATGCGCAATTCGATCTGCGAGTAGTCGGCGCTGAGCAGGCGGTGCCCCTCCTCTGCGATGAATGCACTCCGGATCTCGCGACCGAGCTCGGTGCGCACGGGGATCGCTTGCAGGTTCGGGTCGGAGGTCGAGAGCCGGCCGGTGGCGGCAACGGTCTGGTTGAAGGTCGTGTGGAGGCGCGCGTCGGACTCGGAGATCAGTGACGGCAGCGGGCCGAGGTAGGTGTTCAGGAGCTTCGACAGCTCGCGCCACTCCTCGAGCACCTCGACAACGGCGTGCTCATGTCGAATCGAGCGGAGTACCTTCGCGTCGGTGGAGTAACCCGTCTTGCCCTTGCGGCCGGCGGTCAGGCCGAGCTTCTCGAATAGGACCCTCCCGACCTGTTGCGTGGAGCCGAGCATGAACTCCTCGCCGGCCAGCTCGTACGCCTGCGACTCGAGCTCCTCGACCCGGTCTGCGAGGCGAGCAGTGATCTCGCCCATGCGATAGGTGTCGATCTTGACGCCGGCCTCCTCCATCGCGGCGAGCACGCGGGTCAACGGCAGCTCGATGTTGCGATAGAGATCGGTCACGCCGCGCTCCTCCAGGCGCTCGAGGAGCGGCCCGATCAAACGCCGCGGCGTTTCTGCGCCACGCACGAGCTCGGTCGTCTCCTCCTCGGCCTGCGGAGTTGGAACGAGCTCCACCCCGTACTCGGCCGCGAGATCGTCGAGCTCGTAGCCGGCGCGACCCGGGTCGATCAGGTACGCAGCGAGCAGCGTGTCGTCGCGCGCGTCGACCCTCAGCGCCTTCGCGTCGTGCACGACCAACTGAGCGTCGGCGGGAACCGGCGAACGGTGACCGATCACGACCTCGCCGGTCGCCACCGCAGCGCGGTCGCCGAGGGCGGCATACCCCACCACTCCTCGGAAGCTCAGCTCGCCTTCGTGCCAAGGCACCTCGATGCCGGTCACCGTCAGCGGCGCGGCGCTCGGCACCGCCGCGTCGAGCTCGTCGACGCGATTCAGAAGATTGCGAAACTCGAAGCGCCTGAAGATCTCCTTCAGCTGCGCGCGGTCCGGCGGGTTGAGCACGAGCTGCGCGGGATCGCAGTCGATGTCGAGGTCGCGGCGCATCGTGGCCAGCTCCTTGGACGTGCGCGCGATGTCCGCGTTCTCCGTGATGTTGCGTGCGCGCGCAGGCGACAGCTCCGGCGCATGCTCGATCACGGACTCGAGCGATCCGTACTGTGCGATCAACTGGCCGGCGGTCTTGTCGCCGATGCCGGGAACACCCGGGATGTTGTCCGACGTGTCGCCCTTGAGCCCGATGAAGTCCGGCACCTGCTCCGGGGTGACGCCGTAGCGAGCCTCGACGCGCTCGGGCGTGTAGACGTTGACGTCGGCGACGCCGCGTGGCGTCATCATCAGGCAGATGTTGTCGCTGCAGAGCTGAAAGGCATCGCGGTCGGTCGAGACGACGCACGTCTTGATCCCGGCAGCATCCGCGCGGGTCGCGAGCGTCGCGATCACGTCGTCCGCCTCCCAGCCGCCGAACTCGAGGTTGCGGTACCCGAACGCCTCGACGATCGGGCGGAAATGCGGAAACTGCTCGCGGAGCAGGTCGGGCATCGGCTTCCGGCCTTCCTTGTAGACGACCTCCGCGGCCTCAGCGACCGCGGCCCGGTGCACGGGCCGCGAGTCCCAGGCGACGGCGACGCCTTTCGGGCGGTAGTCGGCGAGCAGCTTGAACAACATGTTCGTGAAGCCGAGCAGCGCGTTCGTCGGCTGGCCGTCCGTTGTGGCGAGCTCTTCGGGCAGCGCGAAGTATGCGCGGTAGGCGAGGTTGTTGCCGTCGACGATGAACAGGTCGGACTCGCGCGCGGGCGCGTCGTCCAGCTCCAGCTCGGCTCCGGTCAGCGTCTTCGGCATAGGTCAACGGTATCGTCCGAGCGCGATGGCGAGTCTTGAGATTCACCCACTTTCCGGGCTTCGCGACGAGGCTGCGACGCTGCTCGCCGAGCGGTACGCACGCCAGCGCACCGCCGAGCCGCTCTTGCCGCACGTGGAGGACTTCGAGCCCCACCTGCCGGACGAGGGCCACGTCGCAACACGTGACGGACAGGCGGTCGCGTACCTCGGCGGAGCGGTCGACGGCGAGACGGAGATCGCTCGCTGGCTCTTCGCCGGCCACGCGGCGCGCGAACCAGAGGCGCTGCGCGACCTGTTCGCGCTTCAGGCCGCGGAGTTCGGCGTCTCGCGTTTCATGCTGACCGTCCCGGCCGCCGACCAGGCACTGGTCGACGTGTGGTTCAGGCTCGCGTTCGGGTGCCAGGCGGTCTGGGCGGTGCGCGAGGTTGCGCCGCCGGAGCCGGTCGAGTTCGGTGGCACGATCCGCCCCGCGACCCCGGACGACACCGAGGCGGGGATCGACTTCGACGAGATCCTCTATGCGCACCAGGCAGAGACGCCAAGCTTTTCCGGATTCGCAACGCCGCCGCGCGAGCAGCTCCGGACCGAGTGGGCGGAGGTCTGGAACGACACTGAGCCCTTCGTGCCGTTCGTCGCCGAGCGCGACGGGCGGGTCGTCGGACTGCTCGGGCTCTACCGACGACCCGAGGGCGACCTCCGTGTGCCCGAGAACAACATCGATCTCGCGTTTGCGGCCACCCGCGGGGACGTGCGGGGCACGGGCGCCGGCCTGGCGTTGACCGCGCATGCGCTGGAGTGGGCGCACGCCCGCGGGTTCACCTCGATGACCGTCGACTGGCGCTCGGTCAATCTGCTCTCGTCGCGCTTCTGGCCGCGGCGCGGTTTCCGGCCGCAGTACCTCCGCCTCTACCGGGCGGTGCCCTAGTGCCGTCCGGATCGGCGATCGCACTCTTCTGCCTCGCGTCGGTCGCGCTCGCAGTCGTGCCCGGCCCGGCGGTCACCTACATCGTCACTCAGAGCGTCGACAAGGGCCGCCGCGCCGGCCTTGTCTCGGCGCTCGGCGTCGCGAGCGGCGGGCTCGTCCATGTTGCGGCGGCGGCGGTCGGCCTCTCGGCGCTGATCGCGTCCTCGGCGACCGCGTTCACGACGGTCAAGCTCGTTGGAGCCGCCTACCTGATCGTGGTGGGAATCCGGCGCATCCTGAGCCGCGACGAGGCAGCCGAGGTGGTGACCGAGCCGACGCCGCACCGACAGCTTTACGTGCAGGGCGTGATCGTGAACGTGCTCAACCCGAAGACGGCGCTGTTCTTCCTCGCCTTCCTGCCGCAGTTCGTCGACCCGGGCCGCGGCTCGGTCGCGGTGCAGGTCGCGTTCCTCGGCGTGCTCTTCGCCGTGATCGCTCTCACCTCGGATGCGATGTATGCATTGGTCGCAGACCTGCTCGCCGGGAGGCTTCGCCGCAGCGGCACGGGCGCGAGACTGCGGCGGTGGGTCTCCGGCGGGATCTTCGTCGCCCTGGGCGTGACCGCGGCAACCGCGCGCCGCGCCTCGTGACCCGGATCCCACTGCTCACCGACACGCGCATCATCGTCGCCGACACGGGCGAGGACGACCTGGTGCTCCGGCCCCCTCAGCAACGCGAATCGCTCGAGGACGTCGGCCGGGCGGTCCGCGACGCGTTCTCGTTTCCGCTTGCGGGCGAGCCGCTCGAGCAGCTCGTGCGCCCAGGCGGCACCGCGACGATCGTCATCGAGCAGCCGTCTCTGCCGATCCCGGCGGTCAACACCGGCCCGCGGCATATCGCGACTGCCGCGGTCGCCGACGAGCTCGACCGGCTCGGCGTCAGACGCATCACGATCCTCGTCGCCGGCGGCCTGTTGCGGAGGACCACCCCGCGCGAGATCGGCCTCCTCGTTCCGCCCGACTTCCGCCGTCGGTTCAAAGGGCGAGTGATCGTGCACGACGCCGAGGCGGACGACCTCGTCGACCTGGGCCGCGCGGGCAACGTGGACCTGCGCGTCAACCCGGCGCTCGTCGAGACCGATCTCGTCGTCACGGTCACCGCGGCGGAGACCGTGCTCCACGGCGGTCCGGCCGCGCTGCTCGCAGCGACCGGGCGAGAGTCGATGCGCGCTGCCGGGGCTCTCTCGCTGCTCGAGACGAGCACGTCGCAGGGCTGGAGGCTCGCGGTCGAGCTCGAGCGGCTGCTCGCCGAGCGAGTGGCAGTCACAGGCGTCTCGCTCGCCCTGAATGCGCCGCGCCTCTCCGGCCCGTTCGCCGGCTACCCGCAGGATCAAGAGGCGATCGACCGCATGATCGGCTCACGCGTGCGCAGGGTCTTTCAGGTGGCCCCTGGGCGAATTCGCCAGCGCGTCCTCGAAGGCCTGCCGCGTGAGCTGACCGCGGCCGCTGTCTACGCGGGCACGCCATCGGTGGCTCACACCGAGGCCCTCCTCCGCGCCACGGTCTTGAAGGGGGTCACGCTCGACGAGCCCGTGGACGCACTGGTGATCGGCATTCCGCCGACGACGCCGTGGATGCCGCGCGAGCGTCCCAATCCCATCACGGCCGCGTACCTCGGACTCGGCCTCGCGCTGCGGCTCTGGCGCAATGCGCCGCCGATCGCGGCCGGCGGAACGGTGATCCTCGTGCATCCCCTCCCTCGCCGTTTCCCGCGCCCGACCCAGACGCCGTACCGCCGCCTCTTCTACGACCCACGCACCGCACGAGACATCGACGCGATGCGGGAAGCCGAACAGGCCGCGGTCGACGACCAGAACGCGCTCGCCGACTACCGCTCCGGCCGCGCCTGTCATCCCCTGCAGCCGTTTCTCGAGTGGAGCGCCAGTGACGCTGCGGCGCACCGGCTCGGCGCGGTCTTGATCGCCGGCTGCCGCGACGCATCCGCGGCCCGCCAGCTCGGCTTCGTTCCGGTGCACGGGCTCGGCGCAGCACTCGAGATGGCACACGGACGTGGCGCGCGCCGCATCGGGTATCTGCTCACACCGCCCTTTTTCCCGCTCGTCGTCGCCTCGTAGGAAGAACCCGTAGCCTGTCGAGCTTGGAGACCGTGATCGAGACCAGGGCGCTCACGAAGCGCTTCGGCAGCCGCGCCGCCGTCGACAGTGTCGATCTGACCGTCCCCGGAGGTGTCGCTTTCGGCTTCCTCGGCCCGAACGGCGCCGGCAAGACAACCATGATCCGCACGTTGCTAGGACTGACGCAACCGACGTCCGGTGATATTTCGCTGCTCGGCCTCCCGCAGCCGGCGAAGCGCTCGGAGGCGCTCGCACGAGTCGGCGCGATCGTCGAGGAGCCGAGGTTCCACCCTCACCTGACGGGGCGCGAGAATCTGAAGATCGTCGCCGCCGCTCGCGACCGCGCCGCAGAGACGCGGATCCCGGAGTCGCTCGAGCGGGTCGGGCTCAGCCAGCGCGCGAACGATCGGGTGAAGACCTACTCGCTCGGGATGCGTCAACGGCTCGGGATCGCGCGCTGCCTGATCGCCGATCCGGTTCTGCTGATCCTGGACGAGCCGATGAACGGTCTGGACCCCGCCGGGATCCTCGAGATGCGGCACCTGATTCGCGCGTTCGTCGACGAGGGCCGCACGGTCTTCCTGTCCTCACATCTGCTCGATGAGGTCGAGAAGACGTGCGACCAGGTTGCGATCGTCGACCAGGGCCGCATCGTGGTGCAGGGAGGCGTCGAGGAGATCGCTTCGAGCGGTGACCCGACGCTGCTCATCGAGGTCGACGACGACGCTGCCGCCCGGCGGGTGCTCGACGGCGCCGCGGTCGAGACCGAAGGGAACGCGCTGCGGGTCAAGCTCACTCCGGGACGTTCCGCCGCGGAGATCAACCGCGCACTCGTCGAGGCCGGCATCGCCGTTTCACGGCTCGAGCCGGCGCGCGCGACGCTGGAGGAGAAGTTCCTCGAGATCACCTCCCGGTTGGAGAGCAACGAGTGAGACTCGTTCGCGCCGAGGTCCTGAAGCTCGTCCGGCGGCGTGGCCTGATGGCGTGGTCGCTCATTCTCACCATCGGCGTGCTTGTGGTCGTCTGGACCGTTCTCGTGGTCCTGCACGCCGTCAACTCAGCGCATCATGGGCCGGCAGGCGGACCGTCGAACTTCCGGGGCGCAGCGGACACCCTGGCGCTCCTCGGCACCCTGACCGCCGTGCTGATCGGGGCGACGGCCGGCAGCCAGGACGTCGTCAACGGCGTCTTCCGTGATCTGGTGGTCACAGGCAGAAAGCGCACGACGCTTTTCAACGTCCGGATCCCAGGTGCGTTCATCGTCTGGGCGCCGATGATGGTGGTCGGGTTCGCGGTGGCCATAGTCGCCAGCATCGTCTTCGCCGGCGATCTGCCGAACCCGTCGAGCTCGGACGTCGGCCATGAGCTCGCCTACATCTTCGCAATTGGCGTCGTCAACCTGTTCCTCGCGGTCGGCCTCGCCGCAATCGTCAGCGCGCGGATCGTGATCGGCGTGTTGATCGTCTGGAACATCGCGATCTCGCACATCCTCATCGCCTTCCACAGCCTCGGTGGGGCACGCAAGTTCATCGATGTCGCGGCGGCGGAGCACTTTCAGCCGCACGTGTCATCGGACCAGCAGGTCGCGATGTCGACCGGGGCCGCGATCGTGATCCTCGCCGTCTGGGCCGCGGTCTTCGCCTACGCCGGACGTTTCTGGACGAACCGCCGCGACGCCTAGCTAGCTAGTTCTCGCCGAGGTAGGTCTTGCGCACCTGCTCGTTCGTTTTCAGCGCAATTGCACTGTCGGCGAGCACGATCCGGCCTGTCTCGAGCACGTAGCCGCGGTTCGCATGGTCGAGCGCCATCAAGGCGTTCTGCTCGACCAGCAGAATCGACGTTCCCTGCTCGTTGATCTGTTTGACGATGTCGAAGATCCGCTCGACGAAGATCGGCGCGAGGCCCAGTGAGGGCTCATCGAGGAGCAGCAGCTTGGGCCGCGCCATCAACGCCCGGCCGATCGCGCACATCTGCTGCTCGCCGCCCGACAGCGTCCCAGCCTTCTGTTGACGTCGCTCCTGCAGGCGCGGGAAGAGCTCGAAGACGCGATCCATGTCCTGCTTGATCTCATGGCGATCCCTGCGCTGGAACGCGCCCATCTCGAGATTCTCGGTGACGGTCATGCGCGGGAACAGGCGCCGCCCTTCCGGCGACTGTGCGATGCCGCGGCTGACGATCTCGTGCGCGGCCACGGCGGTGATGTCCCGCCCCTCGAAGCGAATGCGCCCCTGGCGGGGGTGGTTGAGCCCATTGATCGAGCGCAGCGTCGTCGATTTGCCGGCGCCGTTCGCCCCGAGAAGCGTCACGATCTCCCCCTGGTGCACCTCGAGCGAAATCCCCTTCAGAGCATGGATCGAGCCGTAATACGTGTGGATGTCCTGGATCTCGAGGATCGGCGAGGAGCCTGAGCCCGCTCCGGCGCCGGCAAAGCCGTCACCTCCGCTCCTGGACGACTCCGGCAAGCCTACGTCGTCGCCGTTTGTGACCGTCATGCGAGCCCCTGCTTCTTCATGTCCTCGACGGCGGCCTTGCCGAGGTAGGCCTCGATCACGCGCTCGTTCTGTTGCACCTCGCGCGGCGAGCCTTCCGCGATCTTCTCGCCGTAGTCGAGCACCGAGACACGGTCGGAGACGCCCATGACGACGCGCATGTCGTGCTCGATCATCAGCACCGTCAGCTGCTGCTCGTCGCGGAGCTTGCTGACGAATGCCGTGAACTCTGCGGACTCCTGCGGGTTCATGCCGGCGGTCGGCTCGTCGAGCAACAACAGCTGAGGGCTGGTCGCCAGCGCGCGGGCAACCTCGAGCCTGCGCTGGTCGCCGTAGGGCAGGTTGCGGGCGGTCGCCTGCGCCTGCCGGCGGAGGCCGGTGAACGTCAGGAGCTCGAGTGCACGCTCACGCGTCTGCTTCTCCTCACGCTTGACGGACGGGGTGCGCAGGACCGAGTTGAAGAGGTTCGCCTTCATCCGCGAATGCATCCCGACCATCACGTTCTCGAGCGCGGTCATGTTCTGAAAGAGGCGGATGTTCTGGAATGTCCGGCCCATGCCTCGGGCGGTGATCGCGTGCGGGGGCTTGCCCGTCACGTCCTCGCCGAGGAACGTGATCTGCCCTGCCGTCGGCTTGTAGACGCCGGTCAGCATGTTGAAGAACGTCGTCTTGCCGGCACCGTTCGGACCGATCAGCGAGATCACCTTCCCGCGCGGCACCGTGAAGTCCACGCTGTTGACCGCGACGAGACCGCCGAACTCCTTCCGCACGCCGGTCGCGACCAAGACATCGGTGTCGTTCATGTCTCGGCGACCATCCGGTTGTCGGCGGTGATGTCGTAGAGCGGCTCGTCGTGCACGCCCTCGTGCATCTCGGCCGCGACGCGTTTCGAGGGGATCAGTCCTTCTGGCCGGAAGAGCATGACGAGCAGGATGATGAGGCCGTAGATGCCGGACGCGTAGAGGGGCACTTCCAGGTTCGGGTGGTGGCTGCCGATGTGAACGTTCGAGTTGATCCACGCGCCCGTGTTCGCGAGGCCCTCGATGTTCAGGTATGCGAGGAACGCGCCTCCGACCATCACGCCCCAGATGTTCCCCATGCCGCCCAGGATGACCATGCAGAGGATGAAGACGGAGATGTTGAAGTAGAAGTCGCCTGGGAACGTCGCGCTCTTGAAGACGGCATAGAACGCACCGGCGATGCCGCCGAAGAAGGCACCACTCGCATACGCCCAGGTCTTCGTCCGCATCAGGGGGATGCCCATCGCCGCCGCGGCGGTCTCGTCCTCGCGAATCGCGATCCACGCTCGGCCGAGCCGGGAGTACTGCAGGCGGAGGGAGCAGAACACGGTGAAGATCAGCAGGACGACAGCCGTCCAGAAGAACAGGTCGGTCGACTGGATCTGGTGCCCGAGGTACTTCGCGTTGCAGCACTGGAGGTAGTTGGCCGGCAGAACACCTCCGGTCCAGCTCGAGAGCTGGTTCCCGAAGCCGATCGAGTCGATCGGAGTGATGCCGTTCGGGCCGTTGGTCAGGTTGAACCCCGTGTTGAAGAAGTTGTCGCTGTTGCGTGCAATGTCGTAGACGATCTCGCCGAAGCCCAGAGTCACGATCGCCAGGTAGTCGCCTCGCAGGCGTAGCGTCGGCAGGCCGATCATGATCCCGAAGAGCGCGGTGATCATGCCCGCGAGCGGCAGCAGGAGCCAGATCGAGACGTGGATTCCGGGCAGGCTCGGATCGATGCCGACGGCACCAAGGTGGAACGTGTGGTGCGAGAACTGCAGTGAGGCGAACCAGGCAGCCGTGTACGCACCGGTCGCGTAGAACGCGACGTAGCCAAGATCGAGCAGGCCCGCGTAGCCGAC
>DATBBH010000142.1:0-17562 GCA_036271075.1 Gaiellaceae bacterium | reverse complement strand
GTCGATCGTGCTCGCCTTCAACGGCTCGAACTTCTCGACCGACCAGAACGTGTTCGTCTATGCCGTTGACGACGGGCGCGCCGAGGGCACGCGCGTCGTCACGGCGAGCCATTCCGTCATCCAGCCGGTCTGCAACGGGGCCGACCTGAAGAACTGCTTCGACGGCGCCGTGGCCAGCAACGTCGAAGTCACGGTCTACGACAACGACACGGCGGACGTCCTCGTCACGGCGCTCGACCCGAACACCCTCCATCCGGACAACAACAGCGTCGTCCTCGAGGGCTGGGGCCAGGCGACGGCGCTCCATCCTGCGACGGAGCAGATCGACAAGTACGCGATCTCGCTCGCGAGCGCCCCGGCGAGCGGCAAGGTCGTCGTCGACCTCAACCTGAGCGATCTGGCGCCCGACCCAACGCGCGTCTGCCTGACGAGCGCAGACGCCCGCTTCGACGGCTCGGCCTATCCGGACCTCGTGCCGGGCGACCCGTCGACGTGCCCGTCGGCCTTCGATCCGACCAAGCCGTACAAGGTCACGTTCACGACGGCGGACTGGTTCATGCCAATCATCGTCACGCTCCACGGGCGCAACGACTTCGCGCCGGAGGATCCGCACAACACGACGATCACGCACACCGTCGATCCGGCTCAGACAACCGATCCGAAGTACCTGGCGGTCATCCCGGGCGGGTCGTTTGCCGGCACTGCCACCCTTGCGAACAACGTCGCCGGCGACACGATCTCGACGACGTCGTTCGACTGGGCCGCCGCCGGGTTCGCGGTCGGTCAGGCGATCTCGGTCGGCGGCGTCGGCAAGGACAGCGGCGTCTACCACATCGCAGCGATCGTCGGCACCACGAACCTCCGGCTCGTCGAGAAGGGCGTCCTGACGACCCTGCTGCCGACGACGGTCTTCGTCTCGACCGCGAATTCGGTCAACGCCCGCCTCGACGTGATGGTTCTGGACGACGAGAACCCGGGCGTGTGGGTGCTCGAGAGCGACGGCAAGACGGTCGTAACGGCGTGCGGCCTGAACTGCGGCGTGCCCGGCTCAAACGACACCTATCAGCTTCGGCTGACGAGCCAGCCGACGTCGCAGGTGAAGATCGGGATCATCACCGACGGTCAGGTCGACGTGCAGAACGACGGTGGCGCGCCGCTCGATTCCCGCCTGAAGCTCGAGCAGGTCGGTGGCCTGCAAGCGTCGCAGGCGTTCAAGGGCCCGATCACGATGTCGGCCGCGGCGTCGGGCATGAGCGTGATCACGCGCGCGAACGGCTCCGACCTGGGCAACTTCATCGCCGAGGGCTTCCAGAAGAACATGCGGGTCCGGCTCGCAGGCCTCGGTGCACCGACCGACGGCGACTATGTGATCGTCGACATCAGCGCCGACGGCTCGATGCTGACGGTGGCGGCAGCACCGCCGCTGCCCGGCGGCACCCCCGGCACGCTGCCGGGGAGCCTGCTCACCTCGAGCGGCGCCGTCTTCATCTCGATCCTCGAGGACAAGGGCGTCTACCAGGGCGACGTCGCCTACGACCCGAACGGCGTGGGGCAGGCGCTCTACACCGGCGGCCTGAGCTCGACCGGGACGACCACCCTCACCCGGGTAACCGGGAGCTTCATCTCCGACCAGTTCATGGTCGGGACGCGGATCCAGATCGCCGACCAGAACGGAACCGTTGTCACCGGCGGCCCGTACACGATCACGGACGTCTCCGACAAGACGATGACGTTCGGCTCCGCGCTGCCGGTGTTCAACTACAACACCGCAACGATCAGCAAGATCACCGGCACGCTGATCCGCACAGACGGGACGAGCTGGCTCGACAGCGGCTTCCTCGAGGGCCAGCTGATCCGCGTGACGCTGCCGGACGGCACCACCGACCTCGGCTGCAGCGACAACACGACGTACAACGACGCCGCGCCGGTGACCTGCCTCTACAAGATCGAGATGATCACGGGCACCGACCCGCAGAAGACGAACAAGATCTCGCTGACGAGCACGAGCTCCACCGGTCCGTTCGCCGGCAGCCCGTACCGGCCGGACGAGCTGACCGTTTCGGGCGACCAGCAGCTCGCGGTCGTCCAGTGGGCATGGGACGCGTACTTCAGCCCGCCGAATCCAGGGAACGCGCCGCAAACCTGCCCGGTCGCGACCTGCGGCAACTGGTACCAGCCGATCACGGTCCCGCTCATCGCCGACCCGTTCTTCGAGCTCGCCCCCGGCCGCGAGAACCTGACGACGTTCCCGAAGCAGCCGCACCTGCTGAGCGGCATTCGCGGCCCGCTCTCGGTCGAGGGCGGTACGACCGCCGCCGACCGCTCGCTCAAGGGCGCCGTTCTGCTGCCCGGCGAGGACAACCTGCCTCCGTTCCGCGTCGCCGCGCAGCCGCCCGAGTGGCAGTCGATCGACACGCTCAACGTCTACGGCGACGGCAGCAAGGAGGACACCAAGGGCAACCTGACGTCGACCGCGCTGACCGGCCTGAACATGGGTGCGGGGCTCGACTTCACCAGTCTCTGCGGCGGTCAGTGCCCGTTCAACGAGCCGGGCAAGTATCCGGGCGGGATCAGCTACGGCTCGATCAGCCTCGACCCGATCACCCACAACTTCACGACCGATGGGACACTGTCGACGCTCGAGATCGTCAACATCATGCTCGGCGCCGGCAACGACACGCTGAACATCCAGAGCACGCTCCAGCCGGGCGGCGACTTCAACCCGATCACCGGCCTCCGCGGCGAGATCGCGCATCACGGCGGCATCACGGCCGTCCACGGCGGCGGCAACGCACTGCTCCGCGTCGACGGGACGTTCGAGCTGACGGCGCTGTCGCTCGATCCGACGACCGGCACGATGGCAAAGCTCGTTCGCCAGGACGGCCTCTCGTGGCAGCGGTACGGCTTCCTCGTCGGCCAGCAGCTCACGCTCTCGAACGGTGCCTCGTACACGATCACCGGCTTCGGCACCGGCCCGTACGGGAGCGGGGACACGATGTATCTGGGCGGCGGCCCGACGCCGACGCCGCCGAGCGTCACCGGTACGGTCAACTTCACGCAGGACGCCGGCGGCGACCTGATCTCCGGCCTCTCCTTCGCCGGTTTCGCAGTCAACCAGGCGATCACCGTCACCGGCGCGGGGGTGGACAACGGCGTCTACCACATCGTGCAGATCGTCAACCCGACGACCATCCGCCTCGCCGAGACGCTCGCGGTGACGACCGCAGTCGGCGTGACAGGCGTGACGATCCTCGGTGACACGAGCGGCCAGCTCGCCGTCTCCGACGCTCTCTCGGTGACCTCGACCTTCACGCTCTACCCGAACTACAACGGCGTATCTGGTGTCAACGGCGTCCTGCTGACGAACGGGCAGAGCTGGATCAGCCTCGGCTTCGCCGTCGGCCAGCAGGTCTTCATCCCGGGCCAGGGCGTCCGCACGATCGTCGGCTACGACAACGGGCCGTCCAACCTGACGAACTCCGACGGCCTGCCACTCGATGGCGCCGTCCTCCTGGTCGGCGGCTCCGCGCTGCCGGCCGTCCAGCTCACCGGCACGATCTCGCTGGCGAGCCGCTACCGGATCAACGCGTCGCTAACGCGCATCGGCGCGGGGGACGGCGGCAACGTCGTGCTCACCGGCCCGAGCTTCACCGGCACCGCGACCCTGACGCCGACGACGATCACCCGCGGCGGCGGCTCGTGGATCACGGACGGCTTCGCCCTCGGCCAGCAGATCTCCGTCTCCGGGGCGGCGAGCGGCACCTTCACGATCATCAACCTGACGGCGCTGACGCTGACGGTCGCGCCGGTCGGTATCTCGAGCCTGCCGTCGGCCACCGGCTCCGTGACGGTGAAGACGAACCTCGTCGCGAGCTCCGGTCTCGACGTCGGGCAGCAGGTCTGGGTCAGCGGCGTGAACGGCACGCGCACGATCAGTGCGATCAACGGCGACACGCTGACGCTGACCGGCGGGCTGATCGCATCGGGCGGCCCTGTGGCCGGCACCGTCTCGCTCATGCGGATCGGCGGCGACAACATCACGCTCACCGGCCCGACCTTCGCCGGCACGCTGACGGCCGCAACCGCGACGACGCTCTCACGCTCCATCTCGGCGACGAGCGACTGGATCAAGGACGGCTTCGCCGTCGGCCAGCAGGTCATCCTCGGCGGAGCCGGCGGACTGACGGGCGTCTTCAACGTCACGAACGTCACGAAGGGCACCCTGACGCTCGGCGGCGGCACGCTGACGCCGGGGTCGTACGCGAACTCGACGATCACCGTTCTCCCGATCGGCGCCGGCCCGGGCCAGCCGTACGACAACTATGCGCCGCTTGTCATCTACGGCGACACCTCACAGGACGGCGTCTGGTACGGCGGCGATCCGCACAACCAGTCGCTCCACAACTTCGGTCCGAAGCCGATGCCGCACGTCGACGGCCTCCCGATCACGATCACTCGCGACAACATCAACGGCTTCACCGGCGCGATCTCGATGACGCCGGGGCCGAGCGTCGTGGGCACGTTCAGCATCAGGCCGGTCGGCTACACCAACGGCACTCACATCTTCAACCTGACGCCGACGACGATCACGCGCACGGACGCCGGCAGCTTCGTCGCCGACGGCTTCGCGATCGGTCAGATGATCGGTGTCACCGGCGACGCGAACGCGACGTTCCAGGTCGCGGGCGTGAGCGCGGCCACACTCACCCTCACGCCGATCGCCGGCTCGCTCCCGAACGGCACGCTCGCCGCGAGCCTGACGATCCAGTCGCTCTCCGCCTTCAAGATCACCCAGGCCGGCACCTGGTCTGCGACCGACTTCGCGGCCGGCGCGACGATCGACGTCACCGGCGTCGCGGGCGGCACGTTCACGGTCGTGTCCGGCGGCGGCACCGCGACGCTGCTCGTCGCGCCGGTCGGCCTCTCGACCCTGCCCGTGAATGCGAGCGCCGCGCTGACGGTGACGAAGCTCAACACCGGCACGAACAGCAGCGGCAGCTTCCTGACCGACGGCTTCGCAGTCGGTCAGGAGATGGCGCTCGGCCCGCCGACGAGCGCGGCCAGCTCGTGCCCCGGCGGCCACTCGGCGACGTGTGTGACCGGCCTGACGTACGACATCTGGGAGAACCACCTCACGCTGCACGGCAACCTCGACAACTCGTGGAGCGATCTCGGCTTCGTCGTCGGCCAGCAGATCACGATCGACCCGTACAGCCCGAGCACGTGGACGGTCGAGGGCTTCTCCGGCGCCGGCAACAGCGAGCTCGAGCTCAACGGCCCGCAGCTCGATCCACTCCCGAACGTGAACTTCAAGGTCACGTCTGTCTCGCAGTACATCGGCATCGTCAAGACCGTCACCAAGACGTCGATCACGCTCAACCTCGCGCTGAGCATCGCCGACTTCCCGAGCGGCCCGCTCTTCCCGGTCGCCAAGGGCGGCTCGACGACGACCACCGCGAACCCGCTCAAGGTGCTGAACCGCATCGGCAACAGCGCGCCGTTCTTCGTCTTCCCGCTTGCGAACCCGTACCTCTACAGCGGCAACGACGTCATCGACGCGCACTTGCTCGACTGGACGGACGAGACCTCATTTGGCCCAAGCGCCCTCCGCCCGATCGGCCTGACGATCTACGGCGGCCCGGGTAGCGACACGATCATCGGCAGCCAGACCGGCGACCAGCTCGCCGGCGGCTCCGGCAACGACACGATCCTCGGCCAGCGCGGCGAAGACATCATCTATGGCGACTCCGGCTTCAACGTCGACCTGATCACGCGGCAGCTGAACGTCGCGACCGTCGGCACCGGCCCGGCCGGCTACAACCCGGCGAAGTTCGTTGACCTCGACCACCTCGTCGCCGGCAACGACCTGCTCTACGGCGAGGGCCCGGGCAGCGCGCCGTCGAAGGCGATCAACACGCTCGGCAACGACGACGACATCATCTTCGGCGACCTCGGCGTCGTCACCCAGGACGTCTCTGGCCCGCGCGATGTCACGAAGGCCGTGCCGACGAAGCCGCAGGCCATCCAGACGACGATCTTCAGCGACCAGACGTCGATCCTGCACGACCGCTTCGGCGCGACCCCGTCGAACGCGACGCCGCAGCTCGTCACGACGGGCGTCAAGGCGATCGATTCGGCGCCGAATGCGCTCCAAAACGCCGGCAACGACTGGATCTACGGCAACACCGACCGCGACATACTGATCGGCAACGCCGGCAACGACGCGATCGACGGCGGGGTCGAGAACGACCTGATCTTCGGCGACAACGTCTCGCTCCACCGCACCTACCACGACACGACGAGCGCGCGCTTCCAGGCGCTCTGCGGCAGCCTGCTCTACAGCCGCTCCGACGAGCCGAACCCGTGCGGCGGGACGGTCAACGCCGACAACAGCGGCCAGCTGCTCGTCGACGGCACGCCGCAGGCGTTCCGCGACCCGACCGACGTGCCGTGGTGGTCGGAGTACGACGTCATGAACATGTGGCAGGACTTCAACGCTGATCCGACGATCCAGAGCCCGACCATCCACTGGGCCGGCAGCTTCGGCGACGACTACATCGCCGGCAATGCCGGGAGTGACCTCGCCTTCGGCGAGCTCGGCAACGACACGATTCAGGGCGATGGCTCGATCGACTTCGTCGCGCACCAGATGTTCGACGACAGCACGGCGACGACGAGCGCAACGCACTTCAGCAAGATCTTCCCGGGCTCGTACGACCCGCTGAACGTCCTCGGCCGCGTCACCTCATACCGCAGCGGCGCAGGCTGCATCGGCACCGCCGGTACCAACCTGATCTGCGTCCCGACGGGAGCCGAGACGATCTACCCGTCGATTGGCCGCACGAGCGACGGCGAGGACTACATCGAGGGCAACGGCGGCTACGACATCATCCTCGGCGGCCTGGGCCAGGACGACCTCGTCGGCGGCAACTCCGACTTCTTCAGCCTGGTCACACCCGACCAGCGGCCCGACGTCAACGATCTGATCTTCGGCGGCTCGGGTGAGTTGACCGCACGCAACGAGGACACCGGCAACGCCACCGCCGCGAACATCTCGACGTCGGCGGGTGCACGCGACGCCGACACGATCGTGAGCGACAACGGCGACATCGTGCGGATCGTCGGGGTCAACCACGTCGACACGACCGCGGACAACTGCACCGCCATCGACGCGCGCTACGGGCCGGGGAACTGTCTGAACAACCCGTCCGTCGCCGAGACGCTCGGCACGAACGCCCGTTACCTGACCTTCGTCTACGACGACGCCGATACGAGTGTCGGTGGCAACCATCCGGACACGAAGCTGATCGTCCACGGCGTGACGCTGCTCGACTACACCCCGGGCGGCCCCGACTTCCGCCCCGACCTGTTCAACACCAACACCGGCAACTGCCAGAGCGGCTCCCCCGCGAGCGGCCCCTGCTCGAACCCGCTCACGACCGGCACCTGCCACGGCACCGGCCCCGGCACGAGCAAGTACAACGACATCGGCGGCGGCGACGAGGTCCACGGCGAGTCGGGCAACGACACGATCTACACCGGCTGTGGCAACGACGTCATCTTCGGCGACGCCGGCAACGACACGATCGTTGCCGGCTGGGGCGACGACTGGGTCTCGAGCGGCACAGGGTACGACGGCGTCCTCGGCGACGACGGCCGCCTGTACGCGAGCCGCAACAGCACGACCGGCTACACGTGGAACAACGCGCTCGACTCCTACACGCAGTCGCCGAATTGCGCCAACACGACCACCTGGACGGTCGGCAACGTCTCCTGCCTGAGCGAGCCGCTCTACGGCGTCAAGGCCTTCCTGGTGACCGATCCGGACACGAAGACCTCGCAGGGCAACGTGATCAACGAGTACGCGTACACGCCGGGCCAGGTGCAGACGGTGACGATCAACGTCGTCCACTACCTCGTGGTCACCGCCGACGAGACCCCGTTCGACCTGAGCCCGCCGCCGAACGCCGACAACCCGCTCTACGACGCGAACAACTCCGACGACGTCATCTTCGGCGGCTGGGACGGCGACTTCCTGCACGGCGGCGCCGGCGACGACGCGATCTCCGGCGCGGAGGCGCTCAAGGTCTCCTACGTCCAGGACTACTACTCCAACTGCACGCCCGCCCAGCAGCTGAACAACTGCGTCGCCGGCCTCGACGAGACCGACTGGTACCACCCGTGGAACCCGGGCGACATCCTCCACTTCGGCGCCGACACCAATCCGTGGCTCTCGAACCACCACATCCAGGCGCGCCTGGGCGAGTTCCTGCTCTACAACGAGTACGACCCGCGCCGCGCGATCGAGTTCAACACCGACGGCACCGTCTGGAGCTGCAACGCCTTCTCGAACAGCGGGCACCAGTGCACGGGCAGCCAGCCTCTCGTCGTCGGGCCTGACGGCGTCACGCCGAAGTATCAGTTCTTCCTCAACAACGACGCCAAGGACGGCCGCCTGACCAACGCCTGCATCGCCGTCGACAACCAGGGCAATTGCACCCTGCACTCGATGGACCCGGGCAGCACGGTCAACGTCTACAGCGATGGCAACGACGAGATCTTTGGCGACCTCGGCAACGACTGGCTCGTCGGCGGCACGAGTCAGAACGAGCCGACACCGGCCGGCTGGAACCCTGCGATCACGTTCATCCTCAGGGGCGACACGCTCTGGGGCGGCTGGGGCAACGACCTGCTCAACGTCGACGACGACCTCTCGACGGGTTGCGCCGTGCCGGGCAACGGCAACAGCTGCGCAACTGTTGGGTCGACGTACACGGGTGACGTGCCCGACGGCCCGAACAACGCCTACGAGGATCGCGCCTTCGGCGGCGCCGGCCTCGACATCCTGATCGGGAACACCGGCGGCGACCGGCTGATCGACTGGGTCGGCGAGTTCAACAGCTACATCGTCCCGTTCGCTCCGTTCGGGATCGCCACGGTCAGCCGCCAGGTCGAACCGCAGCTGCCCGAGTTCCTCTACGCGCTCTCGTTCTCCCAGGGCTCCGACCCGACCCGGGCGTCCGACACCGGCAGCGACCCGGTCCGCAACGGCGAACCGAACGGCGAGATCGGCCTGGTCACGCAGCACGACCACGGCATCTGGCAGCAACAGACCGGCAGCCCAAGCGACCCGCAGGCGGGCAACTTGCCGGGTGGGCGCCGCGACGTCCTCCGTTCGGCGGACTTCAACGACGGCACGTCCGCGCTCGTTGCCGACAGCGGGGTCTGGACGGTCGCCGGCGGCACGCTGCAGGTCGCAGCGGCCTCGAAGGGCAAGGACGCCGACGCGGTGCTGTACCTCGACCAGGAGCTTCCGACCTACTACGAGCTGCTCGCCTCGGTGAAGGTGCAGAAGCCGACTGCCGGCTGGAACGGCAACGCCTTCATGATCTTCGATTACTTCGGGCCGACCGACTTCAAGTTCGCGGGCATTGATATCGCCATCAACAAGGTCGTCCTTGGTCACCGTGACGCTAGCGGCTGGCACTACGACTACCAGGGCGCCTTGCAGGGCGGTCTTGCGCCGAACACCTCCTACGACATGCAGGTCGTGGTCAACGGGCTCGTGATCAGCGTCCTCGTCAACGGCGTCCAGGTGCTCTCGCAGCAACTCTCTCCGCGCTGGATCAACGGCGTCGCCAACGGCTTCAACATGGGCCTCGTCGGCGTCGGCTCCAACAACTCGCAGGGCGTCTTCGACAATGTCATCGTCCAGGCGCTGCCGCCGCTGTCGCAGTTCGCGAACACCGACAGCTTCGACACCGGCACGGCCGACTACTTCACCGGCGACAAGACAGGTACCTGGACGGTGTCGTCCGGGACCTACAACGGCACGGCGACCTCGAGCGCCGCGGCGGCCGTGCTCGTGCCGGGCGTTCCTCCGACACCTGACGCGTACGTCGAATGGGAGACGGTTCTGAAGGGCGGGGGCGGCCTGGGCGGCCTTGCCTTCGACTACTACTCGTCCGACGACTACAAGTACGTGACGCTCGACACGACGACTGGCGCGCTGACAATCGGTCATCTGCGCAAGGGCAGGTTCGTCACGGACTTCACCATGACCGCCACGATCACGCCGGGCGCCGACCAGAAGCTGACGCTTGCGCTCAGCGGCACGAGCGTCACCGTGAGCGTGAACGGCGTCCAGCAGACGGTCTATTACTTCAACAGCGACGTCGTCGACGGGAGCCTCGGCCTGTTGACGAAGACCGGCTCGAAGTCGTTCGACAACACCCGCATCCAGGTCGGCACGCACATCGTCAACGCCGTCGACAGCGTGCCGCCGACTCTCACAGTTCCGGCCGACGTGACGCGGAACACCGACGCCGGCAAGCCGACCGCGTTCCTCAGCGACAGCGCGATCGGCACGGCGAGCGGGAGCGACAACATCGGCCTCTGGCCAATCGTCCGCTCCGGTGTCCCGGCTGGGAACCTCTTCCCGATCGGCGTCACGACGGTCAGCTGGACCGCGACCGACTACTTCGGCAACACGGTCGTCAAGACGCAGAAGATCACGGTGCTCGACGCCGAGAAACCGGTGCTGACCACGCCATCCAGCCAGACGCTCACGATCCCGTCGAGCCAGTCCTCGGTCGTCATCACCGACGCACAGCTCGGCACAGCAACCGCGACCGACAACTCCGGAGCCGTGACCCTGGTTCGCAGCGGCGTGCCGGCGGGCAACAGCTTCCAGCTGGGGACGACGACGATCACCTACACCGCGACCGACGCGTCCGGCAACGTCACGACCGCCACCCAGACGATTACCGTCCGGCACGCCGGTGTGACCTTCACGCCCGGCCCGAGCCAGAGCGCGAACGAGGGCGCGAGCACCACCTTCAACCTCGGCTCGTTTGCGAACGGCACCGGCCCGTACACCGTCCTCGTCACCTGGGGCGACGGGACGAGCTCGAGCTTCAGCGCGTCGCCGGGCTCGCTCTCCGCCGCGCACGCCTACGTCAACGGCCCGGCGACGTTCGCCGTCACGGTCAAGGTAACCGACTCCTCGGGTGCCTTCGCCAGCGGCAGCTTCTCGGTCACGGTCGCAAACCTGCCGCCCACCGTCTCGGTCACCTCGCCGGCCGCCGGCAGCAGCTTCCAGGCCTTCACGCCGGTGACGGCCAGGGCGTCCTTCAGCGATCCCGGCACCGGCGACACCCACACCTGCACGGTCATGTGGGGCGACGGGACGAGCTCCTCCGGCGTGGTCAGCGAAACGAGTGGCACGGGTACCTGCACCGGTACCCATACCTACACGGCCGCGGGGAGCTACACGATCACCCTCAGGGTGACCGACTCGGGCGGCGCGTCGACGAGCGCGAGTGTCGGCGTGACCATCACGCCGCCGCCGCCGCCCGTCCTCACCGGCGCCGGCAACCAGACCGCGAGCGAGGGCTCCGTGAACACGTTCAGCCTTGGCTCCGTCTCCGGTGGCGTCGGCCCGTACACGGTCCTCGTCACCTGGGGTAACGGGACGAGCTCGAGCTTCGTTGCCTCTGCGGGTGCACTCTCCCTCGCGCACACCTACGCCAACGACGGATCGAAGACGGTGACGGTCAAGGTGACCGACTCGGCCGGTGCCTCCACCACGGGCAGCTTCACGGTCGCGGTCGCGAACGTTGCCCCGTCCGTCACGATCACCTTCCCGAGCGGCGGCAGCATCTTCAAGCTCGGCTCGAGCGTCTCGGTCGGCGCCTCCTTCAGCGACGCCGGCACGTCCGACACGCACACCTGCACGATCGCCTGGGGTGACGGCACGACCTCGACCGGAACAGTCAGTGAAAGCGGTGGCGCCGGTACCTGCTCCGGCAATCACGTCTACGCGAACGTCGGCAACTACACGGTCACGGTCACCGTTACGGACAACGGTGCCGCCGCCGGCAGCGCGAGCGTCGGCATCTCCGTGACGAAGACCGGCAAGGCGGCGGCCCAGACTGGAGGCACGCTCACGAACGGCCCGCTGCGTGTGCTTCAGGCGAAGGTGCCGACCCTCAGGACGAAGAAGGTGGCGCACGCCACGATCGCCAGGAAGACCAAGCAGAAGACCAAGCACCGCGTCACGACGAGGCACGGGCCCGCAGCGCGCGCCGCGAAGGTGCGGCGCGTCCTGCTCGGAGGCTCGGTCGCGGCCCACATCAGCGCAAACTGGGGCACGCCGGGTGTGGTGTACGTCAGCGTCCTCAGCAACCACAGCTTCCACGGCACGGTCGAAAACCGTTGTGTGCCCACCGGCACGGGAACGACCACGGACGAAACGCAGTCGCTCGGAACGTGGGTCTTCAACGACGTCGCCCATGAGTTCGAGATCGACACGTCGTTCAACATCTCGGCGGCCGGCTCCGGCGCGAACTGCACGATCACCGTCATGGACGGCCGAAAGCTGCTCGCGCAGCAGTCGTTCGTCAGCGTCTAGGAGGTTCAACAAACCGTGAAGAAGCTCTTCGCCTCTCTCGTCCTCACAGCGGCGCTCGTGGTCACCTCGAGCGCGCTCGCTGCAGGCAGCATCTCGACGACTACGACCTCGGTTGCCTCCGGCGCCTCGTTCAACATCACGGCCTGTGTGGCGACTGCGGGCGACGGCGGCTACCTGATCGTCAAGGGCCCGAACACGTTCAGCCAGGATCTCTCGTTCGGCCCGGTCGACGGGTGCCTGACGTTCCCCGTCACGACCGTCGGCTGGCCGCCCGGCAAGTACCGGCTGAACGGCTTCGAGTTCACAGCCAAGGGTGCGAAGGGCCTCGGTTCGATCACGCTCACCGTCACGCCATAGCGGCTACCCTGCGGATCGTGAGGGGGAAGGGGGTTCTTGCCGGCGCGCTGCTCGCGCTCGTGCTCGCGTCGGCGGCCTCGGCCTCGACCGGCAGCTGGCTTCCACACGGCTCGGACGCGACCTGGACCTACCAGTGGAGCGACTCGGTCTACGCGACGACGCCGACACTCGAGAGCGTCACGGTCAAGAGTCAGACCGGCAGCTCGTTCGTCCTGTCCTGGACGACCGCCGGGCTCGACAACCCCGCCGATGCAGTCTCGTCGACGGGAACCATCTCGTTCCAGGAGACGAACGCCGGCATCGTCAACACCGACTGGTCGAGCACGCCGCCCCCGGGGAACTTCCCGGTGCTCTGTCCGCAGGTCCTGAACTGTGGCAACGCCCTGTCGAGCACCTTGTACAACCTGATCTGGGGCGCCCGGCAGCCGGTGCTGGCCGAACCGCTCCTACAGGGCGTGACGTGGGCGAGCTCCGGTGGGGCGGGGAACGACGTTTCCAGCACCTCCTCCTACGAAGGCCGCGAAAAGGTCGTCGTGCCGGCGTTCCCGGACGGCGTCATGGCGGCGCGCGTCGTCAGCAAGATCACGCAGGCGGGCGCGCTCGGCGATCCCTACGGCAGCGGCACGCGCACGATCTGGTGGGTGTACGGCGTCGGGCCGGTCAAGATCGAGTTCGACCACGCGGGCGGCAGCGCGGCGCCGATCACCACCGCGGAGCTGCAATCGACGAACCAGGCCCCGGTGGCGCTCCCAGGCGACAGCGACTTCTTCCCGCTGGTCCAGGGGACGAACTTCGCTTATCGCTGGACGAACACGAAGTACCTGCCCAAGCCTGAGGTCGACCGGTTCACGATCGATGCCGTCGTCAACGGCACGGCGCGCTTCAAGCTCGTCAAAGCCACAGGACCGATCAATGCCGTTGGCACGTACGGCTTCTCCAAGCGCCTCGACGGCGTCACCAACCTCTGGGGGAACACGACCTCCGCCTCGAAGCTCAAGTTCCCACCGCTCGGACCGGCAGGCGTGACCGCCGCGAACCGGAACCACTTCGTCACTCCGCTCGATCTGCTGACGTTCGGCCTCAACCCGATCCTTACTCCGTATCCGGCCGTCGGTGACCAGTGGGCCTCGTCACGGCACAGCAACGACTACTCCACGTACGGCGTCGACGGGCAGACGAAGATCGTCGGCATGCAGAGTGTCCGGGTTCCCGCCGGGACCTTCCGCGCCCTCGTCGTGCGCTCGACGCTCACCCAACGCGGCTTCAAGTTCGGGAGCGGAACCAGAACGAGCTGGTTCGCAGCCGGCAAGGGGCTCGTGAAGCTCGTCTTCGCGCATGGCGACGGCAGTGTCTCGACCGTCGAGCTCGTCAAGTAGAGCAGTGACTGCGGTCCGCGGCACGGCTCTTGTGCTCGCCGTGCTCGTGCTCGGCGGTTGCGGATCGAACGGCACGAAAGCCCGCCGCGACGCGGTCAACGCGTACTTCGCGAACGTCACGAACGCCCAGATCGACCTGACCGGGCAGCAGGCTCAGATCAACTCTGCGCTGCAGAGCTTTTCGCTCACGCGTGTATCGCCGTCCGAGCTCGCGGGTCTCCGCAGCGCAAGGAGGGAGGTCGACAGGACTCTTCGGCGCGTGCGCGCCCTGCAGCCGCCACGCGATGCACGACGGCTGCACGGTCTGATCGAGCAGCGGATCGTGCTCCAGCGATCAGTGATCGACGAGCTCATCGCAACGGAGCTCTACCTGCCGAAGTTCGCAGCGATCTTGGCCCCGCTACACGCAGCCTCCGTCGCCTTGCGGCGAGACCTCGCCGCGATTGCGACGCCCGCACCCAAGTTGTCCCGGAACACTTCGACGCTCGATCGGTACGCGGCCGCATTCGGCGGCTACGGCGATGCGCTGACACCCGTGAGCGCCAAGCTCGACAGGCTCGTGGCGCCCCCGGTCGTTCGACCGCCGCTCGTCGCCGAGCAGGTGGCGCTCAGGCGCAGCATTGCGCTCTCCGAGGCGATCCGTCGCGCGATTCGCCGTCGCAACATCGCGGCCGCGAATACCGCCATCCACTCGCTCTTCGGCGTCTCGGCGACCCTCAACGGAATCCAGACGCGCAGGGAGCAGGCGGCAGCGGCGAAGGCCTACGACGCCAGGCTGCACCGGATCGACGTGCTCGCGGCCAAGGTCAATCTCGAGCGCGAGCGGCTCGTCAAGCTGATCGGCTAGGTCCTGCGGACCTAGCCAATAGGACATTTTCGCCCTTGTAATTCCCCACTTAGGTGTGCAACAGTCGCACTTCGGGTTTCGGGGGAGTGAGGGAGGGGTCTTGGGCGCTTCGGCGCATGCGCTACCAGCGGGCAGTCTCTATGGGTTGCGGCACGGGCGGATTGCGCGCTGTTTCATCGCGCTCGGTCTGCTGGCGCTCCTGTCCGGATCCATCGTTCCGCTCGCCAGCGCGCTGCGAATGCCCGCCGTCTCGTCGCGCGCTTCGCTGCCGCTGCTGACCGTTCCCGCCTACCGGTTCCCGACGTTGAAGCCCCCGGCGGTGGCGAAGGCCCGTAGGGCCCAACCCCCCGTGGCGCTCTCCTCGCCGCCGGCTACGCACGCCAAGCGCGGCAAGCGCGTCAGCTGGACGTTGCCGCGCTACGCCGCGCATCGACCGCTCTCCATGCTCGGCAACCGCATCCCGGTTGTCTCGAGCTCGTACACCTTGCAGCCCAAGGCTGCGGCGAAGAAGAAGACGGCCGCCGACCCGTTCGCGACGGCGCCGGTCGTCACAGACACGATCGGCGCGATCCCCGCCGCCGCGCCCGTCACGCCGGCGGCGACTCCTGCGACTCCCGCAACTGCCGCGACTCCCGCGGCCGATCCTGCCGCTCCCCCGGCGACGGATCCCACAGCCGCGACGAGCGACCCGACGACGACAGCGCCTGTTGCCGGCGACACGCCGAGCATCGGTGCACCGCAAAGCGCTGTGCCGACGGTGCACAACGACACGGCGACGCCAACGCCACCGCCGCCTCCGGATTCCGCGCCCGCACCGCCGCCTCCTGATCCGGGGTCGTCCGATCCGGCGCCACCCGCCGACCCGACACCGGTTGCAACTCCCGCACCCGATCCGTCGCTCGCCTCGGTGGGGCCGAGCACCTCGACGCCCGGCGTCACGACCATCACGCCTGCGCAGCTCGCCGAGGTCGTCGCCGCCGCAGAGGCGGAGTGGCAGACGACGAATCCGGCGGCGAGCTTCGATGGCGTCACGGTGACGATCGGTGACCTGCCGGGCCTCGAGCTCGGCAAGACCGACGGCGCGACCATCACCATCGACGCCGACGCGGCCGGTTGGGGCTGGTCGGTCTCCTATCCCGGCGGCGGGCTGCACATGGATCTCAAGACGGTCGTCCTGCACGAGCTCGGGCACACACTCGGGCTCGAGCACGGCAGCGGCGTGATGAGCCCCACGCTGCAGGCGGGCCAGACGTCTGATCCGTCGAGCACCGCGCCGGGGACCGGTGTCGCAACCGACAGCGACGCGATCACGGCGGCCGGCGCCGCGGACGGGATCCTCGCGGCGATCCAGAGCACGCTGCAGCAGTACGTGACGGGTCCCCTGAGCGGCACCTACGCGCACACCTTCGGCGACGTGAACGTCGGCGGCGTCGCGACGCTCACCACACCGACCCTCACCTTCCAGGACATCACCTTCTCCGGCTCCGGTCCCTCGACGACGTTCAGCGGGACCGTCGGGATCACGGCGACGGCAGCGAGCATCAACGACACCGGCCTGTCGATCGTCACTGCGAATGCGTCCAACATCAGCGGCACCTACACGCTCTCCGGCCAGACTGCCCAGCAGGGCACATTGACCCTCACGCTCGGGTCGTTCACCTTCACGCTCAGCGACTTCGTCGGGGTGACCGCGGCGTCCGCCTCGCTGAAGGCGACGTACACCGGGACGTCGTCCGAGGTGCAGATCGGCGCGAGCGGCGTGACCGCGACGCTCGGCAGCGGAGCAGTTGCGACGGTCTCGAACGGCTCCCTCGGCATCGTGGCCAGACGCCTCGACACCGACGCGGGCGCGAAATACGCGTTATTGACGTCCGGCGACATCGGTGTGACGACGTCGGCCGCCTCGATCAGCGGGACCGGCTGGCGCGCCACCTACAACCAGCTGGGTGATCTCTCGTCGGGTCCGGTGATCGTCTCGACGGGCGCCGGCAACGTTGTGCTCGACTTCGCGACGAACGGGTCGTCGCTCTCGGGCGCCGCGACCGTCACCCTCGGCTCGACCGGCTCGGCGAGCGGCACGTTCGCGGTGACGAAGAACGGCTCGAACCTCGACGTTTCCGTCACGCACGGCGCCGCGTCCATCACCGCAGGGCCTGCGACCGCGTCCTTCACCGACGGCACCGGGTCGTTCAGCGTCACGCCCACCGGGACGAGCGGCACGATCCACGGGAACGTGGCCCTCGCAGGCGTACCGGGGCTCGCCTTCAGCTCGCCGCTCGACCTCACGTTCAACACGGCCTCGTCGACCTACGGCTTCAGCGGCACCGCGCCGCTCCACCTGCCGGGCTTCGTCGACCTCGGCGGCGCGGTCGCCTTCAAGCGCGGCTCCGGCTCGGTCGACGTGACGATCGGGTCGGTTTCAGCGCGGATCTTCAGTGACGGCACCTTCGCCGCCGCCGGCTCCGCCAGTGTGTCGATGCCTGCCACCACGAGCCTGACGCTCTCGGGCACCGCGAACGTGCAGGTGAACACAAACGCCGCGTCGCAGATGATCAACACGACGACGATCG
>DATBBH010000141.1:0-5692 GCA_036271075.1 Gaiellaceae bacterium | reverse complement strand
GACCTGGAGCGGCTGCGCGGCGGGATCGAGCTCGACGACGGGCCGACGCACCCCGCGGACGTGCGTCGCCTCGACGGCGCGCGGATCGAGCTGACGATCCACGAAGGCCGCAACCGGCAGGTCAAGCGCATGTTCGAGGCGATTGGCCACCGTGTGCGCTCGCTGCATCGCGCGCGTTACGGACCGCTGACGCTCGAAGGGCTCGAGCCCGGCCAATGGCGCGAGCTCGAGCCCTCCGAAGTCGAGCAGCTGCAGGGAGCTGCGAGGATCTGACGGCTAGGGCGCGGTGGGGTACGCCACCTCGTGTGCCGCCTCGAGAACGTTTCCGCAGTGCGCCCAGCTCGAGCTGCCCCGCGGAATCGGGGTGTTGTTGAACTCGGCGTTGAACAGGATGTTCTTGATGTCCGTCGCCAGAGCGTCACGCTGCGCACCGACGCTCTGGATCTGCGACAAGACGTGCTGGTACGCCGTGTCGTCGCTGGCCGAGCCGGTCTTCAACGCGGCCGTGTCGGCGACGAGAACGTCGGTTCCGAACTGCCCGACGCTGGAGTTGAGCTGCTTGTAACAGACCGCCAGCGGCAGGAACTTCTTGTCCCCGGTCTGACCCGGAGAGATCGTCAGGTCCTCCGTCAGAACCCGCCCGTCCGTCACGTAGTCGTCCTTCAGCCCCGTGAGGGCCATGATCGTCGGACGGATGTCGGTGTGGTCGGCCCACGTGCCGGGGTTGGTCGCATCCGTCGCCGTGACGAGCTGCGGGCTCGCGTTCGCCCCGTCGGCCGAGTTCGGGCCGGCGTCCGGGCCGAGGCCGTCGACGCCCTTGTGGGCGACGCCGGGACCGACCAGGCCGAGCCACGTCGTGTCGATCTCGGGTGCGTAGTACCCGTGATCCCACGCGAAGCCCTTGTTGAGCTGTGAACAGTTCGTCGCGGCATTGTCGGCCGTCGTGCCCGGAGCGCATTGCGACGACGTCCCTCCGTCGGTCGCACCGATCGTGAAGAAGTAATCGGGCTTCGGGAACAACGTGAACGACGGTGTGCGGTTGGGATCCGCGTTGACGAAGTGGAGCAGCTGCTCCGCCGTCGGATCGGCCTCGTACTGCGCGATGGTCTGCGCCGAGTCGCCGTCGAACGGGTTGTTCGCCTTCGCGTTCGCGGCGTCACGCTCGAGCTGCCGGGTGACCGAGTCGGCCGGGCCGGGGTTGCCGTTGATGTAGAACGAGTTGCCCTGCGACTCGTTGTAGAACGGCGTGTTATTGCCGAGCTGGTGCGACAGCAGGCCGTGGATCGAGACCTGCCGCTCGCCGAGCAGCCCGTTCGGGTAGCTGCAGGCGTAGCCGAGCGTCGCCGGCGTGCCCGTGCACGTCGGTGTGAGCGCGCGGCCGACGTTCGCTCCGGCGAAGTGGTCACCTTCGTCGGCGGCGATCACGAACAGCGTGTTGCTTGCAGTGATCCCATCGTCGGCGAGCCGCTGGAAAAAGGTCGTGAACGCCGTGTTGTACGCAGCGAGGTTTGCCTTGTAACAGGTATCGCCCGGGCCCTGTGCCGTGCCGGTGCTCGAGCAGCCGGTCTGGCCGGACTTCTTCTCGTGCGCGTCCGAGATGTAGCCATAGGTGATCGGCACGCCGACCTCTTGCATGTCGGCCACGTACGCGAGCGATTGCGTCGCGGTGATGGGGCCGAACCCGGGGAAGCCGGGCGTGTTCGGCGGTAGGAAGGCGCCGTTGATCTGGTTGCCGTTCAGGTCGACCAGGTTGCCGGCGCCGTTCACGACCGGATACGTGTGGCCGTTGACGACGCGATTCCCGCCAGCCGAGTTGGCGGCCTGTGCGAGTTGCGACTGCAGGTACTTCTGGCCGAACACCGCCTGGAAGTTCGGGTAGCCGAGCGGCTCATTCGGCAGCGAATCGGTGACTGCGGTGCTCGAGGGGCTGGTCTGTCCGAACTTGACGGCCTGGGCCGTCGAGCAGAACGAGTCACCCGAGGCGCAATGCACCGCGAGGCCCAGGTAGTCGGCAACCTCCTGGTCCTTGA
Organism: Gaiellaceae bacterium; assembly: GCA_036271075.1. Classification (GTDB taxonomy): domain Bacteria; phylum Actinomycetota; class Thermoleophilia; order Gaiellales; family Gaiellaceae; genus PALSA-600. The sequence goes on along the minus strand of DATBBH010000141.1, from coordinate 3,662 downwards.
AGGAGTCGCCGGTATCGGCGTTCAGCTGCGCGACTTCCGGTGAGTTGAGGCCAAAGACGTTCTGCAGGTCGGGGTTGACGTTCTCCAGCACCATGTTGGCGGTCGAGACGTCTCCCACATCGCAGCCGGCCCGCGTGAACGGAACCCATGGGGCAGGTGGAGTCGACGGAGGTTGGCCGATCGCCGGAACGATGGGCGAATACGGCTGATTGGGAAACGTGTCGAGCCCGTACGTTCCCGTCCAGTACGCGAACGACGACTTCGATACGGGTGTCCCGTTGACGAACGTCTCGTAGCTGTTCCCGATCCCTTGCCCGTGACGGTCGCCGTAGAGACCCGAGTAGTTGGTGATGCTGTCGTCGGCCGTATGGGCGATCAACGGCGTGTGGTTGTTGGAGAGCATCGTGCCCTGGCCCGTGATGAAGTTCTCGAGCGCCGGCATCTGCTCCAGGTCGGACAACACGTTCGGGTTGTCGCGATTGAAGTGGACGTTGTCGAAGGTGATCTCGATCACGTGCTTGATGCCGTTGCCGAGATGACATCCCGCCGACGGCGTCGGCGTGATGGCTGCGTGAGCGCCGCCTCGCGTGACGGCTCCCGCCGTGACGGCGAGCACCGCGCATGCAACGGTGAAGCCCGCCAGGATCGGCAGGCGTTTCCTGAGCTTCATGCCACTCCCCTTCTGTCGTTTGTCGCTGCGGCGCAGACGCTACGACCGCCGCCCGTGGGAGGGGATACCACGATTGGTCGATTAGGTAACAACGTTGTTGACCGATACGGCTACGGACGCACGAACCCCATCCGTTCGTACATCTGTTCGAGCGTCGGCGCCGAGGTCTCGCGCGCCTTGGCCGCGCCCACCTGCAACAGCCTCCGCAGCTCGCCCTCGTCGGCTCGCAGCTCCTGGTAGGCCGCCTGGATCGGCCGGAATAACTCCACTACGGCTTCGCCGACGTCGCCCTTCAGATCGCCGTAGCCCTGACCGTCGTAGTCGCGCTCGACCTCAGGAATCGGACGGCCTGTTGCGACGGAGAGGATCTCGATCAGGTTCGAGACACCCGGCTTCTCGTCGGGCGCGTAGCGAATCTCGCGGTCGGAGTCGGTGACCGCCGTCTTGAACTTCTTGCGGATCACGTCCGGCTCGTCGAGCACGAGCACCGTGCCCTGCGCGTTGCCGCCCGTCGTCGACATCTTGTTCGTCGGCTCCTGCAGGTCCATGATGCGTGCGCCGACGCTCGGGTAGACGCCGCGCGGCACCTTGAACGTCTCGCCGTAGCGCGCGTTGAAGCGCTGGGCGACGTCGCGGGCGAGCTCGAGGTGCTGTCGCTGGTCGTCGCCGATCGGGACGATGTCGGTCTGGTAGAGGAGGATGTCGCCTGCCATCAACACCGGGTAGGTGAAGAGGCCGGCGGAGACGAACTCTTTGCCTTCGCCCTTGTCCTTGAACTGTGTCATGCGGCCGAGTTGTCCGAACCCGGTGACGGCCGAGAGCAGCCAAGCCGCCTCGGGATGCGCGGTCACGTGGCTCTGGAGAAAGAGCGTGCAGCGGTCGGGGTCGAGTCCGACGGCGTAGAGCAGCGCCGCCAGGTCGAGCGTGGTGTCGTGCAGATCGCGCGGGTCGTAGTCGGTCGTGATCGAGTGCAAATCGACGATGCAGAAGAAAGCGTCGCCCTCGTCCTGCGTCGCGACGTACTGGCGCATGGCGCCGATGTAGTTGCCGATGTGCTTGGCACCCGTCGGTTGGATGCCGGAGAAAACGCGCAATTGAGTCACCTCTCCTGGGTCGTGGTCACGCTGGGTCGATTCAGCGGACGAGGCGGCTCTAGCGCAGGCCTCCGCCTCGCCCGCGGCGCCATGACCAACCGATCCGGGAGGCGAAGTTCATGCTCGGAGGATAGAGCAAAAGCCGTAACTACACTGGAATCGATGACCGTGACGCCTTCGACCTGGTCTCCCGGCTCCTGGCGGGAGCGGACGGCGCTCCAGCAACCGGAGTGGCCCGAGCAGGCCGCCGTCGAGGCGTCCGTCGAGCGCCTGAAGGCGAGCCCGCCGCTCGTCTTCGCAGGTGAGGCGCGGGCGCTGCGCGACAACCTCGCCAAGGTGATCGACGGCCGCGCGTTCCTGCTCCAGGCCGGCGACTGCGTCGAGTCGTTCAACGAGATCTCGACGATGCGGATCCGCGAGAAGTTGAAGATCATGCTGCAGATGTCGGCCGTGCTGACCTACGGCGCGACGCTGCCGGTCGTGAAAGTCGGGCGGATCGCCGGCCAGTTCACCAAGCCGCGCTCGGAGCCGTTCGAGCGGGTCGGCGACGAGGAGATCCCGAGCTTCCGCGGTCACATGGTCCACGACGACGCGCGCACCGCCGAGGCGCGCGTCCCCGACCCTCGACGGATGATCGACGGTTACAACCAGTCGGCCTCGACGCTGAACCTGCTGCGCGCGTTCACGAAGGGCGGCTACGCCGACCTGACGCAGGTGCATCTCTGGAACAAGGATTTCGTGTCGTCCTCGCCGGAAGGACGCCGCTACGACCAACTCGCGGGCGAGATCGAGCGCGCGCTTGCGTTCATGGCTGCGTGCGGGATCGACCTCGCGAACGAGCGCCGGTTGCACGAGGTCGACGTCTTCACGAGCCACGAGGGCCTCCTGCTCGATTACGAGGAAGGGCTGACGCGGCAGGACTCGATCACGGGCGACTGGTACGACTGCTCCGCGCATCTCCTCTGGATTGGGGAGCGCACGCGCCAGATCGACGGCGCGCATGTCGAGTTCTTCTCCGGTGTGCACAACCCGATCGGCGTCAAGATCGGCCCCGCCGCGACGCCTGCCGAGGTGGTGGAGCTCGCCGAACGGCTCAACCCGCTGCGCGTCCCGGGCCGCCTCACCTACTACGCCCGCATGGGTGCCGAGCACGTGCGCGAGCTGCTACCGCCGCTCCTCCGTGCGATGCGGGACGAGGGCCATCCGGTCCTCTGGGCCTCGGACCCGATGCACGGGAACGGGATCCTCACGGCGGACGGCGTCAAGACGCGTCGCTTCGACGCGATCATGACGGAGCTCGAAGGCTTCTTCAACGCGTGCTGGGAAGTCGGCGTCTGGCCCGGCGGGGTGCACCTCGAGTTCACAGGCGAGGACGTGACGGAGTGCCTCGGCGGCGCGGACGACGTGCTCGAGGAGCACCTCGCGTCGCGCTATCAGACGCTGCTCGACCCGCGCCTGAACGCACGCCAGTCGCTCGACCTCGCGTTCCGCCTGGCCGAGCTGATGCGCGCACCGCGCTAGCGCGGGCCGGTCACGCGCCGGTAGCCGGACGGCGTGCGCACGAAGACTTGCCACGCGTAGTACTCCGCGAAGGCGTCGCTCACGTGTGCGATCCGGTGCGCGTAGTGCAGCACCGCGTCCGCGTACAGCGTCGAGTGGTTGTAGTGGAGGAGCGCCGCTCGCTCGTCGTGCGCCGCTCCGTTCGCGCTCAGGTAGTTGGCGGCGCCGAGGATCGCGTCGTGCGGATCACGCACGTTGCCGCCCAGGCCGTACGCGCGCCAGGTTGCCGGCACGAACTGCATCGGCCCCTGCGCGCCCGCGGTGCTGACGTTGCGGATCTTGCCGAAGGCGCTCTCGACGAAGTTGACCGCGGCCAGCAGCTGCCAGCGAACCTTGAA
>DATBBH010000140.1:0-5528 GCA_036271075.1 Gaiellaceae bacterium | reverse complement strand
TGGTGACCGAATTCATGATTGCGATCGTGTAGATGCGGTTCACCAGCCACCGGTCGCCGCGCTTCACGACCTCGCCAGAGAACACGTAGGAGCCGAGCCCGGACGAGGGCTGCGCGTGCACGAGCAGGTTGAAGACGACGTAACGAGGGCCGACGTCGATGGTCCGCCACGTATGGAAGGTCCTCTCGAGGACGGGGTAATACGGGATCGGCGACTTGCCGGCCCGCCAGTCAGCAAGCGTCGAGCCGGATCTCAGCTCCGGGCCGGCGAGCGCCCAGGCGGTGGCCGGCGATTTTCGGGCCACCCCGGCGGGGACGAAGCGATCGAGCGTGCGGTCGATCGCGTGGCGATCGGCTGTCGAGACCCGCAGGTGGGGCGCGGCCACTGCGAGCTGCGCCGGCCCTTCATTTCCGGTCGGCTCCGCGCTCGGCGGCTGGTGGTTCGGGATCAGGACGACGATCAGGACGACGGCTGCGACCACGCCTCCGAGGACCGAGCCGCGGAGAAGGCGCCGCCGCGCCTTGGCCGACTTCGGCAGCCGGAACATTGCTCGAATCTAGCAGCCGGGTTTGTCCGTAGGACGAGCACATGGAAGAGCTATTGTGTCGTCTGTGACGTTCCTCCTCCGCGTGCTCGGAGCGGTTCTCGTCGCAGGCGTGCTGGCTGTGTCGTCGTCGGCGGCGCCCAGCAGCTTGAGGATGGTCGCGTTCGTCGCGGTCCACGGCCAGGGCACCGTGACCAGCACACCGCGTGGGATTCACTGCCCCGGTGTGTGTCGCGCAGTGTTCACCGAGCACGACCACGTCACGCTCCACTCGACAGCCGCAAGCGGCTGGACGTTCGGGCATTTCGAGGGGTACTGCAAGAGCAAGACTCGGACGTGCGGCTTCGACCTGGTGAGCCCGCACGACTGCATCGGGGGCGCCTGTCCCCTGGGCGCGTTCGGGACTCGCGCATACTTCATCCGCCAGCCGGCGTCGAACTGAGAGGAGGCCCGGACCGGTGCTTGCGAGCTCTGTGACTTCCGCTGTCTGAGCACTCGACCATGCCGAACGTGTGTCGGCGGCGTTGAGACGCTCGGAGCTGCGTTGGAACTTCGCTCCGGAGGAGCGTTCCGCTAGGCTGCGCCTGCCCAGGCTGCTGGCGCGCGTTCGTCGCGCCCAGCGCGGGCCGGAACTCGCACCTTCACCCGCCCAGGAGCTTTAGACGTGTCGACGAACGGAAACTCGGATACCGGCAAGCTGCTCGAGATCAAGGGCGTCGTCGTCGACGCCGTCTTCCCGGGCAAGCTGCCCGAGATCTATTCGGCGTTGCGCATCCCGCGGCCCGACGGCACGGAGTTGATCGCAGAGGTGCAGCAGCACCTCGGCGACGATCGCGTGCGTGCAGTCGCGATGGACACGACCGACGGCATCGCCCGCGGCACCGACGTCTTCAACACCGGCGGGCCGATCTCGGTTCCGGTCGGCGATGTGACGCTCGGCCGCGTCTGGAACGTCCTCGGTGAGCCCGTCGACGACAAGGACGCACCGAAGGACGCGGAGCGCTGGTCGATTCACCGTGACCCGCCGGCGTTCGCCGACCTGACGCCGAAGGTCGAGATCTTCGAGACCGGCATCAAGGTGATCGACCTGATCGCACCGTACGTGCGCGGCGGCAAGATCGGCCTCTTCGGCGGCGCCGGCGTCGGCAAGACGGTGCTCATTCAGGAACTGATCCACAACATCGCCCGCCAGCACGCGGGTGTGTCTGTGTTCTCGGGTGTCGGTGAGCGCACCCGCGAGGGCAACGACCTGCTGCTCGAGATGGAGGAGTCGGGCGTGCTCGACAAGGTCGCGCTCTGCTACGGCCAGATGAACGAGCCCCCGGGAGCGCGCCTGCGCGTCGGCCTGTCCGGCCTGACGATGGCGGAGTACTTCCGCGACCAGGGCCAGGACGTGCTGCTCTTCATCGACAACATCTTCCGGTTCGTCCAGGCTGGCTCCGAGGTCTCGGCGCTGCTCGGCCGCATGCCCAGCGCCGTCGGCTACCAGCCGACGCTCGCGACCGAGATGGGGCAGCTCCAGGAGCGGATCACCTCGACGACGAAGGGCGCGGTCACCTCGGTGCAGGCGATCTACGTCCCCGCCGACGACCTGACCGACCCCGCGCCCGCGCAGACCTTCGCGCACCTCGACGCAACCACGACGCTCTCGCGCGCGATCGTGGAGCAGGGGATCTATCCCGCGGTCGACCCGCTCGACTCCACCTCGCGTGCGCTGCAGCCCGGGATCGTCTCGGACGAGCACTACTCGACCGCAACGCGCGTGCAGGAAGTGCTGCAGCGCTACAAGGACCTGCAAGACATCATCGCCATCCTCGGCATCGAGGAGCTTTCCGACGAGGACCGCCTGACGGTGCAGCGCGCGCGCAAGATCCAGCGCTTCCTGTCGCAGCCGAACTTCGTCGCGGAGCAGTTCACCGGAACGCCCGGCCAGTACGTGAAGCTCGAGGACACGATCCGGGGCTTCCAGGAGATCCTCGCCGGCCAGCACGACGACCTGCCCGAGCAGGCGTTCTACATGGTCGGTCCGATCGAGGGCGCGGTCGAGCGGGCGCAGCAAATGTCCGGCGCTGCCGCGTAGAGATGGCCGATCGCCGCGAGTTCTCGGTTTCCGTCGTTACGCCTGACGGTCCGGCGTACGAGGGCGACGCGCAGATGATCATCGTGCCCGGCGCAGCCGGCGAGATCGGGGTGCTGGCACGGCACGCCCCGCTGATCGCAACGCTCAAGGCCGGCTCGACGCGCGTGCACGTGAGCGACAGCGAAGTGCTCGAGTTCGCCACGGGCCCAGGCTTCTTCCAGGTGCTGCAGGATCGTGCGATCGCGCTCGTCGACGATGCCGTCGAAGCGTCGGCGATCGACGATGCGCGTGCCCGACAGCAGCTCGAGGCTGCGCAGGCGGAGCTCGAGGCGATCGATCGCGGCGACTCGACCGCCGACCGGTGGCAGATCGAGCAGCGCCTCCGCCACGCCGAGAACCAGCTCGCAGTCGCCGGCCGCTCCTAGAGTGGAGCGACGACCCTGATTCGCCGCAGGCGAACCAGGGTCGCGAGTTTCTCGGAGGCCGTGGCAGGTCGGAACTCGTGAATCCGGTTCGGCTTCGCCGAATCAGATTCAACTAGAATGCACAGAGCCACCTCCCGGAAAGCTTTGACAAGCAGCTTGGCGACCGGGTCACCAAACGCCTAAAGAGCTCTATGACCGATCGCAACGTCGCCCACGAGATCAGACGCCTCGCCGAGGAGCGCATCCTCGTGCTCGACGGGGCTTGGGGCGTGCTCCTCCAGAACCGAGGTCTCAACGAGTCGGACTTTCGCGGCGAGCGGTTCGCCGACCATCCGCGGGACCTGCTGAACGATCCCGACCTCCTGAATCTGACGCGACCCGACATCGTTCGCTCGGTTCACGATGCGTACTTCGCCGCCGGCGCCGACATCACCACGACGAACACGTTCACAGCGACGTCCGTCGGTCAAGGCGATTACGGGCTCGAGGATGCGGTCTACGAGCTGAACGTCGCAGGCGCTCGCATCGCACGCGAGGCCGCGGGGCCGGACCGGTTTGTCGCCGGCTCGGTCGGCCCGCTCAACATCACCCTCTCGCTCAGCCCACGCGTCGACGATCCCGGCTACCGAACGCACACGTTCGACCAGGTCGTCGAGACCTACGCCGAGCAGATTCGCGGGCTCGCCGACGGCGGTGTCGACCTGCTGCTGATCGAGACGATCTTCGACACGCTGAACGCGAAGGCTGCGCTGGTGGCTGCACGGGAGGTCGCGCCCCAGTTGCCGCTCTGGATCAGCGTCACGATCGTCGACCTGTCGGGACGAACACTCAGCGGTCAGACGATCGACGGGTTCTGGACGTCGATCGAGCATGCCGAGCCGCTGATCGTCGGCGTCAACTGCTCGCTCGGCGCCCGTGAGATGCGGCCGTACGTCGCCGAGCTCTCACGGATCACGACCTGCCTCACCTCTGCGCATCCGAACGCAGGCTTGCCGAACGCGTTCGGCGGCTACGACGAGACGCCGGACGTGACTTCCGCGCTGTTGCACGAGTTCGCGCGCGACGGTTTCCTCAACATCGCGGGCTCATGCTGCGGCTCGACTCCAGAGCACACGAAGGCGATCGCTGCAGCGATGCGGGGGCTCGAGCCGCGGGTGCTGCCGCAACCACGCCGCGCGCCGAGGTTCAGCGGCCTCGAACCGTTCGAGATTGGCGAGGACACCGGCTTTGTCCTGATCGGCGAGCGCACGAACGTCACCGGTTCCGCACGCTTTCGCCGTCTGATCGAAGCCGACGATTTCAACGCCGCAGTCGACGTCGCACTCGAGCAAGTGCGTGGTGGCGCGAACCTCATCGACGTCAACATGGATGCGGACCTGCTCGAGGGCGAGCAGGCGATGCGCACCTTCCTGAACGTGATCGCCACCGAGCCGGAGGTCGCGCGCCTGCCGGTGATGGTCGACAGCTCGAAGTGGAGCGTGATCGAGGCCGGCCTGCAGTGCCTCCAGGGCAAGGGGATCGTCAACTCGATCTCGCTGAAGGAAGGTGAGCAGGAGTTCCTGCGACACGCGCGCCGGATCCGGGACTACGGCGCAGGGGTCGTCGTGATGGCGTTCGACGAGGAAGGCCAGGCGACGGAGGTCGAGCGCCGCGTCGCCATCTGCGGGCGCGCCTACGACCTCCTCGTCGACGAGGTCGGGTTCCAGCCGGAGGACATCGTGTTCGACCCGAACGTGCTCGCGGTCGCGACCGGCATCGAGGAGCACGACGACTACGCTCGCGCCTTCCTCGCGTGCTTGCCGAAGATCAAGGAGCGCTGCCCGGGTGTCCGCACCTCGGGCGGCATCTCGAACCTCAGCTTCTCCTTCCGCGGCAACGACGTCGTCCGCGAAGCGATGCACGCCGCCTTCCTCTATCACGCGATCCACGCCGGCCTCGACATGGGCATCGTCAACGCGGGGCAGCTTGCGGTCTACGAGGACATCGAACCGGAGCTCAAGGAGCGCGTCGAGGACGTGCTCTTCAACCGGCGGCCCGACGCAACCGAGCGGCTCGTCGAGATCGCCGACCGGTTTCGCGGCGAGGGCACGAAGCGGGAGCTCGACCTGCGCTGGCGCGAGGCGGTGGTGGGAAAGCGGCTCGAGCACGCGCTCGTGCACGGGATCGTCGACTTCATCGAGGACGACACCGAGGAGGCGCGCCAGAGCGCCAAACGGCCGCTCGACGTGATCGAGGGCCCGCTGATGGACGGCATGCGCGTCGTCGGCGACCTCTTCGGTTCGGGCCGCATGTTCCTGCCGCAGGTGGTCAAGTCCGCACGCGTGATGAAGCGCGCGGTCGCCTATCTGCAGCCGTACATGGAGGACGAGAAGGACGGGACGCACGGAGCGCAGGGAAAGGTCCTGCTCGCGACGGTCAAGGGTGACGTACACGACATCGGCAAGAACATCGTGGGCGTCGTCCTCGGCTGCAACGACTA
>DATBBH010000139.1:0-9249 GCA_036271075.1 Gaiellaceae bacterium | reverse complement strand
GCTGCAGTCACCGCGCCGCCGCTGGGCAGGATCGCTCGTTCCCGCGCCGTGAGCAACGCCTGCCTGAGCGCATCCTCGCTCTCACTGGTGGGCTTCCGTTGCGCAGCTTCGACCGCCAGGACGAGGCTGCGCTGAGGATCGATCTGCAGCTGCGAAACCGAGAGAGCCGACAGCTGCGACGCTCTTGCGATGTCGGCCTGTGAGCGCGCCTTGCTGCGCTGGGTGATCGCAACGATCGTGATGCCGGCCATCACCACCAGCGCGACAGCACCGAGCGCCACGATGCCAAGCAGACGCCGGTGGCGGCGCTCGGACTCTGCGCGTTGACGGTCCAGTTCCCGTTGTGAATCGTGTGTCGCTTTCCACGCAAGCACGGGCTGCGCGAGCACATCGTGGAAGATCTCGTAGCGAGCGCTGTCGGCGCTGCCGTTCGAGATCGGACGGACGATGCGGTCGTCGCTCAACTTGTCCAGCACCGACACGACAGCGTGGTGCTGCGCACCGGCGTAGCGCTCGAGGTCGGCCACCTCATGGGCGATCTTCGTCCCCGACGGCGTCACGAGGTAGTCGAACATCGTCGCCGCGAGGTCCTGCTGGTTGGGCGTCAAGGCGGTGAGCGCCCGGGCGACATGGTCGCCGACGATCTGCTCCGCTCCTCCGAGTTCGCGCAGCGTTCCGACCCGGAGCTGCAGTGACCCGGCGCTTTGCTCCTCTTCCCAGAGACGCTGCATCACGAGCTGGAGGTACGGCGTCTCGATCCGGCCCGTTGGCTCTTCGCCCTCGATCGCCCCTCTGCCGGCGTGACCGACGACGACCTTGCCCGTGACCACCTGCTCGAGCACGGCGTCGACCAGCTCGGGCTCGAGCTGCACGCGCTCGTCTGGACCGACGAGCTCGTTGTAGCGATCGATCGGCCCGATGATCGCCGCGCGGCCGGCGTCTCGGTCGAGGTGCTCCAGGCGCAGATAGTTCCCGAGCACGTTCGGGATCCGCGGCTTGAAGGCATCGAGCTTCGCGACTGCATCCTCGCGGACCGCCAGGAGGAAGTTCACGCGGAGGTCGGGGCTCGTGACCACGGCGGGAAACTCGGCTGCGAACGTCCCTGGGCCGTCCTCGTCCTGGTGGTAGAGGAAGTACTCCTCCAACTGATCGAGGACGATGTAGAGGTCTCCGCCGAGCAACTGCTGCCAGACCCGCAGCGCCTCGGCGAGTGGCTCCCCGTCGTCGCGAGGTGCGACCTTGCCGCCGAGCGCTCGTGTGACCTCCTCGGTGCACGCACGCCGAAGCGCGTCCACCGGGTCGTCGCGCCACGCGTCGAAGACGACGACCGCGAGCTCCGGATCGCCGTGCTCGCGCAGGCTCGCCGACGCGGCCGCGCGGAGATGGTGTGCGACGCCCGCACGCAGCAGAGAGCTCTTGCCGACTCCCGTCTCGCCGTACAGGACGGTGAGCCGGGACGCCATCAGGTTGGCTTCGACGAGCCCCCGTTCGCGTTCGCGCCCGAAGAAGAAGGGAACATCGAGCTCGGAATCCTCGAACATCCGCAGGCCCTTGTACGGCACGAAACCTGTCGCCGTCACCTGCCCACCTCGGCCTCGACACGAGCGCGCAGCTGCGTCAGATAGTCGTTGAGCGAGAGACTGAAGATGTCGATGCCTCTCTGCCGCCAGAGCTCCTGCTCGATCTCGTCCGCCTGGGGCACGACCGCCCACGACCGGTAGGCGACCTTCTCGCGCCCAAAGAGGCGGTGGAGAAAGACACGCAGGCTCCATTCATCCACCGGGTAGCCGAGGAACAGGAAGTGACTGCGGCGCAGTTTCGCCGCCAGGGTGACAGGAAGGACGACCGAGATGTCCGCCTGTGCGAGGTAGTCGATGTAGTCGTCTTCGCTGACGACGAAGCTTTCCCATTCCCGTTCGGGGCCTAGATCGATTCCGCCGTGGATCTTGAACAGGACGGCCGTGTGATCGAGCGACAGATCGGTGTACGCGTTCGGGACCTCGACAACGGTGCTGTGCCCGTTCGCCTTGAGATGGAGGAACTTGCCGCGGTGACGACCGAGGGCGAGATAGAGGACGACATCGAGCTCCTCCCCGACGTCCCGAAACGCCTGCTCGAGCAGCTGGTCGAAGTTCGTTGCGACCAGCAGCGGGCGCGGTGCATCGCGTGAGCGGAGGAGAGCCGCCAACTGCGCGACCGCCCGGTGGGTCGGGCCCGGCTCGCACTCCTGATCGAAGAGCGCGTGCAGCTCGTCGTACAGCGGCCCGGCACCCTTTGAGAGAGCCACGTACTCCGCTACACGCGGCAGGTCACGCCTGTGGTCGCTCGGGTAATCGAAGACGCGTGCCAGGTGAGCGGCGACGTCGCCGAGACCGGGCAGCGATCCTTCCCTGAGCTCGTCCGCGAGGCTGACGCCCGAGCCGAGCACGATCACCAGGCGACCCGCGAGCATCGCCTTCACGACGTCACCGAAATGGTCGTCGATGTTTCGAGCCGGCGAGGTCTGCTCGAGCTCGCCCTCCTGTCTCAGGATCGAGCGATAGAGCTGGCTCAAGGCTGGGCTTGGCTCGATGCCGAGCTCGTCGACGAGCATCCGTCGCGCGTCGTGGTAGGCCTGAAGAGCATCTGCCTGGCGGCCGGACCGGTAGAGGGCCAGCATCAGCTGCCCACGGAGCCGCTCGCGCAAAGGGCTCTCCGCAACGAGGCCCTCGAGCTCGGCGACGACCTGGGCCCCGTGCCCGAGCTCGAGCTCGGCGTCGATCCTGTTCTCGAGCACCTCGAGCCGCAGCTCCTCGAGCCGCGCGATCTCCGCTGTCGCGAAGCTCTCGTAGGTGAACTCCGCCAGCGGCGCACCGCGCCAGAGCTCGAGCGCGTCGCCGAGGGTGCGCGCGCGTTGCGCCGGTTCCTGGGCCCGTGCATCCCGTAGCAAGCGTTCGAAGCGCGCGACATCCACCTGGTCGGCCGCCGCGTCCAGGAGGTAGCCCGGTGACTTCGTGACGAGCACCTCCGACGGCAGGAGCTTTCGAAGCTGCCCGACCAGGTTCTGCAGCGAGGTCGGTGCCGTCCGGGGAGGCTCCTCGCCCCACAGCGCCTCGATCAAGTGCTCGCTGGCGACCACGCGCCCCACGCGGAGCAGGAGCAGGGCCAGCAGGGCGCGCTGCTTTTGCCCGCCGAGCGGGATCGTCACACCGTCGTTTTTGACCTCGAGCGGGCCGAGCAGCCGAAACTCGAGCCCGCTCGTGGTCAAGAAGTCAGCCCCCCGTCGCGCCGTTGACGGCGTCCACGACGGCTTGCGCCAGCAGCTGCTGGCCCGACTGGCTCGGGTGGACGTCGCAGGTTGCCTGGTTGCCGGAGGTCGTGTTGAGGAGCCCGGCCGCACAGGTGTGCCCGCCGGCCGAGGCGGCCGCCTGCTTGAACGCGGTGAACGCGTCGGCGACGATTGCTCCGTCGGCTGCAGCGTGGCTGGTCACCGCCTGGTTGAGAGCAATCGTGCCGGCGGTGCCTGTCTGGTCGCTGTAGTCCAGTGAGTAATAGTTGACGACCACGAGCCGCCCGTTGAAGTGGGCGGCCTGTAGCGCGCGGAAGATCGTGTCCATGTTCGTGCCGATGCTGCTTAGGACCCCGGGAAGTCCGGCGGCGATACAGGCAGCAGGGTTCGGCTGCGTGCTGCAGTGGTTCTGGAGGATGAACGCATCGTTTGCGCCGAGGTCGATCGTGATCAGCTTCGTATTGGGATGTGCGTTCAGGAACGCGGTCGCAAAGTCGAGCTGTGTGCCGCTGTAGCTCGTGTGCAGCGGGAAGAACGACTTGTAGGGACGGCAGCCGTTGTCGGCGCCGGTGGCCGAGATGAATCCCGCGGTCGTCTCACCCGGGCAGGAGGCGTTCGTTGGGGTCATCCCGAGGTCCTGCCCGACGTAGTCCGGGAAGCCGATGAAGTTGTTGGGGTTCTGGTACTCGTACCTGGCATCCGCGATGTAGCCGAATGAAACGCTGTCGCCAAGTGCGAGGTACGGATGGCCTGGATCCGCCTGCGACGCAGCACCCGTGACCAGCAGCACTGCCACGGCGGCGAGCGCTACCAGGGTCGAACCGAACACCTGCTTGTGCCAACGACGAATGGTCATGCTCCTCCCCTTGTTTGGTGCGACCCAGTTTGATCCGTCGGCGGCGCCGCGGCAACCGCTGAGGGGCGGGCGGCTGATCATCCCGATCGGATGACACCGAGCGGTAGGCAGAGGTTCACCGTGTTGACTGACCAGGGAAGGAAGGCAGCCGGATGGACAAGAAGCTGATCGAAGAGCTCGAAGCCGAGGAGTCGATGTTCGTGCAGACTGCTCACGGCATCACGAGCGGGAACGGAACCCTGACGCTGCAGGTGGTCACTCCCTCGACGCTCTACTTCTCCGACCGGCCCCACCGGATCGTCGGGAACATGTCGACCGCCGACTTCGTGGAGTTGTGGGCCGAGGGAGAAAACAGCTTCGAATCCGATCCGCCGAATGCCGTGCTCTCGTTCATCGAGCCCGGGGATACGGTGCCCGAGGACACCGTGATCGTGATCAAGGAACCGCGCCTCGAGAGCGGCAGCCTGACCTACAAGATCGAGGTGCTCGAGGGAACGGTCCCCACGCAGGCCGGGCCGACCACGCTCTTCATCGACCCGTTCGGTCGTCCGTTGTCGCCGGTGTCCGTCTGTGGCGTGCGCAGACGCGAGCGGCGGCGTGCGCGCCGGCGGATCTGAGAGAACAGCGATTACCTGCGGTTGAGCTCTGCGAGGCGGCGCGCGACGACCGCCGCTGCACGCGCGAGCTCGGCGGCCGCCTCCGCATCGCCGACGACCGACGAGCGCAGCTGACCTCGCACGTGCTTGGCGAGCGCGACGATCTCGTCCGCGCACGAAGCGATCTCCTCCGGCACCGCAATCGTCCGCGCCCGCGTGTCGTCGTTGCGATCCGCCATGTAGGCGGTGTACGCAGCCGAATCTTCGTCGGCGAGCTCTGAGAGGCGCGACCAGAGGGCCTTCGCGCGGATCACGGACTCCTCGTCGCCGGCAAACCGCCCGGCCAGCTCCACCAGCGCGGCCGCAAGTGCGGCGGTCAGGGCGGTGGCTGCTCCGCTTGCGGGCGCCGGCGTTCGCTCGCCCAGCGCAGCGAGCAGCTCACCGACTTGAAGCTGGCTCAGCTTCATGGCGATAGAACACGGATTCGGCTGGGGGGAGTGGCGTCTGGCCGCGAATCAGGTCGGCGGCCTTCTCCGCGACCATCATCACAGGGGCGTAGATGTTCCCGTTCGTCACGTTGGGGAACACGCTCGCATCGACGACGCGGATGCCGTCGAGCCCGTAGACGCGCATGGTGGCAGGGTCGACCACGGTTCCCATCGCACAGGTGCACGACGGATGCAAGGCGGTCTCCGCGTCGCGGCGCACCCAGTCGAGGATCTCGTCGTCGGTCTGGACGCCCGGCCCGGGTGACAGCTCGCCGCCGTTGAACGGATCGAACGCGGGTTGCGCGAGAATCGATCGAGCCGCACGCACGCATTCGACCCACTCGCGGCGATCCTGCTCGGTGGAGAGGTAGTTGAACCGCAGCGCCGGATGTGCGCGTGGATCGGTCGACATGACCTTCACCGAGCCGCGCGCGTCCGAGTACATCGGGCCGACGTGCAGCTGGTAGCCGTGCCCCTTTGGAGCCGTGCCGTCGTAGCGCACGGCGATCGGCAAGAAGTGGAACATCACATTTGGATACAGCACGTCGTCGTTCGAGCGGATGAACCCGCCCGCCTCGAAATGGTTCGTCGCGCCGGGGCCCGATTTGAAGAGCAGCCATTTCAACCCGACCAGCGGGCGGTTGCGCAACTTGTAGGCGGGCGCAACCGTCACCGGCAGCTTCGACGAGCACTGCACGTAGACCTCGAGATGGTCCTGAAGGTTCTCGCCGACGGCCGGCAGGTCCTGCACGACGCCGATCCCGAGCGCTTCGAGCTCGGCCGCGTGGCCGACGCCGGAGAGCTGCAACAGCTGCGGAGAGTTGATCGCACCGCCGCACAGAATCACTTCGCCGGCGCGAATCGTCTCACCGGCGACCCGCACCCCGGTTGCACGCGTTCCGTCGAAGACGACGCGCTCGACGAACGCGCGCGTCCGCACCTCGAGGTTCGGCCGCGCCATCGCCGGATGAAGGTACGCGCGCGCAGCGCTCCAGCGGCGGCCGCGATAGATGTTGCGGTCGAACTTCGCAAAACCCTCTTGCCGGTAGCCGTTCACGTCATCGGTCAACTGGTGCCCGGCTTCCTGCACAGCGGCGAAGAACGCATCGAAGAGCGGGCCCTCGGCGGGGCCGCGCTCGAGCAGCAGCGGCCCGTCTCCCCCGCGCCATTCGTCGGCGCCCGCAACGCACGTCTCCATGCGCTTGAAGTACGGCAGGCAGTGCGCGTAGTCCCACTCGGCGAGGCCCCAGCGCTCGTAATCCAGCGGGTTTCCGCGCTGAAAGATCATCCCGTTGATCGAGCTCGAACCGCCGAGCACCTTGCCGCGCGCGTGATAGATCCGCCTCCCGTTCATGAACGGCTCGGGCTCGGACTCGTACTTCCAGTCGTAGAAGCGGTTACCGATCGGAAACGAGAGCGCCGCCGGCATGTGGATGTAGAGGTCCCACCACGAGTCCGTGCGGCCCGCCTCGAGCACGAGCACCTTCGTCTCTGGATCCTCGGTCAGCCGCGCGGCCAACGCCGATCCGGCCGACCCACCCCCGACGATCACGTAGTCCCAGGTCAAGCGACGACGATCGTCTGCAGCTCGGTGAACGACTCCATCGGCGCGCTGCCCCCGACGCGCCCGATGCCGCTGGCAGTCCCTGCGCGCCCGCCAAAAGGCAGGTGCGACTCCCAGTAATTCGACGAGTCGTTGATGTTCACCCAGCCCGTGCGGACTGCGTCCGCATAACGCAGCCCCTGCGCGAGGTCGCGCGTGAAGATGGCCGAGAGGAGGCCGTAGGGGGAAGCGTTCGCGAGCCAGATCGCCTCGTCGAGCGAGTCGATGGCGACCACCGGCGCGATCGGCCCAAACGTCTCCTCCTGCGCGACGAGCGAGTCGGCCGGTACGCCGTCGAGCACCGTGGGCTGCCAGTAGAGGTCGGTCGGGAAGCCGCGCTCCCGCGCTCCGCCCGAGATCACTGTTGCGCCACGGCGAACAGCATCGTCGACGTGCTCGTCCATCTTGTCGGCGACGCCGGCGTTGTTCAGAGGCCCCATCGTCGTGCCGTCGGCGAAGGGATCGCCGAGCACGACGCGCTCCGTGACGAGATGCGCCAGCCGCGCCACGAAGTCCTCGCGCACATCGCGGTGCACGAGCAGCCGCTCACCTGCAGTACAGCTCTGCCCGGCGCACAGGAAGCACGCAGACACCGCTGCTTCGGCGGCGAGGTCGAGGTCAGCGTCGTCCATAACGACGACGGGGCCGTTCCCCCCGAGCTCGAGCACCGCCGCTTTCCCTGCCGCGGCCTCGGCGACCTTGCGGCCCGTCTCGGTGGAGCCGATGAAGCCAACCCCGTGCGTGCCCGAGTTGCGCGCGATCTCGTCCCCGACGACCGAGCCCGGGCCGGTGACGAGGTTGAAGACGCCGACGGGCAGGTCGGCCTCGACGACACACTCGGCGAGCGCGACGGCGGCGATCGCCGTCGACGACGCCGGCGTCCACACGACGGTATTGCCGCAGGCGAGCGAGGGCGCGATCAGCTCAGCCGGCATCGTGTACGGCCAGTTCCAGGGCGTGATCACGCCGATCACGCCGCGCGGCCGGCGCACCAGCAGCACGCGCTTTCCCGGGGTGAACGAGTTCGCGAGCCGCCCTTCGAGCCGCTTGCCGTCCTCCGCCGCGTTGCGCCAGTACTGAACGAGCTCCTCGACCTCGTCGTGCGACTCATGGAGCGGCTTTCCCTGGTCCAGGGTCAGGGTGTGGGCGAGCGGCGCGCGCCGCTTCTCGATCTCGTCTGCGACGCGATGCATGAACGCCGCGCGCTCGAACGCCGTCGTGCGCGACCACCCGTCTGTCGCGCGGTTCGCCGCGTCGATTGCGCGCTGGGTGTCCTCGCGCGTTCCCTGCGGGACCTCGGCAATCGTCTCGCCCGTGGCAGGTGAGTCGGCGGAAAACGTCTTGCCGCTCTGCGACCCGGCCCAGCCGCCATCGATGAACATCTCGGTCTTAGTCGCCAAGCTCGGTCCTTCGCCGGTCGACGTAGGCCTTCAACTCGTCCTTCAGTCCCTGCTCGAGCGCGGGCTCCTCGTACTCTTCGAGCGTCTTGTGCCAGACGTCGGAGGCACGCGCCGCGGCGTCCTTGCCGCCGAGCCGCGACCAGCGTTCGTAGTTCTCGGTCGACGACAGCAGCGGCCGGTAGAAGCACTCGCGGAACCGCTCCAGCGTGTGCACGGCACCGAGGAAGTGGCCGCCCTGTCCCACTTCCTGGTGCGCGCTGAAGGCCAGCGTCTCCTCGTTGATCTCCAGAGGCTGGAACACGTGGTGCAGCATCCGCAGCAGCTCGACGTCGACGACAAACTTCTCGTAGCAGGAGACGAGCCCCGACTCGAGCCAACCGGCGGAGTGCATCACGAAGTTCGTGCCGGCGAGGAACGTCGGCCAGAGAGTCATCGCTGCTTCGTACGCGGCTTGCGCGTCAACCGTCTGCGACGAGGTGAGTGCGCCGCCGCCACGGAAGGGCAGCCCATAGTGACGCGCGATCTGCCCGGTGCACAGGAGACCGATCGCCGACTCGGGCGTGCCGAAGCTCGGCGAGCCCGACTGCATGTCGGTGTTCGAGAGGAACGAGCCGAAGACGACCGGCGAGCCTGGGCTCACCGTCTGGACGAGCGCGATGCCGGCCAGTGCCTCTGCGACCTGCTGCGCCAGCGCCGACGCGACCGACACCGGTGACATCGCGCCCATCAGGAGGAACGGCGTGATCACGAGTGCTTGCCGCGCCCGCGCGTACTCGAGCAGCGCCGACAGCATCCGGTCGTCGTAGCGGAGGGGTGAGTTGACGTTGATCAGCGAGATGATCGCGGGCGTCTCCTCGAGCGACTCGCGCCCGAAGACGAGCTCCGCCATCGCGATCATGTCGAGCGCGTTCGGCCCTGAGGTCACCGAGCCCATGAACGGCTTGTCGGAGAGCGTCATGAGCGCGTAGACCATGTCGAGATGCCGTGAGTCGAGCGGCTTGTCATCCGGCTCGCAGATCGTCCCGCCCGGCGTGTCGA
>DATBBH010000138.1:0-7602 GCA_036271075.1 Gaiellaceae bacterium | reverse complement strand
GCCACCGACGCCGACGACCGGCGGGCGGTTCGAATCGAGTTGACCCCTGCGGGGCGGCAATTTGTCGACGAGCGCAAGACGCGCGCGACGGCCGCGTTCGCGCCCGCGGTGGCCGCGCTGCCGGCCGCAGACCGCGAGCTGCTGCTGCGCCTGCTCGTGCGCATGACCGACGCACTGTCCTGACGACGACGCTCAGCCCGACGCGTGCTTGAGCGCCGACTCACGCCGCTGTGCTTCGGCCAGCGTGAGCGACCCCGTGCAGACGCGGTGGTTGAGCTCGTTCTCGATCTGGTCGACCGCCGCCGCGCGCGGGTACGGCTCCGGCCACAGGTTGCGTGGATCGGTGGGGTTGCCGCCCAGCTCGAGGCTGATCAGGTGATCCTCCTGGAAGGCCGATGGCGGGCCGCGCAGCCGGTACTGGGCGAGCTGCTGCCGCTTGAGTGCATTCGTGTAGGAGACGGGTGGACGCACGGTGCGCGTCCACCCGTGCTTGCAGATCGTCGCGCCGATCGTCGCCTGCGTGACGGCCGGGTTGAGGACGCCCGGCGTCAGCCCCCAGCTCGCGCGGACGACCGTCCGCTTGACGCCTCCCGAGCAGCGTGGGAGCGCAGTCGCGGCGACTGCGGCGGCGGCTGCGAGCAGGCCGAGCTCGACGAGTGACATACGCACTCGCCCAACAGTACGAATGGCGTCTCCAGCCGCAAGTGTCCGTTTCGGACCGTGACGAAGTTGTTGCAGTCAGACCGAGTCGCCGGCGAACGCCCAGACGGTGACGGCGATCCATGGGACGCCGATCACATCAGTCTGCAGCCCGAGCAAGAGCACCGCCGCGAACGCTGCACCCACCCACATGCGCCGTCGCATCGTCGCCCGCAGAAGCGAAAGCGACCAGGCGATGAAGACGAGCATGCCCAGGATCCCGGTCTCGACTCCCAGCTCGGTGTAGGTCGACTCGCCCGCCTCGACCTTCACATGCGTGCGGGCCGCCGTGACGCCCGAATTGCCGAGGCCGAAGCCCCAGGGATGGTGCACCACCGTGCGTGCGCCGTCGCGCAGCGACGCCAGGTGCTCGCTGGTCGACGACTCGTTGGCGCTCGTCGCGTCGTGGGAGGCCTGCGGATGCTGGTGGGCGATCTGCTCCTGCACCTTCAGCTCGCTCGCGGTGAAGTGCGTGCGCGGCCCAAAGTGGTCGTAGCCCTTGACGAAAACGAGCCCGATCACCGCAACGACGACCACCCAGACAAGCGGGCGCACCCGTCGTCGGACGATCGCGCGTAGAACGAGGACGACGACGAGCGCGAGCAGCGCAGAGCGCGTGTGCGTCCAGAGCAGCGCCGCGAAGATCAGGAGCCCGAGCGGCGGGCCCCACCAACGCCGCATCGGGATGAAGAACAGCGCGACAACGAGGAGGTACGACGTCGCGAGCGGGGACAGGAACGTCGAGGTCAACCGCCGGAAGACGACCCCGTTCCCCGCGTTGTAGACGAAGTTCTCCGGTAGGCCCGAGAGACCGGTGTACGTCAGCCCGAGCTGGTCGTGGAACCAACCCGCGGCGGGACGCCAGAAGGAAAGCGGCACTGCGTAAACGTCGATCAGCCCGAAGGCGGCGACGAACGCCGCCGTCGCGAGCACCGTGTGGCACAAACGCGTGCGCTCGCGCTCGCTGAGATGCAAGCCGCGCCCGAGAAAATACGCCGCGACCGGAAGCAAGTCGTGTCGGGCCGCGTAGAGCACACCCTTGTGGGTCGCGCCCCCACCGAGCCACGACTGCGGCAGCAAACCGTAGAGCACGACGATCGCTCCGAAGGCGACCGCAAGCCAGTCAGTGGTGCGAAGCGGCCACGGCAGGCCTCGGGCGACGAGCGCAAGCGCGACGAGCAGGAGCACGTCCTTCCACGCCGCGATCACGGTCAGCGCTCCGCCTCTCACCCCGGCACGCCAGAGCAGCGCCATCACGACGTTGTGCACCGCCAGCCCGACGATCAGGACCTGCAAGGCGAGCACCGGCAGCCTTGTTCTCACTGCGGGCCTATGGCAATGAGCGTCATACCGGTGTTGATTACCCGCACGCTGTAAGGAAAGAGGGAGGCGAGCTCCTTCGGGCCGAGCGGGTCGAGCACGTCGTCGAACGGGATCAGCCGCTCGCGCGCGCCGGCAGGCAGCCAATGGACGAAGGGCAGGAGTGTGTGCACCTCGAGCGGGAACCAACGGTTGGGGGTCGTCACGAACACGCGGCCCGCGACGCGGCACAGCTCGTGCACGAAGCGCCGCTGACCTTCGCGGCCGCCGGCGATGTGCTCGACGACGGCATTCGAGAAGCCCAGGTCGAAGGCGCCGTCTCCAAACGGCAACTCACGGCCGTCGGCCCGGACAGCACGCACCTGCGGGAACGCCGCGGCGAAGCGGTCGAGCTCGGTGGGCCCAACACCGGTGATTCGCTCGGGCCACGGATAGAGCGCTTCGAAGAAGTTGTCGGTCGACCCGTCCCCGAACGGGGCGTCGGTGACGCCGACGTCGACCACCGTCGTCTCCGGCCCGGGCTGGAGCAGCTCGAGCAGGAGATCGAGCTTCCGCCGGCGGCTCCGCATGGACACCCGCGACGCGACCCGGCGCAGCATCGGCTGACTGTAGCCCTAGACTCGGCGGTGGATGTCAGTCCGCGCCGAGCTCCGCCCGCAGGGGCCGTATTCCCTCCGCGTCTCCGGCCGGGGCGCCTCGGACGCGACTCGCGTGGTCGTGGACGGCACGTATCGGGCAACGGTTCGCGTCGAGGACCGGCTCGAACGCGTGCATGCGCTACAGCGGCCCGACGGGATGATCGTGATCGCGGCAGAGAGCGACGAGGGCGTCGATCACGTGCGGTTCGCGCTCGGGCTCGACGACGACCACTCCGAGTTCCTGCGCCGCTTTGCCGGCGACCCGCTGCTCGCCGGGACACTCCGCCAGTTGCGCGGGCTGCGACCGATGCGCACCGGCACCGTGGCACAGTCGTTGCTGCGCGCGGTCGCGGGGCAGCTGATCCAGGCGAGCCGCGCTCGCCAGATCGAGCGGACGATCATCCGCGCCGCGACGCCGCACCACGGCGGCCTGCACGCACCGCCCACCTCGGCTGAGCTCGGGAGCTTCTCGCCCGCGCAGCTCGGCCGGCTCGGTCTCGGCGCACGTCGCGCCGCCTGCCTGATCCGGCTCTGCCGCTCCTTCGACCTCGAGCGGCTGAAGCAGCAGCCGTCGAGCGCGGTCGCGGCGCGGCTCGCGCGCGAGCGAGGGCTCGGCCCCTGGTCGGTCGGCATCGTGTGCCTGGAAGGGCTCGGTCGTTACGAGCATGGACTGGCGCGTGACCTCGGTCTCGCCAAGCTCGCCTCGGCGCTCTGGGGCCGCTGGGCCGAGCCCGAGGAAGCCGACGTCCTGCTCGAGCCGTACGGTGAGTGGGCCGGGCTCGCGAGCGTCTATCTGCTGGCGGGTTTCGCACGTGGTCTCATACCCTTGCCACATGCCAGCGCCGCTTGATCTCCATGTCGTCGACGATCCCACTGCGGTCGTCGCCGAACTGATCGCCGAGCAGGCAGGACGCGACGGCTCGATCGTCCTCACGGGCGGCGCTTCGGTCGGCGAAGCATACGAGCGGGCAGCCGAGCTGGCGCCCGATTGGAGCCGGGTCACGCTCTGGTGGGGCGACGAGCGGTGCGTGCCGCCGGACGACGAACGCTCGAACTACCGCCTGGCGAAGGAGACGCTGCTCGACCGGCTCGCCGTGCCGCCTCGAGCAGTGCATCGGATGCGCGGCGAGCTCGCGCCGGCGGTCGCCGCCGCCGAATACGACGCGGCGCTCGAGGGCGTGGACTTGCAGCTGCTGCTGCTCGGGCTCGGCAGCGACGGCCACATGGCATCCCTGTTTCCCGGCTCGCGGCAGCTCGAGGTCGAGGACCGACGCGTCGCCTGGGGGCCGGCCGGTCTCGACCCGTTCGTCGATCGCGTCACGCTCACCCTGCCGGCGATCCTGTCGGCTCAGCGCATCGTTTTCCTCGTCGCGGGCGCAGGGAAAGCCGAAGCGGTAGCGTTGGCGTTTGGCGGCGAAATCAGCCGGGAAGCGCCCGCAAGCCTGGCCCGTCTGGCGCCAATTTCGGTGGAAGTCTTCCTCGACCAGCCCGCAGCGTCCAAACTAGAGACCACATGAGCACACCTGCGTCATCGCCGTCATCCAGGGATGTCCTCGAGATCGACCGCCCCGAGCAGCTGAAGGCGCTCGGCCATCCGCTTCGGTTGAAAGTCCTGCAGGTGCTCGGCGACGCCGATGAGCCGTTGACGAATCGAGAGCTCGCTGCGCGCCTGTCGGTCGACCCCGGTCACCTGCACTTCCATGTGCGGATGCTCAACCGCGCCGGGCTGATCGAGCTCGCAGCATCAGACGGGCGCGAGAAGCCCTACCGGCCGGTCGCGAAGCACTTCAGGGTCGGCCCCGAGATTCGCGCCGCCGGCCTCGCGAGCGAGCTGCAGGCGGCACAACTGCGCGAGCTGCAACGAGGGTTCGACCTCTATGCGGAAGCCGGTGAGTTTCGTAGCGCACAGGTGCATACGAAGTTGGACGTCGAAACGGTGCGGAAGCTGCTGAAGGAGCTGGTCGACAGGCTGACCGACCTCGAGGACGAGTCGTACCCGCAGCAGACGATCACGGTCGCGTTCCATCCGACCATCGAGCAGGGCGATCCCGACTAGCTAACCGCCGGAAGGGTCGGCGACGCCGGCAACGGCTCGTCGATGTGGCGCCGACGGGCCAGGGCGGCGAGCACGAGCGCCGTGTCGGCAACGGGGGCGTCCTCGAGGAACTCCTCGCGCGTCTCGAATGACGTCACCACCGATTCCACCGACTCGCAGTAGCCGATCACGTCGTGTGCCGCGATGAACGCGAGCGCGTCGGCGACGTCCTGCGGAAAGTCGTCACGGCCTCGCAACGACTCGGCGAGGTGGCGGGCCTCGGCCCACCGGCCGAGAGCGAGCAGCGCGAGGGTCGCTCCGTAGCGGCCGATCGGTGACTCGGCGGTCGCGGCGCCGAGCTCGAGCGTCCAGCGCGCATACTCGACGACTGCTCCGTCGTCACCGGCGAGCAGCGAGGCCTTGACTGCGCCGATCGGCCGGCCCCAAGACTCGTGGCCAGCTCCGGCGTCCCAACTCTCGCACCAGCGGGCGGCGGCGCGCTGAAACCACTCGTCGGCCGCCGGATCGCCCGCCATCAGCAGTCCAAGCGCGGCGGCGTAGGCAGCGTTCCCCTGTCGAACGATCCCGCGCTCATCCAGCTCCCCGTGCGGCTGGTCGTAGCGAGACTGCTTGGCCTCGGCGAAGGGAATCCAGTCCACCGGGCTACGTTGTACTAGAGGAGATGACCACGCGCTTCCACGGATTGACGTTCGTCACCGACCCTGGACGGGTCTTCTCGCCGCGCCCAACGAGTGAGCAGCTCGTCGACGCGGCGCTCGAGCGGATCGGTCTCGAATCGTCCCGCGTCGCGGACGTCGGCACCGGCTCCGGCGCCGTTGCGATCACGCTGGCGCTGCGCGCGCCTCAGATCGAGGTGTGGGCGAGCGACACCTGCGGCCGGGCGCTCGACCTCGCGTCGCGGAATGCCGACCGGCTCGGCGCGCGCGTCCACCTCGTGCACGGCGACCTGCTCGACGGGCTGCCGCGCGACCTCGATCTGATCGTCGCCAACCTGCCGTACCTGGCACCCGGGACGCCCGGATATGAAGACGAGCCGCCGGCCGCCGTGTACTCGAGCGGCGACGGGCTCGACCACTACCGGCGCCTGATTGCAGGCGCAGGGGACCACCTGTCCCCCGATGGAGCGATGCTGATCCAGTTCCACGGTGACGTGCTCGAAGCAGAGCGCAACGAGCTGCCGTGGCTCATCGGCCGGCTCGAGTCACTCGTCGCCGCGGCGGCCTAGGAACGCGTCGACGGTGACGCGCTCGCGATAGCTGGGCCGCAGTCGCCGCCGTAGCTCCTGCTCGAACTCCTCACGCCGATCGCCGATCCGCGCGAGCGACGCAAACGATGTCGAGTACGCGAAACCGATCAACTCATCGACGGTCCAGGCGCGCACGGTCTCGACGCTGAGGTGTTGCACGTTCGAGAACGCGGAAGCCGCGAGCGCCCGGTCGTACTTCACCCTCGGCTGCTTCATTCGCGGCCGTTCGCCGACGAACTCGCGCGCGACGGCGAGCAATGTCGACTCCGCGACACTCTGCTCCAGCGTGTCGCCAACCAGCGCGACCTGCCGGGTGACACGTGCCAACCGGTCCATGACCACGTCGCCGTCCATCCAGTGGAATGCGCGGCCAATCGTGACGAGCTTGAATGTGCCCCACGACTCGTCGACGTCTTCTGCACGCGCCTGCACCCTCACGATGCCGGCGGGAAGTTGCGCGAGCATCTCCGGCTCGGGATCGGCGGCCACGACCTCCGCCACGTATCGCGCGAGCGGAACGGCAAGCTGGCCGGTGCCCGTGCCGAGATCGAGGAGCCTCCCGGTGCCGTCGAGCCCGGCCGCAGCGGCGAGCCCGTCGATCAGTTCCTGCGGATAGCCGGGCCGGTAGCGGGCGTACCACTCGGCGGTGCCGCCGAAGAGGCTCACCGACGCCTCGCTGCGCGGGCGAGCTCGGTGAGGCGATCGAGTGCCCGGCGCGAGTCGGCGCCGTCGAGATCGCGGAAGGCCACCCCGAAGTTCCTGCCCGCGGTATCGAGATAAACCGTCGCGAGCCCGAGCCTGCGCTGCACGGGCCCCTCGAGCCGGCGCAGGCTCTGGACTTTCGTCAGCGGCACCCAGGACGCGACTCGCGCGGCTCGTCCTCCCGTCGCAACCGCGTAGCGCTCGTCGAAGGCGAACGACAGACGGCGATAGAGGAGCGGCGATTTCCAACGGGCACGACGCGGCGGCCTGCGCTCCGGCAGCGGTGCGTCCGGCACGAGGAGCGCGAGCAACTGGATCGCTTCGCCGCGCGTTCCGACCGGGAGGATCGTGCGGAGCCGGCGCTTGCCGCGCCCTGCATCGTTGCGATCGCGTACGCGGCCCGCGACGTCGACGTCGAGCCGACACCAACCAAACGGACGCCAGAGCAACGGCTCGACCAGCTGCACTGCCTGCACCCTGCCGCGCGGAATCGTCTCCGCGGTCGTCTCGACGAGACCCGAACGAACACGTAGCCCTTCGGGCGCCGCGGCGACGGTCGCGTGATACGAGCGGTTGAAGCGGCGCCAGAGGGCGATCACGTCACCGATGAGGACCGGGAGGGTCAGGGCCACCAAGCCGTGTACGCCCGCCGCTGTCGTGGCCGCGAGAGCGGCCAGATAGACGGCGAGCACCACCGTAGGCCCGCTCAGGACGAGCGATGCGGCCACGCGACCCGGCGGCACGCGCACGAGCTCGCGGTCCGCCGGTTCGGGAGTCTCCTCGTGCGCGCCTTGCGACAACGCGAGCAGTCGGGCCCGCAGCTCGTTCGCCTCCGGCAGCGGCAGATACGCGAGGCGCGCCGCGCCTCCGGTGCCGCCCATGCGCAGCCGCAGCTCTGCGAGCCCGAGCGCTCGCGCGATGCCCGGGCGCACCGTGTCGAT
>DATBBH010000137.1:0-10148 GCA_036271075.1 Gaiellaceae bacterium | reverse complement strand
TGCTCGGGCCGAACGCGAGGGCGCATGACCTGATCGAGCAACAGCACCCCGCACTCGAGAGGATCGGCAACTACCTCGGCGTCGGCATCGGCTCGCTCGTCAACATCTTCGGGCTGGAGCGCATGGCGATCGGCGGCGGCTTCGGGATCGCGGCCTTCGAACAGCTGCTGCTCCCTGCGCGCCGGGCGGTGCTGCGTGAGGTGCTCGGTGACGGAGGTCGCGACCTGCAGATCGAGCGCGCGCTGCTCGGTGAAGCAGCAGGCATGATCGGTGCAGGCCTGATCGCCCTCGAGGCGCTCTAGTGCCCCTCGCCATCTGCGCGACTCCGATCGGGAATCTCGACGACGTCACCCTGCGCGTGCTCGCGGAGCTTCGCGAGGCGGACGTGGTGCTCGCCGAGGACACCCGTCACACGCGCGGCTTGCTCGACCGGCACGGGATCAAGGCGCGTCTTCTCTCCTACCACGAGCACAACGAGGCCTCGAGGGTCGCCGAGCTCCTGCCGCGTCTCGAGGCGGGTGAGCGCATCGCGCTCGTCACCGACGCGGGGATGCCGGGGGTCTCCGATCCCGGCGCGCGGCTCGTGCGCGCGGCGCTCGACGCCGGCCTGGACGTGACGGTGCTTCCGGGTGCGTCCGCGGTCGAGACCGCGCTCGTCGCGAGCGGGCTCGTCGGGGGGCGCTATGCATTCGTCGGATTCCTGCCGCGGAAGGTCGGGGAGCTCGAGGCGTTGTGGCGTGAGACCGCCGGTTGGGCGTGGCCGGTCGTCGCGTTCGAGTCGCCGCACCGCCTCCACGCGTCGCTTCTCTCGCTCGCTGCCTTCGAGCCCGGGCGCGAGCTGGCGGTCTGCCGTGAGCTGACGAAGCGGTTCGAGGAGGTCGTGCGTGGGAGCGCGGTCGACGTTGCCGGGCGCTTCGCGGAACCGCCGAAGGGAGAGGTGACGCTGGTGCTCGGACCCGGGTCGGCCATGTCCGATCCGGCCGAGGCCCGGGCGGCCGTGGCCGATCTCGTCGCCGCCGGAACGCCGCGGCGGGTAGCGGCCGATGTGGTCGCGCGGCTCACCGACCTCTCCCGTAACGAGCTGTATCGAGGCTCTCTGTGACAATTCTGTAATCTCGTTTGACAACACGGCGTCGCTGTCCCTACCGTGATCTGACCGTTCGCTTTTCAGACAACAAAGGTGGTGACGATGCGCCGAGTTCTCGTTGCGGCCGCTCTGGCTGCGCTCTTCCTCGCCCCGGCGGCGGGCGCCTGGACGTGGCCTTCAGGTGGTCCCGTCCTGCAGCCGTTCCTCTTCGATCCGGCACATCCGTATGCCGCCGGCCAGCATCGAGGCATCGACGTCGGCGGTGATCCGGGCTCGCCGGTCGTCGCGCCCGCCTCGGGCCTGGTGACCTTTGCCGGTTCCGTGCCATCCTCGGGGAAGAGCGTCACGATCGAGACGCCGGACGGATACTCGGTCACACTGACGCATCTCGGCTCGTTCACCGTGGTCAAGAACTTGGCCGTGGAAGAAGGGTCGACAGTGGGCTCGATCGGACCGAGCGGCGATGCCGAGGGCGCACAGCCCTACGTCCACCTCGGCGTCCGGCTGACGGCGCAGGAGCAGGGTTACCTCGACCCGCTGTCGGTTCTGCCGACCCGTGCCGTTGCACCGCAGTCCGATCCGGCGCCCGCTCCTGGACCTGCCCCCGCCTCGGCTCCTGCACCGGTCGCCACCGCAGCGCCGACTCCCGCTTCGGCGTCCGCCGCCTCGCCCGCCGCTCCGACCGCTCCAATCGCCTCGGCCACTGCGTCAGCGGCCTCGCAGCCGGTTGACCCGACCGTCGTGGCCGCACCCGTGCCTTCGTCGCCCAAGATCGACATCGCCCGCGAGCCTGCGTCGCCGGCCGACGTGGCCCGGCCCACGCGAGACGAGGCCCCGCGCCGAGCAATGACGGCTCGGCAGCCGAGAGCCGTCGCAGCGCCGCGGCTCAAGGTTGCTGGACCTGTCGACAATCCGCGGCAGACCGGGCCGGCGGAGTTGCGCAGCCGGGCTGCCTCGGGGCCGGCCGCCGGCGTCCCGCTTCGCGTGGTCGCAGCACACTCGGGACGGCCCGTTGTCTTGTCACGCCACCACCCTCGGCCTCGCACGACGATCGCCGCGCCGTCGCGCCCGGCGGCGCGCACTATGCCCGTCGGGAGTCTCGCCGGCTTTGTCCTCGCTCTCCCGCTCGCCCTCGGCGCGCTGGCCTTCGCGGCTCGCCGAAAGGGCGCGCCTATCATTGATCCCAATGCGCTTCTACGTGACGACACCGATCTACTACGTGAACGACAAGCCGCACATTGGGCACGCGTACACGACAATCGCCGCCGACATCCTCGCGCGGCACCATCGGCAGCGCGGCGAGGAGACCTTCTTCCTGACCGGCGTCGACGAGCACGCAACCAAGGTCTGGCGGGTCGCTGAGGAGCAGGGGCTTGGCGCCCAGGAGTACGTGGACGAGATCGCAGAGGCCTGGCGGAGCCTGCCGCCGCGCCTGAATGCCGAGACAGACTTCTTCATCAGGACAAGCGACGAGGGGCACAAGACCTTCGTGCGCGAGTTCCTCCAGCGCATCTACGACAACGGTGATGTCTACGAGGATGTCTACGCCGGCCTCTACTGCGTCGGGTGCGAGGCGTTCAAGACCGAGGACGAGCTCGTCGACGGCAAGTGTCCCCTGCACGACACCGTGCCCGAATGGATCGAGGAGAAGAACTACTTCTTCCGGCTCTCGGCCTATCAGGACAAGCTGCTGGAGCTCTTTGCGGAGCGTCCGGACTTCGTCCAGCCGCCGTTCCGGTTCAACGAAGTGAAGAGCTTCGTCTCGGGGGGCTTGCGCGACTTCTCGATCAGCCGCGCAGGGCAACCATGGGGGATCCCGCTGCCCTGGGACGAAGGACAGGTCGCGTACGTCTGGGCCGATGCGCTCGTCAACTATCTGAGCGCGCTCACGTTCGCGAGGCCGGGCGAGGACCTGCGCGAGGCGTTCTGGCCCGAGGTGCGTCACTTGATGGCACAGGACATCCTGCGGTTCCACTGCATCTATTGGCCGGCAATGCTCCTGTCGGCCGGCTACACGGTGCCAAAGCAAATCTTCATCCACGGCTATCTGCTCCTCGACGATCTGAAGATCTCGAAGTCGCTCGGAAACGCCATCGACCCGCTCGAGCTGATCGACACCTACGGCGCCGACGCCGTGCGTTTTTGGTGCGCGCGCGCGGTCTCGTTTGGGCAGGACGGCAGCGCCTCGCTCTCCGGCATCGCAGATCGGTACGAGCGTGAGCTCGGCAACGATCTCGGCAATCTACTCTCGCGCACCACGGCGATGATTGCCCGCTATCGCGGCGGGACAGTTCCCGGCGGCCCGGCAGCAGGCTCCGAGCTCCAGGCGGTGATCGCCGACATCCACGACAACGTGCCGCAAGATCTGGACGGGTTCGATATCACCGGGGCGGTCGACCGCATCTGGACGCTCGTGCGCCACCTCAACCGCTATGTGACGGAGCGCGCTCCCTGGACGCTCGCCAAGGACGAGACGAAGGCCGCCGAGCTCGACCAGGTGCTCTACGACCTAGCCGACGGGCTCCGCGTCAGCGCAATCGCCCTTTGGGCATATCTCCCCGAGACGGCGCCGAAAATCCTCGAGGCGCTCGGTCAGCCGGCCGAGTTCGACTGGGAGCGCGTCGAGTACGGCCGCCTGACTCCGACCACGAGTGTCGAGGCGGCCCCGCCGCTCTTCCCGCGGTTCGAAGCCACCGCGGCGTGATCGACACTCACGCCCACCTGGGCGACGACGCGCCCGAGGTGCTCGCGCGTGCGCGGGCAGAGGGGGTCACCCGCGTGATCGATGTCGCGACCACGATCGCTGCCGCACGCGTCACGCTCGCGCGTGCCGAGCAGGAAGAGGGCGTGTACGCGTGCCTCGGCGTGCACCCGCACGAGGCAGGTGCTCCCGGCGACCTGGACGAGTTGCGCGAGCTGTTCGCCCACCCGAAGGCAGTCGCGGTCGGCGAGACCGGGCTCGACTACTACCGTGACTATGCACCGCGCGACGCGCAGGCGCTGCTGTTCGACCGACAGCTCGCGCTGGCGCGCGAGCTCGGGAAGCCGGTTGTGATCCACACGCGCGCCGCGGACGACGACACGCGCGAGAAGCTCCTCGAGCACGACGGAGCCGTTGTCCTCCACTGCTTTTCCTCCCCGAATCTGCTCGATGTGGCGCTCGCACGCGGCTGGTACGTCTCGTTCGCCGGCAACGTCACCTACAAGAACGCCTACGACCTTCGCGCGGCTGCACGGCGCGTCCCTGCCGACAAGTTGCTCGCCGAGACCGACAGCCCGTATCTCGCGCCACAGCCCGTCCGCGGCAAGCGCAACGAGCCCGCCTACGTGGCGCACACCTACGCCTTCCTGGCGGAGCTGCACGGCGATTCGATCCGCGCCCAGATCGTCGCGAACGCCGAGGCGGTCTTCGGCCTATGAAGGTTTCGCCGAAGAAGTCCCTCGGGCAGCACTTTCTCGTCGACGAGAACATCCTGCGCGTGATCGAGCGGCTCGCCGAGCTCGATCCAGCCGATGTCGTGCTCGAAGTGGGGCCTGGGCTCGGCGTGCTCACCCGATTTCTCGCCCAGCGTGTCGCCTTCGTGCACGCGGTCGAGGTGGACAAGCGACTGGCCCCGCACCTCGACGGCATCGAGCACACAACCATCCATTGGGGCGACGCGATGCGGCTTGACGTCTCTCGGCTCGATCCTGCGCCGCACAAGCTCGTCGCGAACCTGCCCTACAACGTCGCCACGCCGCTCGTCGCCGAAAGCCTGGACGTCGACCAGATCACGAGCTGGTGCGTGATGGTGCAGCGCGAGGTTGCCGACCGCTTCTTCGCCAAGCCGTCCACGAAGGCATACGGCGGCGTCTCCGTGCTGATCCAGCTCGCGACCGAGCGCACAGGGTTCCACCCGGTCTCGAGAGAGGTGTTCCGGCCGCGTCCGAACGTCGAGTCCGCGCTCATCGCCTTCCGTCGTACGGCGCCCGGTGCGCCGCTCCAGGTCAAGCGCATCGTCGAAGGGTCGTTCGGGCACCGGCGCAAGACGCTCGCGAACTCACTGTCGCTCTCAGGCCTCGTCACACGTGAACGCGCCGTCGAAGCGCTCGCCGCCATCGGCCGCGACGCCGGCGTGCGCGCCGAGGCGCTCGAGCCGCACGAGTTCGTCGCGCTCGCCGGGGCGCTGTCGTGATCGCGCCGGCGCCTGCGAAGATCAACCTCGCTCTTGTCGTCGGGCCGCGCCGAGAGGACGGAAAGCACGAGCTGGCAACCGTGTATCAGCGCGTCGATCTCGGTGACCGCATCAGCATCGAGCCCGCCGACGAGACGATTGTCGAAGGGTTTCCGGCGGACACGATCGTTCGGACCGCGCTCGAGTCGCTCGATGCACCGCACGGCTGGCGTGTTCAGATCCAGAAGCGCACGCCGGTCGCTGCCGGTCTCGGCGGTGGCAGCTCCGACGCGGCAACGGCGCTGCGACTGGCGAACGAACAGCTTGCGAGCCCCAAATCGGCGGAGGAGCTGCACCGGCTCGCCGCCCGCGCCGGCGCGGACGTGCCGTTCTTCCTGCGTGACGGTCCGCAGCTCGGAACGGGCGACGGTACCCGGCTCGAGCCGCTCGACCTGCCGCAGGACTTCGTTGTCCTGCTCCTATTGCCGCGGGATGCTTCGAAGCACTCGACCGCGCAGGTCTACGCCGGGTTCGACGAGCGCGGTGGGGAGGAGGGCTACGACGAGCGCGTGACGAAGCTGCGCACGGCGCTTGCCGCGGTGCGCCGCCCGCGCGACCTTGCCGCGCTGCCGTCGAACGACCTCGCGTCGTCGCCACTCGGAGCTGAATTGCTCGCGCGGGGCGCCTTCCGCGCAGACGTCAGCGGGGCGGGGCCGATCGTCTACGGCCTCTTTCTGCGTACGAGCGACGCGCAGCGAGCGGCCCGCGCGCTGGGTCGTCTCGGCCGCACTTGGGTCACTGTGCCCGCGTGGTACGGTTGAGCGGCATGGTCGGAACGACCGCAATCGAGCATGGTTCCAGCCGTTCCGGCCGCTGGCTCCGAGAGCGTCGGGTGCGCCTCACGCTCTGGATTGCGGCCATCGAAGGGCTGCTCTACCTCTTCCACGTGTTGCACTGGTGGACCGCCGTCGTGCTCGCCGTGATCGCCGTCGGCTTCTGGTGGTTCGCAGGCCGGTCGAGCCGCTCCGACGTCGTGCGGCAGGTCGCGTGGGTCTTCGCCGCGTCGCAGCTGCTCGTTCTCTGCGTGCCGATCGCCCTCGCGCTCCTGAAGGCGGTCGCGATCGCGGTGATCGCCTTGCTCGCGATCGCCGCCTTGATTTTCTTGTTCACCGACCGTACTTAGACTGTCGCCCACCAATGGGGCGTAGCCAAGCGGTAAGGCAGCGGGTTTTGGTCCCGCGATCCCAGGTTCGAATCCTGGCGCCCCAGCTTCAGTGAACGCCACCCCTCTTGCAGCCGTCGTGATGGCCGGAGGCCTCGGCACACGGATGCGCTCGTCCGTGCCGAAGCACCTCCACGAGCTCCTCGGCCGCCGCATGGTCGACTGGGTCATCGAGACCGGCCGCGCCGCGGGCGCCGAGCCGATTGTCGTCGTCGCTTCGCCCGCGACTCGGGACGCGTTTGCTGCGAGCCCGGTCATCGTCGCGATTCAGGAGACTCCGCTTGGCACCGGGGACGCAGTGCGCTGCGCCCGCGTTGCGCTCGCCGAATACAAGGGTGACGTGCTCGTGCTCTCCGGCGACACCCCGCTCTTGACCGCCGGGCTGGTCGAGAAGCTGGTCGAGACGCATCATCGTGAAGGCGCAGCCGCGACGATTCTCAGCGCCGAGCCCCCGGATCCGCGCGTCTACGGTCGGATCGTTCGCGCTCCTGACGGCTCAGTGCTGCGCATCGTCGAAGGGACCGACGCGACCGAGGAGGAGCAGCAGATCCGCGAGATCAATTCGTCGATCTACGTCTTCCGCGCCGACGTGCTGTGGCCCGCGCTCGATCGGATCGAGCCCCACAACGTGCAGGGCGAGCTGTACCTGACCGACGCGATCGAGATCATCGTCGCGGACGGAGGGAGGGTCGCCGCGCACATCGCAGCAGACGCCCGTGAGGCGGACGGTGTCAACACACGCGCCGAGCTGGCGGACGCCGCTGCAGTTCTGCGCGACCGGATCAACGAGAGGCACATGCTCGCGGGCGTGACGATCGTCGATCCGAAGACAACCTGGATCGACCCGAGTGTGGCAATCGAGCCCGACGTGACGATCCAGCCGTTTGCGATTCTCCGGGGCGCGACTCATGTAGCCGCCGGCGCCGAGATCGGTGCGAACACCGTCGCGATCGACGCTCACATTGGTTCGAACGCGACCATCGGCCCGTTCTGTTACCTTCGCCCTGGGACGGTCCTCGGCGACTCCTCCAAGGCGGGCACCTTCGTGGAGATCAAGAACTCACGCATCGGCGACCGCACGAAGGTGCCTCACCTGTCGTACATCGGTGATGCAGAGATCGGCGACGACACGAATGTCGGCGCCGGGGCGATCACTGCCAACTTCGCGCACAAGCCCGGCCAGCCCAAGGGGCGCACCACGATCGGCAGCAACGTCAGGACCGGCATCCACAATGGCTTCGTCGCGCCACTGGAGGTGGGTGACGGAGCATGGATCGCCGCTGGATCGGTCATAACGAAGGACGTTCCAGCCGATGCGCTGGGAATCGCCCGTCCACGCCAGGAGAACAAGGAGGGCTATGCAGCCCGGCAGCGGGACAACTGAGCTCGTTCTCCCCGGCCTCGGGGCTCCGGACGTCATGACCGAGAACAAGCCGGGCCACTGGATCGAGCGCGGGCCGCAGAAGCGCCTGATGGTCTTCTCCGGCCGTTCGCACTCGGATCTCGCGCAGCGCATCGCGGGCCAGCTCGGCGTCGAGCTCGGCGAGGTCGAGTTGAGCACGTTCGCAAACGGCGAGACCTACTGCCGCTTCGACGAGTCGATTCGCGGCGCCGATATCTTCATCGTCCAGACCGGGTGTGAGCCCGTCGATCGCAACGTGATGGAGCTGCTGTTCATGGTTCAGGCGGCCAAGCTCGCGTCCGCGAAGCGGATCACCGCGGTCATCCCCCTGTTTCCCTACGCGCGCCAGGACCGCAAGGCGAAGCCGCGTGAGCCGATCTCAGCGCGCCTGATCGCCGACATGCTCCAACTGGCCGGCGCCGACCGGATGCTGACGATGGACCTCCACGCAGGCCAGATTCAGGGCTTTTTCACGATTCCGGTCGACCACATGACCGCTGTGCCTCTCTTCGCACGCCACTTCCGCGATCTCGGCCTGACCGGCGAGGGAGTCGTGTCGGTCTCGCCCGATGCGGGTCGCGCCAAGCAAGCAGTGCGCTTCGCCGAGATGCTGGACGCGGACTTCGCGCTGATGCACAAGTCACGGCCGGCGCACGACGTGGTCGAGGTGACCGAGGTGACCGGCCGCGTCCGCGGCAAGACGGCGATTCTGGGAGACGACGTGATCATGACCGGCGGCACCCTGCTCGCGAACGTGCAGGCGCTTCGGGAGCATGGCGTCGAGGACGTCTGGGTCTTCGCGACCCACGGTCTCTTCTGTGGGAACGCGCTCGAGAAGTTCGACGAGTCCGAGATCAAGGGCATGGTCGTCACCGACACCGTTCCGATCGATCCGCTCGCCAAACCGGACAAGATGACCGTCCTCCCGGTTGCGCCGCTCCTCGCCGAGACGATCATGAATGTCTTCGCCGACGACTCCGTCTCGGCGATCTTCGGCGGCGAGAACCAGCTCTTTTAGTCGGGAGGGAAACCGCCGGTTTCCCCCCGATGCCCTCCCTTCCGGGCGTGTGCCATCGCGACGCGCGGCTGGCCTCCCGGCCGGCCAAGCCGGCCTCCGGCCGCCACTGCGCTTGCTCTGAGAACTGGGGGTCTCAGACTCTGCAGGGTCATGCATTCGCAGTTGCAAAAGTGTTTGCGTCCGCCGCCGGAGCCCGGCTTGGCCGGGCGGGAGGCGAAACGCGGCTCGCGATGGCACAGCCCAAGGGAAGGGAGGCCCGCGGAGGGAAACCGCAGGTTTCTCTCCGCGCTGTAGCTACACTGCTGCGTCGTGGCTGGAGAGCGCGTCAAGCTGATGGTCCAGAACCGTGCCGTCCTCGGCTCGGCCGAGTCGCGGCGCCTGCGGCGCCAGGGCCTGATCCCGGGCGTTCTCTACGGCCGTGAGCAGCCCGTTGCGATCACGATCCCGGAGCGGGATCTGCGCAGCGCGCTGACCACGAGGGGCGGCCTGAACGCCGTGCTCGACGTCGTCGTCGAAGGCGGCAAGGCGCATTCCTCTGTGCTCAAGGAGTATCAGCAGGACCCCGTGCGTGGCCTGATCACGCACGTCGACCTGCAGGAAGTCCGCCTCGACCAGCCGATCCATGCAACCGTGCCGCTGACCCTGCACGGCGAGCCGGTGGGCGTGAAGGAAGGCGGCGTCCTCTCGCAGGTCACGAACGAGCTGAATGTGGAGGCGCTCCCGATGGAGGTGCCCGAGCACCTCGAGGTCGACGTCTCCGAGCTGGGCATCGGCGACTCGCTCCGTCTCTCAGCACTTTCCGCGCCTGAGGGCGTGACGCTGCTCGACGACCTGGAGGAAACCGTCCTCGCGACCGTCACCGCGCCGATGCGCGAGATCGAGCCCGAGCCCGTCGAGGGCGAAGAGGCCGTCGAGGGCGAAGAGGCCGCAGTCGAGGGCGAGGCACCCGCCACAGGCGAAGCTGCTGCCGGCGAGAGCACTGAGCCCGCCGCCACCGAGGAATAACCGAACGGGATGCGGCTCTGGCCGCGCCGTCACGGCACCTCGTACGACCTGCTCGTCGCCGGCCTCGGCAACCCCGGACGCGAATACGCACGCAATCGGCACAACGTGGGCTGGCTCATCGTCGACGAGCTCGCGCGACGGCACGACGGGCAGTGGCGCGCCAAGTTCAACGGGCGGCTCGCCGAGGTGCGCATCGACGGCCACAAGGTCGCATTGCTCAAGCCCGAGACGTTCATGAACGACTCCGGCCGCGCGGTGAA
>DATBBH010000136.1:0-5688 GCA_036271075.1 Gaiellaceae bacterium | reverse complement strand
TGAAGCGACTTGATCGCCCCTTCGGTCTTGCCGAGGATCGTCGCCGCCTCGGCGTTCGAGAAGTTGAAGACGAATTTCAACGTCAGAACCTGCTGCTGCTCGGACGAGAGGTCTTCGATCAGCTCGAGCATCGACCTGCGGCCGATCGACTCGAGCGCGCCGGCCTCTGCCGAGGTCGACTCGTCGGGCTCGGGCTCGGGCACCTCCTCCTCGGGCTGCCAGCGCCGATTGGCCCGGAAGTGGTCCATCGCGAGGTTGTGAGCGATGCGAAACAGCCAGGCCGAGAACGGCGCGGACTGCCAGCGGAACTTGCCGATCGCCTCGAGCATCTTGAGGAACGTCTGTGTCGTCAGGTCCTCGGCGTCGTGACGGTTGCCGACGCTCACGTGCAGATAGCTGTAGATCCGGTCGAAGTGGATCAGGTAGAGCTCTTCGAGCGCACCGCGATCGCCCTGCTGAGCACGATCGACGAGGCCGCGCACGCGCTGTCCCTCGCTCTCCTTCTTCGTCGCCGGAGCCTCACTCATCGCTTGGGGATTGGTGCCCCCGCTGGAGGCACACGTAACCCCTTAAGCGACGGCGCCGAAGCCGACGCGGCTCTCGCGGGCGAAACGCTTGACGTAGACGACGCGCTGGAGCAGCACGGTGTAGCGGCCGTCCTCGGCTTCGAAGGAGTAGGAAGAGTTGTGCTCGCCGGCGAGGGCACGGTCGAGATCGTCGGCCGTCTGGGCCGGTACGAGCACCGACAGGACCTGCTGGCCGTCGAGAGCGATCTCGATGCGGATGCGGTCAGTGGGAGTCATCACTCACGAACTCTGCCAGAACGCCGCCGGTCGCCTCGGGATGGACGAACGCGACCTGGAGGCCGAACAACCCGCGGCGCGGCGTTTCGTCGATCAATTGCACCCCGTCGCGGCGCAGTCGCTGCAGCTCGGCGGCCAGATCCGCAACCTCGAACGCGACGTGGTGCAGCCCCGGGCCCCGCTTGGCGAGGAACCTCCCTACCGGGGTGTCCGGCCCGAGCGGGCGTAGCAGCTCGATCCGCGAGGAGCCCACCCGGAGGGAGGCGGCCTCGACGCCCTGCGCAGCGAGGGTCTCTCGGTGGTCGACCGTCGCGCCGAAGAGCGCGGCGTACTGCTCGATCGAGGTGTCGAGATCGACGACGGCGATCCCGACGTGATGGACGTTCAGCGCCACTCGCCGGGGAACGCTACCCGGTGGGGTCGGCGCCGAGCGCCCGCACGACCCCTACGGCGTCGGACGAGTGAGAGTCCGGTTCGACACCGACGAAGAGCTCGGCGAGCTCCTCACGCGCGAGTGTCTCCTGCTCGAGTAGCGCTGCGGCGACCCGGTCGAGCGCGACGCGATGCTTCGAGAGTAGCCGGCGCGCTTCCAGGTACGCGTGATCGGTCAGACGAGCTTGTTCGGTGTCCCGCAACCGCTTGGTCTCCTCGGACAAGGCATAGTTGTCGGCCCGCATCGTGCGCGAGGTGACCGACTCGCCCATGCCCCATTCGAAGACCATCGCGCGGGCGATCTGCGTGACCTTTTCCAGATCGTTGGCGGCGCCGTTCGTGACCCGACCGAAGACGAGCTCCTCCGCGGCACGACCGGCGAGCGCCATCACCATCCAGTCGAGCAGCTCTTCCTTCGTCTCCAAGTAGCGCTCCTCCTCGGGCAGGTGCAAGACGTAGCCGAGGGCGGTGCCGCGGGCGATGATCGTCGCCTTCTCGGGCTGGTTGCCGACTAGGTGTGAGACGAGCGCGTGGCCCCCTTCGTGGTAGGCGAGGATCCGCTTCTCCTTGTCGGTGACGACGCGCCGCTGCTGCAGGCCGGCGACGACCCGCTCGAGCGCGTAGTCGAAGTCCCCCTGAGTGATCGTCTTACGATCCTGGCGTCCGGCGGCAATCGCGGCCTCGTTGCAAATGTTCGCGAGATCGGCGCCGGTCAAGCCGGCGGTCTGGCGTGCGACCGAGTCCAGCTCGACGTCCCGGTCCATCGGCTTGCCGCGCGTGTGCACCTCGAGGATCGCGCGCCGGCCCTTCAGGTCGGGTGCCTGGATGAAAATCTGCCGGTCGAACCGGCCGGGCCGCAGCAGGGCCGGGTCGAGGTCTTGCAGGCGGTTCGACGCAGCCATCACGACCACCTGGTCGCGCGGGCCGAAGCCGTCGAGCTCGACGAGCAGCTGGTTGAGGGTCTGGTCCTGCTCGCGGTTGAACGAGTGGCCGCTGCGTGCCTGTCCGACCGCATCGAGCTCGTCGATGAAGACGATCGACGGCGCGTTCTTACGCGCTTCTTCGAAGAGCTTGCGGATGCGGGCGGCGCCGAGGCCGGCGAACATCTCGACGAACGCCGACGCGCTCTGCGCGTAGAACCGTGCGCCCGACTCGTTCGCGATCGCCTTCGCCGCGAGCGTCTTGCCGGTGCCGGGAGGCCCGTGGAAGAGGATGCCCTTCGGCACGCGTGCGCCGAGCGACTCGAAGTGCTCCGGGTTGCGCAGGAAGTCGACGATCTCCTGCAGCTCCTCCTTCGCCTCGTCGAGGCCGGCGACGTCCGCCCAGGTCACGGCCGACGCGGAGCCGGGCGTGATCTCCATCGGCTTGACCCGCGGCATCAATCGGACCGTCCTCCAGAGCAGCCAGACGACGACGCACATGAGCAGGAAAAACGCGACGGGCAGCCACGTGAGTGCGAAGTCCGAGATGAACTTCGAGAGGTCGAAGCCGAGCACCATCGAGGTTCCCATCGGCAGGTTGACGCCCGGCCTAAAGCCCCGCGACCACTTCTTCGACCGTGGCGAACCGAACGCCGCCTTGGCGCCACTCGGCGAGGCACGCCGCCGTGCGCTTTTCGTCCAGGCCTCGTGACGCCTCCTCGACAAAGGTCACCGCGTGCCCGCGCGCCAGCAGGCCGCTGATCGCAGCGGCGTCGCACACGTCGGTGGCGACTCCGAAGACGATCACCTCGTCCGGCTCGAGCAGATCGAGCACGCGCTCGGCGTTGGGGTTCGTGAAGACGTCGAAGTGCTTCTTCAGCAGCAGGAACTCGCGCCCCCGGAGCCAGTGCTCCGGCACCACGGTGAGCCCGAGCGGCACCGGATCGGCCTGCGCCGTCTCGCCGATCTTCGCGGCGCCGCGGGTGCCGCGCAGGCAGTGGGGTGGGTACGTCGTCGAGAAGTCGGGCGTCTCCGAGATCTCCGAGTCGGTCAGCTCGTGGTCGTCGGCCGAAGCGACATGTGGGATGCCGGCCGCCCGCGCCGCCGCCACGAGCCGACCCATCTCGGGCACAGCATCCATTGCCTCTGGGACCGCGAGCTTTCCCAGCGGATCGACGAAGTCGACCTGCGTGTCCACGTCCCAGAGGAGTTTCACTGGATCCGCTCGAGGCGCGGGTTCGGCCGCAGCTCGCGACCGAACTTCGCCGACGGCCGCCCGTCGGTGAGCACGATGTCGCCGGTGAAGTCGTTGGAGCCGCGGATCAACGACGAGCCGACGCCATAGGCGTCGACGGGCACGCTGCTCTCCTCGAACTCGCGAATCTTGTCGACGGTGAAGCCTCCGGAGACGACAATGCGCACGGCGCCGAAGCCGGCACCGTCGAGCGCCTCACGCACCTTCCAGACGAGCCGCGGGTTGACGCCCGTCGGCTTGAAGTCGCCCATCTCACTCCAGAGCGCCCGGTCGACGAGCGACTCCGAGGTGTCGAGCCGTACGCCCCACAGGCGCGGCCCGAGCGCCTGCGCGACATCGAGAGCCGTGCGCGGTGAGTCGTTCTCGAAGTCGACGAGCACGGTGACGTTCATGTCGGCCGGCGCCCAGTCTGCGAAATGCTTCGCGGCGGCAACCGTGTCGCCGTCGTAAGACGCGATCAACGCGTGTGGCACGGTGCCGAGCCCGGTGCCGCCCCACCATGACGCCTGTTCGTCGGTGGTGACGCCGACCGGAGCGCCCACGATTTGGCCCGCAACGTACGCGGCGTAGCCGTCGCCTGTCTGAACGCGGTGATGGTCATGTCGCGCAGGCATGAAGATCACGTACTTCCCGTTCGCCGCTTGCAACACGCTGACGACGTTCGTCGTGATCAGGGTGCGCCGCGCAAGCGTGCCGAGGTAGACCGTCTCGAGGTGTGCAAACGTCGTGTAGTCGCCCTCGATCGTCAAGACCGTCTCGTAGGGCGCGATCGCATCGCCGTCATAGAGCGCGTGCACGACGAGCGAATCGAAGTCGTCCGCGCACAGCTTGAGGATCGCGAGCGCCTCGTCCATCCCGCCGAGATACGCATGCCGCTTCTGGAAGACCTGCATCAGGACGTGGGGCTTGCGACCGTCGTAGCGCAGCGCCTCACGCGTGTGGTTGAAGTACGCGTCGGTGTACCAGCCCGCCCGCATCTTCTCGACCGGCAGGTCGAAGACGGACGGATCGAGCCGCTTACGCGTCGTGATCATGTTCAAGTTCCAGACACGCCCGTAGAGCTGCATCGGCGACTTCGAGCTGAGCGGCGCTCGGCTCGCGGGTGCCGAGGTGATGCTGAAGCTCGTGCCCCGGCTTCGCCAGCGCGCGCGCGACGGGATGAGAGGGGTGGCGCGTCATCCAGCCGAAGATCTCCACCGACGCTGCGACCGCGCCGACCGCGCCTGCGGCACGCGCGGCGGGCCGATAGCGCGCCGGAACCTGCTCGGTGGCGAGGTTGCTTGCCGCGTTCGTCAGCAGCATCGGCCCGATCAGGTGCGAGCCGCAGCGCTCGTGCTCCTTCGGGCGCGAGGCGCCGTGCTCGTAGGTGCCGATCGAGATGTGCTCGGCACCGTGGTACTCGGCCAGCTCGCCGCCACGCAGCGCGAGCGCCGCCGGCGCGAGCGAAAGGACGCTCGAGAGAAGCTCCCGCACGACAGGCTGCAGTCGCGATTGCTTGACGGCCTTCAGCACGACGGCGCTCCCGGCCATCGTGGCGAGCACGCCCGGGCGCTCCATCGGAAGCCGCGCCTCGGGCAGGGCGCGCTTGACCTGTGGCAGGAGGAGGAACGCCTCCGCCAGACGTGCGGGCCCGCGCAGCAGCGGATTGTGGATCGAGGAGGCGCGGAGGCGTTTCCGGCGCGCGACGACCTTCAGCTCACCGTCGTCGGTCCGCACGGCACACGCCCAGGCCTGGGGCCCATGCACGAGGACGCCGTTCGCAAGCGCCATGCCACCGAGCCGGACGGGATCGCTCACCCCGTGGAGCGTAGCCGGAGCGCGGCCTGCAGCCGCGCAGCCGCGGGGCCGGGCGCTCCGCCGCCGATGAGGTTGCCGTCGAGCGCGACGACCGGCATCACTTCCCGAATCGACGAGGTGGTAAAGGCCTCATCGGCCGACGCAAGGTCGGCGAGCGGGAATTCCGCCTCCGTAACGGCTGTGAGCTCGAGCACGAGCTCCCGCGTGACACCGGGCAGAACGCCGGGGCGGGCGGCCGGGGTGCAGAGCTCGTCACCGCGACGCCACCAGATATTGGCCGTGGCAACCTCCAACACGAGCCCGTCCGCGACGAGCAACGCCTCGTCGGCACCGTCGTTCTCCGCGATCCGCCGGGCGGCAAACGCCTCTCCGTAGCTCGTCGTCTTCGCGCCGGCGAGCAGCGGCGCCGGCGAGCCGATATCGACCGAGCGCAGCGTCAGTCCGCGACCGCGTAGCTCTTCGAGCCCGTCCGGCAGGCGCG
>DATBBH010000135.1:0-10179 GCA_036271075.1 Gaiellaceae bacterium | reverse complement strand
CTACGCGGCGAAGCACTCGTTGAAGGTCGGCTCGACGCTCGACCTCAACGGCACGAAGTTCGTCGTCGTCGGGCTCGTCAGCCCGGCGCTCGGCGGACAGAGCGCCGATGTCTACCTGCCGCTGAAGCAGCTGCAGACGCTCGCGCACGAAGCGGGGCTCGCGAACGTCGTGCTCGTGCGAGCGTCGAGCGGCAAGAACGTCTCGCAGGTGAAGCAGGCGATCGAGACGGCCCTGCCGCAGGCACAGGTCGCGAGCTCGAAGGACGTCGCCGACAAGATCACCGGGTCGCTCGTCGACGCGTCGAACCTCTCGCACGATCTCGGCCTCGTGCTCGCGATCACCGCGGCCGTGGCCGCATTCCTCCTCGCTGCGCTGCTCACGCTGTCGTCGGTCGGCAAGCGCGTGCGCGAGCTCGGAACGCTGAAGGCCCTCGGCTGGACGCAGCGCATGGTCGTCCGCCAGATCGCCGGTGAGTCACTCGCGCAGGGACTGATCGGTGGGATCTTCGGCATCGTCCTGGGCGTCGTGGTGTGTGTTGCCATCGGCGCCTTCGGGCCGTCGCTCTCCGCGAGCTCCACCACGGGCGGCGGCGATCTCCTCGGCCTGGGGGCTGAGACGGCGCGCACGGCGACCAGCTCGATCTCGCTGAGTGCGCCGGTCGGCGTCACCATCCTCGCGATCGGGTTCGGACTTGCCCTCCTGGGTGGCCTGGTCGCGGGGACGGTTGGCGCTCTGCGCGCTGCGCGCCTGCGCCCCGCCGACGCGTTGAGGACGGTCGAGTAGTGGAGCCGCTCTACACCCTGCGCGGTGTCACGAAGTTCTTTCAGCGCGGCCCGACGACGGTGCGTGCGCTCGACGGCATCGACCTGGAGATCGCGGCGGGCGAGTTCGTCGCGCTCGAAGGCCCGAGCGGCTCCGGGAAGACGACGCTCTTGCAGTTGCTCGGCGCGCTCGACCGGCCGAGCGCCGGTGACATCCACTTCGAGGGCGACGACCTCGTCGGCCTCCCCGACCACAAGCTCGCCGAGCTGCGCCTGCGCTCCTTCGGCTTCGTCTTCCAGCAGTTCAACCTGATCCCGACGCTGACCGCGGTCGAGAACGTCGAGGTGAAGCTCGTCCCGGCCGGCGGCGATCGCGCCCGCGCGCTGCAGCTGCTCGACGAGGTGGGGCTCGCCGAGCGCGCCGATCACCTGCCCGCACATCTGTCGGGTGGCGAGCAGCAGCGGGTCGCGATCGCACGGGCGCTCTCCGTCGAGCCGCGGGTCGTGCTCGCCGACGAGCCGACCGGCAACCTCGACTCGGCCACCGGCGGCGAGATCATCGACCTGCTCTCGAACCTGGCGGCCGAGCATGGCTCGACGGTGATCGTCGCCACGCATGACGCGGATCTGGCCGCCCGAGCGCCGCAGCGCCTGGCCATGCGGGATGGCCGGATTGTGGGAAATCCCGCACCTGTCGCGACGTAGACCGGTGCTATAACGGCCGGTAGTGGCCAAGCCGGTCGAGCAGCTCGAGTCGGTCGTCATCCGCTTCGCGGGTGATTCAGGCGACGGGATGCAGTTGACCGGCGGGCGGTTCACCTCCGAGACGGCGCTGACGGGCAACGACCTCGCGACGTTTCCGGACTTTCCGGCTGAGATCCGCGCACCCGCGGGCTCGCTGCCGGGCGTGTCCGGCTTCCAACTCCATTTCGCCGACCACGACATCCTCACGCCGGGTGACCGCCCGGACGTGCTCGTCGCGATGAACCCCGCGGCGCTGAAGACGAACCTGGCCGACCTGCCGAAAGGCGGCACGCTGATCGTCGACACGGACGCGTTCACCGACCGCAACCTGAAGAAGGCCGGCTACGACTCGAACCCGATCGAGGACGGTTCGCTCGCCGACTTCCAGGTGCACGCGGTGCAGCTGACCTCGATGACCGTTGGGGCGCTGAAGGAGATCGAGGGCGTCACGGCGCGCGAGGCGGAGCGCGCGAAGAACATGTTCGCACTCGGGTTGATGTCGTGGCTGTACGGCCGCCCGACCGAGTCGACGGCCACCTACATCAAGACGAAGTTTGCGAAGCGGCCCGAGATCGCCGAGGCGAACCTCAAGGCGTTCAACACCGGCTACGCGTTCGGCGAGACCTCGGAAGGGTTCGCAGTGCAGTACGAGGTGAAGCCCGCCAAGCTGACGCCGGGCACCTACCGGCAGATCACCGGCAACACCGCGCTCTCGTGGGGCCTGATCGCCGCGTCGAGGCTGTCCAAGCTGCCGTTGTTCCTCGGCGCGTATCCGATCACGCCGGCGTCGTCGATCCTCGAAGAGCTGGCGAAGCACAAGAGCTTCGGTGTGCGCACGTTCCAGGCCGAAGACGAGATCGCTGCCGTCGGCGCTGCCCTGGGTGCGTCTTTCGGTGGCTCGCTCGGCGTGACGACGTCCGCGGGGCCGGGTGTCGTTCTGAAGTCGGAGACGGTCGGGCTCGCGATCACGCTCGAGTTGCCACTGTTGATCGTCGACGTCCAACGCGCAGGCCCCTCCACCGGCATGCCGACGAAGCCGGAGCAGGGTGACCTCCTGATGGTGCTCTACGGACGCAACGGCGAGTCGCCGGTGCCCGTGCTCGCGTGCGCGACGCCGGGCGAATGCTTCTATGCGGCGATCGAGGCGGCGCGCATCGCGGTCACCTATCGCACGCCTGTCTACCTCTTGAGCGACGCGTATCTCGCGAACGGGGCCGAGCCGTGGCTCGTGCCGGACATCGCGTCGCTCGCCCCGATCGACGTCGAGTTCGCGTCGGCGGACGGCGGAGAGTTCCTGGCGTACAAGCGCGATCCCGACACGCTCG
This sequence comes from Gaiellaceae bacterium, assembly GCA_036271075.1. GTDB lineage: Bacteria > Actinomycetota > Thermoleophilia > Gaiellales > Gaiellaceae > PALSA-600. The sequence goes on along the minus strand of DATBBH010000135.1, from coordinate 7,348 downwards.
CACGGCCGTGGGCGATCCCGGGCACGCCGGGCCTGGAGCATCGCATCGGTGGGCTCGAGAAGGCGAACATCACCGGCGCGATCTCCTATGACCCCGACAACCACGATCTGATGACGCAGCTGCGCGCGCAGAAGGTGGCGGGCATCAAGGTCCCGGACCTCGAGGTCGACCACCAGGAGGGCGCCGATGTGCTCGTGCTCTCGTGGGGCGGCACTTACGGTCCGGTGCATGCGGGCGTGCGGCGCGTGCGCGCAAACGGCGGCAAGGCGGCGCATGCGCATCTGCGCTGGCTCAACCCGTTCCCGGCCAATCTCGGGGACGTGCTCAAGAGCTACGACCGCGTCCTGATCCCGGAGATGAACCTGGGCCAGCTGCTGCAACTCATCCGGGCGAAGTATCTGGTCGACGCGGTCGGCTACAACCGCGTCACCGGCAAGCCGTTCAAGGCCGGCGAGATCCACGACGCGGTGGAGGCCCTGCTATGACGAGTGACTTGAAGCTCACCGCGAAGGACTTCAAGTCGGACCAGGAAGTCCGCTGGTGCCCGGGCTGCGGCGACTACGCGATCCTCGCCGCAGTGCAGAGCTTCATGCCTGACCTCGGGCTCGAGCGCGAGAAGATCGTCTTCGTCTCGGGCATCGGCTGCGCGGCGCGGTTCCCGTACTACATGCAGACCTACGGGATGCACTCGATCCACGGCCGCGCGCCTGCGATTGCGACAGGGCTCGCGGTGTCGCGCCCCGATCTCTCGGTGTGGGTCGTTTCGGGCGACGGCGATGCCCTCTCGATCGGCGGCAACCACCTGATTCACGCGCTCCGCCGGAACGTGAACATCAAGATCCTGATGCTGAACAACCAGATCTACGGCCTGACGAAGGGCCAATACTCGCCGACGAGCGAGCAGGGGAAGGTGACGGGCTCGACGCCGCTGGGCAGCGTCGACTATCCGTTCAATCCGCTTAGCCTGGCGCTTGGCGCGGAGGCGACTTTCGTCGCGCGTGCGCTGGACATCGACAAGCCAGGCCTCACCAGCGTCCTGCGCAGAGCGGCAGCGCACAAGGGCGCCGCCTTCGTCGAGATCTACCAGAACTGCAACATCTACAACGACAACGCGTTCGACTTCGTTCGTGAGCAGAAAGAGAACCGCCTGTACATCGAGCACGGCAAGCCGGCGGGCGACACGGGCATCACGCATGACGAGACCGACTTCGCCACGGCGTTCGCGCTCTCACGGATCAACTACGCGCAGCACGGCGTCGTCCCGCTGGGCGTCTTCAGAGACGTCCCCCGCGACAGCTACGACGAGCTCGTGCAGGCGCAGCTCGACAACGCCAAGGGCAACGGAGATCTGCAGGCGCTCGTTGGCTCTGGCGACACCTGGGCGATCAAATAGTCCCGGGTTGCCGCTAGGCGACGAGTGACTTGGAAGCCTGGCGCTCGCGCGGAATGCGAACGACCTTCCAGGCGAGCCCGAGCTTCTCGAGTCCGGTGATCACCCAGCCGCCCGGATCGAGCCAAGCTTCGAACCGCCGCATCCCGTGGAACGCGGACGTCGGGAACGCGTGGTGGTTGTTGTGCCACGACTCGCCGAACGAGATCAGGCTGAGCAGCCACACGTTGCGGCTGTGGTCGGTCGTCGCGAAATGCCGGCGGCCCCAGAAGTGGCAGATCGAGTTGATCGAGAACGTGACATGGTGGAGCAGGAAGATGCGGATCGCGCCGCCCCAGAGCAGCGCGGTGAGCGCGCCCTGCCAGGTGCCCGTGATCGCATAGCCGATCGCCGCCGGCACGGCGAGCGAGACGACGAGCCACATCCAGAACAGCCTCGAGATCGTTTTCATGCCGCGCTCGCTGAGCATGTCCGGCACGTACTTGGTGAGCTGCGCGCGACCTTCGGCGACGAGCAGCCAGCCGACGTGCGCGTGGAACAGGTTCCTCGCCGCAGCGACGAAGCCGTTGCCGCCACCCGTGTGCGGGCTGTGCGGATCGCCCTCGACGTCGGAGAACTGATGGTGCTTGCGGTGGTCCGCGACCCAGGTGAGCACCGGTCCCTCGACCGCCATCGACCCGAGGATCGCGAACGTCCAGCGCACCCACTGCCTCGTCTGGAACGCGCGGTGCGTGAACAGTCTGTGGTAGCCGACGGTGATCCCCAACCCCGTCAGCACGTACCCCACTGCGAGCAGCACGAGATCGGTCCAGCTGACCCAGGTGTTCCACAACAATCCGATCGCCGCGATCAGCCCCACGAACGGCAGCACCATCCCGAGGAGATTCGCGAACTTGTGCGCGCGCGTCATCTACTTGCGGACGGTAGCTTCTCCGAGTGTGGGCGGGGTTATCTATCAGGTCTACATCCGGTCGTTTGCGGACTCCAACGGCGACGGAATCGGCGACCTGCCAGGGGTTTCGCGAAAACTCGATTACTTAACAGAGCTCGGCATCGACACCCTCTGGCTGAGCCCCGTGCACCCTTCGCCGAACGTCGACTGGGGTTACGACGTCGCCGACTATCGCTCTGTGCACCCCGACTACGGCTCCCTCGCCGACCTCGACGCGCTGATCGCCGCTGCGGCCGCAAGGAACATCGAGGTCTGGCTCGACCTCGTCCCGAACCACACCTCCGACCAGCACGCATGGTTTCGCGACCGCCCGGAGTACTACATCTGGTCGGAGACGATCCCGAACGACTGGACGTCGATCTTCACCCGCGCCACGGCCTGGCGGTACGACGCCGCGCGGCGTCAGTACTACCTGCACCAGTTCGCGCCCGAGCAGCCCGACCTCGACTGGTGGAACGCCGCCGTCCGCAACGAGTTCGACGACATCCTCCGCTTCTGGTTCAGCCGCGGCGTGCGCGGCTTCCGGGTCGACGTCGCGCACGGGCTCATCAAGGACCGCCAGCTTCGGAACGGCGTCCGTTACATGCGCGAGCGGCCCGAGGTGCATGAGATCTACCGGCGCTGGCAGGAGATCGCCGGCGAGTACATCCCGAAGCCGACGCTGATGGGCGAGACCTACGTTCCACTCAACAAGCTCTTCGACTATTACGCGCACCTCGACCTCGCGCAGAACTTCCCGTTCCTGCGCGCCGAGTTCGAGCTCGATCAGTTGCGCCCCATCGTCGAGACGACGATGAAGAAACTCCCCAAAGGCCGCGAACCGGTCTGGTTCGGCTCGAACCACGACCATTCGCGCATGGCGACCCGCTGGGCGGGCGGTGACGAGCGCAAGCACAAGGCCGCGCTCTTCCTGCTCCTCACGCTCCCCGGACACGCCGTCCTGTACCAGGGCGACGAGCTGGGTCTCGAAGACGGCGCCGTCCCGGCCGCCCGCGTCCTCGACCTCGCCGACCCGCCACGCGATCCCGAGCGGACACCGTTCCCGTGGACGGCGGGCAACGGAGAGTGGAAGAGCCCGTGGCTACCGCTCGGCGACACGTCGCGCAACGTCGAGAACAGCACGATCCTCCCGTACGCACGCGAGCTGATCGCGCAGCGCCACGAGCTCGGCGAGGGCTATCGCACGCTAAAGAGCGCGAAGGGTGTCTGGGCGTATGCGCGCGGCGAGACGACTTGCGTCCTCAACATGGGCGACGACAGCGCCGAGCACGACGGACACGTCCTCGAACCATGGCAAGGTGTCGTGCTGTGATGTCCAAGGACTACTTTGGCGAGCGCGTCGCAGCACGGTACGACGACGACGCGGAGATGTTCGACCCCGCAGTCGTGGATCCAGCTGCCGACTTTCTCGCCGGCCTCGCAGGCGACGGCGCTGCACTCGAGCTCGGCATCGGCACCGGCCGCATCGCGCTGCCGCTCACCCGTCGCGGTGTGCGCGTGCGCGGTATCGACCTCTCCGAGGCGATGGTGGCGCGACTGCGCGCGAAGCCGGGCGGGGAGAACATCGAGGTCGCGATCGGCGACTTCGCCGCGACGCGGGTCGAGGGGACCTTCTCCCTCGCCTACCTCGTCTTCAACACGATCATGAACCTGACCACGCAGGAGGAGCAGGTCGCGTGCTTCCAGAACGTCGCCGCGCACCTCGAGCCGGGCGGCCGCTTCGTGATCGAGGTCATGCTCCCGGAGCTGCAGCGGCTCCTGCCCGGTGAGACGTATCGGCCGTTCAGGGTGACTCCCACGCGACTCGGCTTCGACGAGTACGACGTCGTCGCGCAAGGCTTGATCTCTCACCATTACGCGCTCGTGGACGGCACATGGGAGGTCAACTCGGTGCCGTTTCGCTACGTGTGGCCCGCGGAGCTCGACCTGATGGCACGCCTCGCCGGGATGAGGTTGCGTGAGCGCTGGAGCAGTTGGCAGCGCGAGCCGTTCACCAGCGAGAGCACCGGGCACGTCTCCGTCTGGGAGAAGCCGGCCTAGCCGAGCCGGGTGGAGCCGTCTGCGGCGATCGTCCAGTGCGGGTTGTGCGCGACCTCCCACGGATGACCGTCGGGGTCGACGAACACACCCGAATAGCCGCCCCAGAACGTCTCCGCTCCTGCACGTGCGATCCTCGCGCCCGCCGCGCGTGCCTCCTCGATCACCGCCTCCACCTCGGCCGGCGAGCGCACGTTCAAGGCCAGCGTGACGCCGCCCCAGCCGCCGCCGTCCTCGACGCCGCTGTCCTCTGCGAGCTGGTCGCGGCCCCAGAGCGCGACGATCATCCCGCCTGTCTGGAAGAAGACGACGTCGTCGGCAGGCGACGCGCCCGTCTGCCACCCGAGCGCCACGTAGAACGCGCGGGCGCGCGCCAGGTCGCGGACGCCGAGCGTGACGAGGCTGAGCCGCTGCTCCATCAGCGGGGAGGATGACCGAACTCGCGCATCAGCGCATCGAACCGCTCCCATTCGAGCGAGTACGTGCGCTTCGCCTTGCCCGGCTTCCAGTCGACAGAACCGCGGCTGATCTTCAGTTGGCCGAGCCGCTCGCCGTCCTGATCGACGATCACCTTGATGTCGACGTTTCCGACCGGCAGCTCGTGGTCGATCTTCAGTCCCACCGAATGCGCCATCGGGCGAGTCTATGCTCCCGAGGGATGCCGTTCACAGACTGTTTCGAGCAGCTCTTCAAGAGCATCCTGGAAGACCGTGACGTCGACGCGTTCATGGACTGCTGGGCGAGCGACCCAGACGTGACCATGTGGGGCTCCGACCTGCACGACCGCGCCGTCGGCCGCGAGGCGCTCCGCGCGCTCGGGACGCAGATCGCCGGCTCGAAGCACGTGATCAAGTTCGAGTGGGACGAGACGCGCGTCCACGACGAAGGCGACACCGGCTGGCTCAACGCCTCCGGCTCGATTCTCATCGACGGCAAGCGTAACGATTACCGGTTGAGCGCGATCTTCGTCCGCCGCGACGGCCGCTGGCGCTGGCACACCTTCAGCGGCTCGATCCCTGACTAAGCGGCGAGCTGCAGCCGGCGCATCAGCGCCTGCGACGCGGTGTTGCCGGGCGCGACGTCCGCGCGAAAGCACTCGATCCCGGCCGCGCGGGCGTCCGCGGCCAGCCGCTCGACCAGAACGGTGCCGATGCCGCGGTGCTGCCAGTGGTCGGCGACCGCGAATGCCACCTCGGCGACCTTGCCGTCGCGCACGAGCCGTGCGATCCCCACCGGCTCACCATCCACGTAGGCGACGAGCGCGTGGTGGTTCTCGTCAACCCGCGAGAGGAGCTCGAGGTCGGACGCGAGCAGCACGTTCTTCGCGCCGCCGAAGCGGAGCCGGCGCGACTGCGGCCCGAGCCCGTCGAAGACCGCCTGAACCGCCTCGCGGTCGCCGCGCCGGAGCGGCCGAATCGTGATCCCGTGGCTGAACTCGCTCTGCACAAGGGCCATGCTGCCGACGGGCCATGGCCTGCCGCGTCGGCTCGACGGGCCATCTTTCCGAGATGGCCCGGACGGGCCACTATGCTTCGCCTACATGGACCAGGAGATTCGCTACCTCGACTTCGAGGGCCGCCGGCTCGCCTACTCGACGCTCGGCGAGGGCCGGCCGATCGTCTTTGGGCCGCGCTGGGTCTCGCACCTCGAGGAGGAGTGGGGCGACGCGAGCCAGCGCGCCTACTACGAGGAGGTGGCGCTGACGCATCAGGTCGTTCGCTTCGACCGGATCGGCTGCGGCCTCTCCTCGCGCGAGCTCGACCCGGCGCCGACGATCGAGTCCGAGAGCCGTCAACTCGAAGCGGTGATCGACGCCGTCGGAGGTCGTGCGGTGCTGTTCGTTTCTTCGTGCTCCTGCCTCGCGTCGTCGCAACTCGCGATCCGCCGCCCTGCCTGCGTCGACAAGCTCGTCTACTTCGGCGGCTATGCCTCTCGCAACGACATTCCCGAGCCGACGCGCCGGTCGCTGATCGAGTTCATCCGCACGAACTGGGCGCTCGGCGCGCAGATGCTCGCGGGACTCTTCGACCCGCACGCGAGCGGTGACGAGATCGCCGAGTACACCCGCATGCAGCGCGCTGCCGCGTCAGCGGAAGCCGCCTCGATCTTCCTCGCGCTCGACCTCGGCGCCGACCTGCGCGAGGTCCTGCCGCGGGTCGAAGTCCCCTCGCTCGTGCTGCACCGCCGCGGCGATCGCACAGTGCCGATCGGGCGCGGCCGCGAGCTCGCCTCGCTGCTTCCGAACGCTCGCTTCGGGCCTCTGAACGGCGATTCGCACCTGCCGTGGAAGGACGATCGGCGCGAGCTGATGCGGGCGGTCGCCGGCTTCCTGCACGGCGAGGCCCCGCCGGAGCTGAACGGCGCCTCGCCGCTCACGTCGCGCGAGACCGAAGTGCTGCGACTCGTTTCGACCGGCATGTCGAACCGCGAGATCGCGTCCACGCTCGTGCTCAGCGAGCACACCGTGCACCGGCACATCGCGAACATCTTGCGCAAGCTGTCGCAGTCGACGCGTGCGGGCGCTGCGACACACGCCACTCGTGTCGGACTGATCTGAGCACGCGAGGGTGGAGACCGGCGGCGCCGCAGGGCCGTCGCCCTCCACCTTCGCTTCGTACCTTCTCGAGACCCCCGGCCGCCGCAGGCCGGTCCGCATTGCGTGTCTCAAGAAGTGATTCCAACTATGAAGCCGCTACGTAGGAGTTGCGGCCTCGGTTCGTATGAATTCGGTCAGAGGGCGAAAGCCGCGATGCGCCGCCCGATCTTCTCGCCCTGGTCTTCCTGTAGGAAGTGGCCTGCGTCCTGGACGGGCGGATCGAGCTCGGCGTTCGGCAGGAGCTCTGCCATCACCTCGGCGGCGCGCCGCGAGAAGATCGGATCGCTGTCGGAGAACAGGACCAGCGCCGGTCGATCGAACGCGCGCAGCTCCTCCCGCACCTCGAGCATCCGCGCCGCGTTCGGATGGTCGG
>DATBBH010000134.1:0-6085 GCA_036271075.1 Gaiellaceae bacterium | reverse complement strand
GCGCGGGATTCACCGTCGGCGGCATGGCGAAGGGCTCGGGGATGATCCACCCCAACCTGGCGACGATGCTCGCGGTCGTGACGACCGACTACCCGCTCGAGCCGGGCGAGGCGATCGACTTTCTACGACCCAGCGTCGCGGTGAGCTTCAACGCGATCACCGTCGACGGCGAGTGCTCGACGAACGACGCGGTCGTGTTGCTCTCCTCCGGCGCAGCGCAGGTCGAGCGGACGCCCGCGACCGACGCCGCGTTCTCGGCCGCGCTGCGCGCCGTGTGCGCCGAGCTGTCGCACCAGATCGTGGCCGACGGCGAAGGCGCGACGCTGCTGGCCGAGATCACCGTCAAGGGCGCCGCCAGCGACGACGAGGCCAAGGCAATCGCGCAGCGCATCGCGACCTCGCCACTCGTCAAGACGGCCCTCTTCGGCCGCGATGCGAACTGGGGGCGTGTGTTGATGGCAGCCGGCTCCGCGCCCTTCAACGGTGGCTACGCGCAGATCGACGCAGCGCTCGTCTCGCTGTCCTACAACGGCACCCCGGTGCTGATCGGGGGCGCACCGCAGAACGTCGAGCCCCCCGTCGACGGCGCGGTCTGCACGATCGAGCTCGACCTCGCTCTCGGCAGCGGCCAGGCGCACTACCTGACGAGCGACCTCTCGTACGACTACGTACGGATCAACGCGGAGTACCGGTCATGACGCGTCTCGTCGTGAAAGTCGGCGGAGCGGTTGCCGCAGAATCGGTCGACCGGATCCTCGGCTTGTGCGAAGAGGGTCACGAGCTGGTCGTCGTGCACGGCGCAGGACCGCAGATCACCGAGGAGATGCACCGGCGCGGCATCCCCGTCGAGTTCGTGAACGGCCGGCGCCGGACGTCTCGCGCCGCCCTCGACGTCGTGCGTGAATCGATGGCCGAGGTGAACTCCGGCCTCTGCGCCGCACTCGGCGACGTCGCCGTCTCGGTCTTCGGCGATCAGGCCGGCCTCTACGCCGTCCCGGTGCCGCCGCTCGGCTGGGTCGGCGACCCGCTCCCGTGCCGGCCGAAGCAGATTCTCGCTGCGATCTCCGCGGGCAAGGTTCCCGTCGTCGCGCCGCTCGCCGTCGGGCCGCTGAACGTGAACGCCGACGACGCGGCAGCCGCCCTCGCACTCGGGCTCGGCGCGCGGCGCCTCGTCTTTCTCACCGACGTGGAGGGGCTCTACGTCGATGACGAGATTCTCGACGCGATCAACGTCGATCGCGCAACGCGGATGCTCGACGCAGGCGCGTTCGAAGGCGGCATCGTGCCGAAACTCCGCGCGGCAGCGCTCGCCGCCGGCAGCGGGATCGCCGCAGAGATCGGCTGCACGGCGGTGGTCGCATGACGAATGTCGCATCGCTCTCCAAGCTCCTCCCGACGTACGCGCGCCTCGACGTCACGTTCACCGACGGTGAAGGCTCGTGGCTCGTCGATGCCGACGGCAAGCGCTATCTCGATCTCTTCGCGGGCATTGCCGTCGTCGGGCTCGGGCACCGGCACCCGGCGCCCCTCGCGGCGGCGCACGCACAACTCGACCGCCTGTGGCACGTGTCGAACCTCTACTCCACCGAGCCGATGCAGGAGCTCTCGCTGAAGCTGTCCGACGTCTTCGGCGGCGCACAGGCGTTCTTTTGCAACTCGGGCGCGGAGTCGATCGAAGCCGCGCTCAAGTGGGCGCGCAAGGTGACCGGTCGCACTGAAGTCGTCGCGCTCGAGGGATCGTTCCACGGCCGCACCTTCGGCGCGCTCTCGGTGACCGGCCAGCCCGCGAAGCGGGTTGCCTTCGAGCCGCTCGTCCCGGGTGCGGTGTTCGCGACGCCGGAGACCCTCGCCGATCACGTCGGGCCGCACACAGCGGCGATCCTGCTCGAGCCGGTGCAGGGCGAAGGCGGCGTCCACCCGCTTTCCGCCGAGGTGCTCGCGGAGGCGCGCGCGCTGGCCGACGCTCACGGCGCACTGCTGATCCTTGACGAGGTGCAAACCGGTGTCGGGCGAAGCGGCGAGTTCTTCGCGTGGCAGCGCCTCGGCGTCAAGCCGCACGCCGTCACACTCGCCAAGGGCCTCGCGAATGGACTGCCGATCGGCGCGCTGCTCGTCGCCGACGATTCGCCCACCGGCTTCGAGCCCGGCGACCATGCCTCGACGTTCGGCGGCAACCCCGTCACCTGTGCAGCGGCCTGCGCGGTCATCGACATGATCGACGCCACCCTGCTCGCACAGGTCCGCTCGACCTCCGACTACTTCACGGGCGCGCTCGCCCAGTTCGGCGAAGTACGGGGCCTCGGACTGTTGCTCGCCATCGAGCTCGATGTGCCGGCCGCGCCGATCGTCGAGGCGGCGCTCGAGCACGGCCTCGTGATCGGCAGCGCAGGTGAACGCACGCTGCGGTTGACGCCGCCGCTGACTCTCTCCGCCGACGAGGCGGTGCTCGCGGTCTCGCTTCTCTCCGAGGTGATCCAGTGACCACGAAGTTCGAGCGCCAGGGCACGATCCTCCGCCTGGTGCAGCAGAAGCCGCTCTCCACGCAGGCAGAGGTTGCCGAGGCGCTGCACGCCACCGGCATCGAGGCCGTGCAGGCAACGGTGTCGCGTGACATCCACCAGCTGGGCCTCGTCAAGGTACGAAACGGCGAGGGGCGGCTCGTGTACGCGCTACCGGGCGCCGCAGACTTGCGGCGACTCGACGAGCTGACCTCGGCGCTGCGCCGCTGGGCCGGCGGCTTCACGCCCGCGGGCAACCTCTGCGTGATCGTCACTCCGCGCGGCTTTGCCGCCGCGCTCGCCGACGCGATCGACGCCGCAGACCTCGATGATGTCGCAGGGACGATCGCCGGCGACAACACCGTCTTCGTCGCGGCGCGAGACGGCCTGAGCGGCGCCGAGCTGGCAGACGAGCTGAGAGGCCATCTCGAATGAGCGTGGTCGAGCGGAGCGGCGTCATCCTGGGCTCGCTGCCCGTCGGCGAGCGCGTCGGAATCGCCTTCTCGGGCGGGCTCGACACGAGCTGCGCGCTGGCCTGGATGCGCGAGCACGGCGCGATTCCCTACGCATTCACCGCAGACCTCGGCCAGTACGACGAGCCGAACATCGATGCGGTCCCGGACAAGGCACGGCTCTTCGGCGCCGAGGACGCGGTGCTCGTCGACTGCAAAGCGGCGCTCGCGCGCGAAGGGCTCGCCGCGCTGCAGTGCGGCGCGTTCCACATCCAGACGGCGGGCAAGCGCTACTTCAACACGACCCCGCTCGGCCGCGCGGTGACCGGAACGAAGCTCGTACAGGCGATGGCCGAGCTCGGCGTGGACATCTGGGGCGACGGGTCGACCTACAAGGGGAACGACATCGAGCGCTTCTACCGCTACGGCCTGCTGGTCAACGAGAACCTGCGCATCTACAAGCCGTGGCTCGACAGCTCATTCGTCGAGGAACTGGGTGGCCGCAAGGAGATGAGCGAGTGGCTGCTCGAGCGGAGCCTGCCGCACGGTGCATCGGTCGACCGCGCCTATTCGACAGACGCCAACCTGCTCGGCGCGACGCACGAGGCCAAGGATCTCGAACTACTCGAGACGTCGATGAAGATCGTCGAGCCGATCATGGGTGTCGCACATTGGGACCCGACCATCGCGATCGAGGCGGAGACCGTGACGATCCGTTTTGAGCGTGGCGTTCCGATCGCGATCAACGACACGGCGATCGCCGATCCCGTCGAGCTGATTCTCGCCGCGAACGCGATCGCCGGTCGCCACGGTCTCGGCATGTCCGACCAGATCGAGAACCGGATCATCGAGGCAAAGAGCCGCGGCATCTACGAGGCGCCGGGGATGGCCCTCTTGCACATCGCGTACGAGCGGCTGCTGAGTGCGATTCACAACGAGTCGATGCTCGAGCGCTACGCGGAGGAAGGCCGCCGGCTCGGCCGCCTTCTCTACGAAGGTCGCTGGTACGACGTGCAGGCGCTGATGCTCCGGGACGCCCTGCAGCGCTGGGTCGCGGCCGCCGTCACGGGCGAGGTGGAGCTCGAATTGCGGCGCGGCGACGACTACACGATTCTCGACACGCGCGGTGAGGCGTTCAGCTACGGCCCGGAGCGGTTGAGCATGGAGCGCAGCGCAACCGCATTCACCGCTACCGACCGCATCGGGCAGCTCGCGGTGAAGATCAACGACATCACGGACGCGCGCAAGCTCCTCGCCGAACTGGGCTGGACTCTATGACGTTGTGGTCAGGCAGAGTCGAGTCGCAGCTCGCGCCCGAGGTGTGGGACTTCCTGCACGCCCATGACGCCGAGCTCCTGCCGTACGACCTCCAGGGCACGCTTCTGCATGCACAGCGCCTCCACGCGGCGGGCATCCTCGACGACGACGAGCTTACCGAGGTGACCGAGACGCTCGCTTCGATCGAGGAGATCGCCCCGTTCGACGAAGACGTGCATTCGTCGATCGAACGGCAACTGGGCGACGTCGGCCGCAAGATCCACGCGGGGCGCTCACGCAACGACCAGGTCGCCGCCGCCTTCCGTCTCTACGTCGTCGACGCCTGCGCCCAAGCCGACGCAGCGCTCGCTGTCTTCGTACACGCGATCCTCGCGCGCGCCGAGGCGGAGGCCGCCACCCCGATGCCCGGCTATACGCATCTGCAGCGCGCGCAACCGGTGACCCTCGGACATCACCTGCTCGCGTGGGTCGAGATGCTCGAGCGTGACCGAGCGCGGTTCGCCTTCGCGGCCGCGCAGGCGGCGCCGTCTCCGCTCGGCGCGGGCGCTCTGGCCGGCTCGACGCTGCCGATCCCTGCGCCGCCCGACCAGATGCGCAACTCGATCGACGCTGTCGCCGACCGCGACTTCGCGCTCGATTACCTGTATGCGAGCGCGGTTCTCTTCACGCACCTCTCTCGGATCGGCGAGGAGCTCGTCCTCTGGACGACGAGCGAGTTCGGCTTCGCGCGGCTCCCGGAAGGAGCAGCAACGGGGTCGTCGATCATGCCGCAGAAGCTCAACCCCGACGTCGCCGAGCTCGCGCGCGGCAAGGCGGGCACAGCGGTGGGTCGGCTCGTCTCCCTCCTCGTCACCGTGAAGGGGCTGCCGCTCTCCTACAACCGCGACCTGCAGCAGGACAAGCCGCCGGTCTTCACCGCGCGAGCCGACATCGCCGGCGCCCTCGGCGCCCTGGCGATTCTCGTGACGGGTCTCGAGTTCGACCGTGATCGACTCGCGACGGCCGCCTCTGATCCGCTGCTGCGGGCAACCGACGCGGCGGAGGCACTCGTCGCCACGGGCGTTCCGTTCCGTGACGCGCACGAACAGGTCGCCGGGCAGGTGCGCGCCGGGACGTTCGAGGCGCCCGCACCGGGCAATCGCCTCGGCGATGTTGCCGCCGCCGTCCGGGCTGCACAGGAGCGCTGGTCATGACCACACCCCTGTCCGTCTCGCTCGCTGGGCGCGATCTGCTGCGCATCTCCGACCTCGTCCCTGCCGAGGCCGAGCGGATCCTCGACCTGGCGGTCGAGCTAAGGGCCAATTCGCGCCGACCGCTCGCACCCGGCGCGACACTCGGTCTCTACTTCTCGAAGCACTCGACGCGTACGCGTGTCTCCTTCTCGGTCGCGATGGCGCATCTCGGAGGCACCGCGATCGCGCTCAGCCCGGATGAGCTGCAGATCTCCCGCGGCGAGTCGCTGCCGGACACGGCACGCGCGCTCTCGCGCTACGTCGATGCGCTCGCGGTGCGAACGCACGCGCACGAAGAGCTCGAAGCGTGGGCCGAGTGGGCCTCCGTCCCGGTGATCAACGCGCTCACCGCAGACGAGCATCCGTGCCAGGCGCTCGCCGACGCCCTGACGATCCGCGACCGCCTGGGCAGCCTCGACGGCGCACGCGTCGCCTGGGTCGGCGACGGCTCGAACGTGCTCGTCTCGCTCGCTGCGCTCGGCAGGCTGCTCGGCTATGAGGTTGTCTCGGCCTGCCCGCCGGGTTACGAAGCGCCCGATGTCGAGAATCTGGTCGATCCACAGCTCGCCGTCGCCGGCGCCGACGTCGTCGTCACGGACACGTGGATCAGCATGGGCCAGGAGCA
>DATBBH010000133.1:0-14361 GCA_036271075.1 Gaiellaceae bacterium | reverse complement strand
CTCGGCCGGGATCTATCTCAGCGTCGTCCGGCTGCCGCATCTGCATGATCTCTGGACCGAGAGCTACGGCCAGGTGCTGCTCGTGAAGATCGGCCTCGTGTGCTTCGCGCTCATGTGGGGCGCGTTCCACCACTTCGTCGTGCGGCCCGCGCTCGATCGTGCCGATACCGGGTTCCTGTCGCGCATCGGCCGCAGCCTGATCGGGGAGAGCCTCGTCGGGATCTCGGTGCTGCTCGTCGCGGCGGTGCTCGTCGACTCGCGACCGCCGCCACGCCCGATCAGCAATTCGAATACGTCTGCCCTGACCGGAGGATCTGCAGCGACACTCCGCCCGTGAAGATTCTCGTTGCGGCCGTCGCCGCCGTGCTCGTGGCGGCGCCGACCCTCAAGGTCGACGCAGGCGAGCCGACTTTTGGGCTTGCCTCGGGCGGCAGCAGCCTCTGGGCGGGCGGCCTCGGCAGTGGTGACGTGCTCCGCATCGATCCGGCCACCGGCAAGGTCCTGCAGCGGGTCTCGATCGGCGCCCGAGCGTTCAACCTCGCGGCGGCCCCGGGCGCGATCTGGGGAATCGCCAACCTGACGAACACTGCCGCCCGCGTCGACACGCGCACCGGCAAGGTGACCGCGTCAGTACGGGTCGGTAACGGGCCGTACGACATCGAATGGGGGTTCGGATCCGCTTGGGTCTCCAACTCGCTCGACGGGACGGTCTCGCGCATCACGGGGAAGAAGGTCGTGAAGACGATCAAGGTCGGCGTCGAGCCAAACGGCCTCTCTGCGATCGGCAGCTATCTCTGGGTGACCGACCACACGGCCGGCAAGCTGCTTCGGCTCGACCCGCGCACGAACCGCGTCACCGGCACCGTGGCGCTCTCGGGAGCCGACTGGGTGACCGGCTTCGGCGGGTCTCTCTACGTCTCGCAGGAAACGAACGTGGTCGCGCGGGTCGACGCGCACACGTTGAAGGTGCTCGGACGCGTCAAGGTGCATCGCAATCCGCTCGGTTCCGCGATCGTCTCGCACGAGTTGTGGGTGCCGTGCATCGACTCGAACGACATCGTGATCGTCGACCCGGCCACGATGAAGGTCGTGAAGACGATTGCTGCCGGGCCGGGCCCGATCGTGGTGCTGCCCGCTGCGGGCCATGTGTGGATCTCGCACACGACCGGCACGGCGCTCTGGCGTTTGTAGATACTCGCTGCGTGGAGCTGACCGACTACCGCGATCGCTTCCCGATCCTCGCGTCGACGACGTATCTGATCAACCACTCGCTCGGCGCGATGCCCGCGGAAGCCGAGCGGCGGCTGCAGCAGTTCGCGCGCGAGTGGGCGACGCGCGGTGCACGCGCGTGGGGCGAAGGGTGGTGGGACTCCGTGTTCACGACCGGCGATCTGATCGGCGGTATCATCGGCGCCGCGCCCGGTTCGACGGTGATGCACCAGAACGTGACCGTCGCGGAGGCGATCGTCCTCTCGTGCTTCGACGTGAAGCCGCCGCGCAACCGCATCGTCTTCGAGGAAGGGCTGTTCCCGTCGGTGCGCTATGTCCAGCAGGCGTGGACTCGCTTCGGCGCGGAGGTCGTCGTCTGTGAGGACGTCGAGGCGGTGATCGACGCGATCGACGAACGCACGCTGCTCGTTCCCGTTTCGCACGTGCTCTACAAGTCGGCCGAGATCCAACCGGTCGAGCGCATCGTCGCGCGCGCCCACGCGTTTGGTGCGTACGTCTGTCTCGATGCCTATCAGTCCGCCGGCTCGGTCCCGCTCGACGTGACCGCGCTCGGGATCGAGTTCTGTGTCGGCGGCTCGGTCAAGTGGCTGTGCGGCGGGCCCGGTGCGGGCTGGCTGTACGTGCGTCCCGATCTCGCGGACGAGCTCGAGCCTGCCTTTGCCGGCTGGCAGGGGCACGTGAGGCCGTTCGCGTTCGAGCCGGAGATGGATCGGGCTCCCGGCGTCGGGCGGTTCCTCACTGGTACGCCGAACGTGGCCGCGAACTACGCGGCGAGTGCCGGTTACGAGATCATCGCCGAGATCGGTGTCGACCGGATTCGCGCCAACTCGATGCGGCAGACCGCGCTGCTCGTCGAACTGGTCGACGCCGCCGGCTTCGAGCTCACCTCACCGCGCGAGCCGGAGAAGCGTGGCGGCTCCGTCGTCTTCCGCGTTCCCGACTTTCAGGCGGTGCACGCGGAGCTCGCCGCGCGCGAGATCATCTGCGACACCCGCCCCGATGCAGGCATCCGATTCGGCCCGCATTTCTTCACGACCGACGATGAGCTTCGCTTTGCGGTTGACCAGGTGAGCGAGATCCTGGCCTCGGGCGCGCACCTCGAGCGCACCCCTGCGTCAGCTGGGTATTAGGAGAGAGCGAAGGCGATTGGCAGTGTCCGGCGCTGTCGGCTCGGCTTCGTGCCTGACGTAGATGTAGGCCGGGTCGCAAATCGTTTCGGCGAAAGCGCGAAGGTCGTCGTCGGAGTACGGCGGCTCGCGCAACCGCAGATAGCGGAACGGATCGGAGCCGGGGTCGTTCACGCGTAGCACGCCGTCGACGCTCGCCCACGACTCGTCGCGCAGGTCCCAGGCGAGCTGAACGTCAGCCGGAACCGAGCCCTGGACGAACGAGAGCGTGCCGTCGTCGCGTGGCCCTTCGTAGACGACGCGCACCGGGCCGAGCCGGTTGCCGAGTGCGAGCACGCGCTCGAGGAAGGTCGTCACGCGATCGAGCCGGACGAGCGAGAACTTGACGGCGAACTCGAAGCCGTCCGGCACGGAGTCCGCCCAGCGGCGGAACTGGTCTGCGCTCGGTAGCCGGTAACCGGTCGAGTTGAGCTCCACCGTGTCGAACTGCTGCGCGTAGAAGTGGAGAAACTCGGCCGGCTGCAGCTCGGCCGGGTAGAACCCGGGCCGCCAGGACGGATACGACCAGCCCGAGGTGCCGATCTTGATCGCCACCCCGACACGCTATCGCCCGAGCTGCGGTGCCTGGCACCGACCCGGGGCTTGGCGCCGCGAGAGTACGGTACGTCCGGGGGCCGAGCTAGGGTCCGCCGTCCGTGACCGTGACCGAGGTGATCCCAGACAACACCATCCGGGTCCTCGACCACGGCTTCGTGCGCCTCGACGATGCAATGGCCGATGACCTCTCCGTGGTCAACGGCGCTCGCGTTTCCTTCGCGCGCCGCAAGCTCGTCATGGAGGAGTCCGACGCGGGCCTGATCCGGTTCCTGATGCGCGACCGACACGGCTCGCCGTTCGAGCACAACGCCTTCCGCTTCCATATCCGCTGCCCGATTTTCGTGGCGCGCGAATGGTTTCGCCACCGCATCGGCTCGTTCAACGAGTTCAGCATGAGGTATGCGAAGGCGACCGACGACTTCTACGTGCCGGAGCCCGAGGACGTCCGTTCGCAGGTCGGGAAGCCCGGCGCCTACAGCTTCGAGCAGGTCTCGGCGGAGCTCGCCGAGGAGACCCGCGAGGAGCTCGAAGCCGTTTATCGCGAGGCGTATGCCGCCTACGCCCGGCTCGTCGAGAAGGGCGTCGCCCGTGAGCTCGCCCGCTCGGTGATCCCGGTCGGGGCCTACACCCAGTTCTACTGGACGGTCAACGCGAGGGCCCTGATGAACTTCGTCTCCCTCCGGAATGCCGAGTTCGCCCAGCTCGAGATCAGGCGCTATGCGGAAGCGGTCGAGGCCTTCCTCGCGCAGAAGATGCCGGTGACCCATGCGGCATTCGTTGCAAACGAGCGCACCGCGCCTTAATATGACCCAGGGGCGCGTCCTAACATCTTTGTAACAGTCTGTTACTAAGTTCTGGACTGCCCAGTACCACAGAGGGAATGGGGTTCCGGTTCCCGGCGTTGAATAGGTAGACGGAAGACGCGCAAACCGCGCGCCCGTTTCCCTCGAAGACTGAAGGAGTTCGTTGACTGAAATCAGCATGACCGCGGCTGTCGCCGAAGCGCTCGAGGCGCTGCTTCACCTCCGTACCGAGCACGGGTCGATTACCCCTGCCGACGTTGCGGACGCCGTCCTCACACACGATCTCGACGAGACCGAGGCCGAAGCCCTCGCTCAGGAGCTCGCCGTGCACGACGTCGCTCCCGACGCGGAGGACGAGGACGAGCTCGAGCTCGACCTGTCGATCGGCACCAGCCTTTACACAACCGATTCGTTCCAGATGTTCCTCAACGAAGCCGGCCGCTACCCGCTGCTCACCGCCGCGGAAGAGGTCGAGCTGGCCAAGCGCATCGAAAAGGGCGACATGGCCGCCAAGGAGCGGATGATCAACTGCAACCTGCGCCTCGTCGTCTCGATCGCGAAGCGCTACCAGACGCAGGGGATCACCCTCGGCGACCTCGTCCAGGAAGGCGTCCTCGGCCTGATCCGCGCAGCGGAGAAGTTCGACTGGCGCAAGGGCTTCAAGTTCTCGACCTACGCGACCTGGTGGATTCGCCAGGCGGTGCAGCGTGGCGTCGCCAACAAGGCACGCACGATCCGCATCCCGGTGCACGTCGTCGAGCGCGAGCAGAAGGTTGCACGCGCGCGCCGCGAGCTCGTCGCAACGCTCGAGCGCGACCCGACGCCCGAGGAGATCTCGCTCCACTCGAAGCTCCCGATCACCCATGTTCGTGAGGTGATGGAGGCTGCTCGCGCAGTCGCGTCGACCGACATGCCTGTCGGCGACGACGGCGACGCATCGTTCGGCGACCTGATCGCGGGCACCGGCCCGTCGACCGAGGAAGAGGCTTCGGCCTCGCTCCGCGACCTGGCCGTGCGCCAGGCGGTCGCGAACCTGCCCGACCGCGAGCGCGACGTGATCGAGCTCCGTTTCGGGCTCGTCGGCGAAGGTCCCGCCTCGCTCGAGTCGATCGGCAAGCAGCTCGGCCTGACGCGCGAACGCGTGCGCCAGATCGAGACCGAGGCCCTGCGCAAGCTCGCGCAGAACGAAGACCTCGCTGACGCTGCCTAGGTAGTTATCGTCGTGGGCGGTGCACTTCACCGCCCACGCCGAGCTCCAGCTCTTCGCGCTGCTCGCGGCGCTCACCGTCATGCTCGTCGTGGCGGCTCGCGGTCGGATGCCGGTGGCCGTGTTCCTCGTCATCGGCGGCCTCCTGCTCGGGTTCGTGCCGGGCCTGCCGCAGATCCAGCTGCCGCCAGACCTCGTGCTCGTGGCGATCCTGCCGCCGCTCCTCTACTCGGCGGCGTTCTTCACCGGCCTGCGCGACCTGCGCGCGAACCTGCGGCCGATCTCGCTGCTCGCAGTGGGGCTCGTCGTCACGACGACGTGCATCGTTGCCGTTGTCGCGCACGCGACGTTCGCTGGGATGACCTGGGCGGCGGCGTTCACCCTCGGTGCGATCGTCTCGCCGACGGATGCGCTCGCCGCCGCGGACGTGGTGCGCCGGTTCAAGATCCCCCGCCGGCTCGTTTCGATCCTCGAGGGAGAGAGCCTCGTCAACGACGGCATGGCGCTCGTCCTCTACAAGACGGCCGTCGCAGCGGCCGTCGCCGGCTCGTTCTCGCTCTGGAGTGCGTCGTGGCACCTCGTCGTCAACGTCGTCGGCGGCGTCGGCGTCGGCCTCGCGATCGGCTACGTCGTTCGCCAGGTGCGCAGGCGCGTCGACGACACTCCGACCGAGGTGGCGATCGCGCTTCTCTCGGGGTACCTCGCCTACCTTCCGGCCGTGGCGATCGGCGTCTCGGGCGTGCTCGCGGCGGTCACGATCGGCGTCTACATGGGCTGGTACACGCCGCAGCTCACGACTGTCGAGACCCGTCTGTCGGGGAACGCGTTCTGGGAGATCCTCGTCTTCCTCGTCAATGCTCTGCTCTTTGCGCTCGTCGGATTCCAGCTGCACCTGATCGCAGACCGGCTTTCGATCACCGCTTCGCTGCTGACCGATGCCATCCTCATAACGGCTGCGGTGATCGCAATCCGACTCGTCTGGGTGCCCGTCTTCGCGTATCTGCCGCGTTGGCTGTTCCGCCGAATCCGCGAGCGCGACCCGTACCCACCCTGGCAGTGGCCGGTCGTGCTCGCGTGGGCCGGCGTGCGTGGCGCGGTCTCGCTCGCCGCGGCGCTCGCCCTACCAACCGACTTCCCGTACCGCGACACGATCGTGTTCGTCACCTTCGTCGTCATCCTTGGGACGCTCGTCGGTCAGGTCCTCACGCTGCCGGTCCTGATTCGCGTTCTGCGCCTCGAAGACGACGACGGCGCCGACCGAGAGGACGCCAAGGCGCGGATCAAGGCGGCCGAGGCCGCGCTCGCGCGGCTCGACGAGCTGTCCACCGAGGATTGGGTGCGCGAGGACACCGCCGAGCGAATGCGGGGGGCGTACGGCTTCCGCTCCCGGCGCTTCCGCGCCCGCTATGCGGGTGTCGACGGCGAAGGGGAGGAGGAGCGTTCGCAGGCCTACCAGCGCCTCCGCCGCGAGCTGCTCGACGCGGAGCGCGGCGCCGTGCTCGAGCTGCGCAACGAAGGTGTGATCACCGAAGAGGTGATGCAGCGCGTCCAGCGCGACATCGACCTCGAAGACTCGCGCCTGGATGTTTGACCTGGCTACTACGTTCTGAGGACGACCGGGCCGATCGAGCGCACATGCGCCGGCTGCGCCGTCACGACCCAGCCGTCGAAGTGCGAGAAGGTGTACGGCACCGAGAGCCGCACCGTCGTGTTGCGCGCGTTGACGCGGAACGAGCCGCACGGCGCGACCGGCTTCCCCTTCTTCGTCAGCCACAGCTCGTAGTACGCCTGCGGGTTCTTCTGCGTCGGCAAGCCGCTGACGAAGAGCTCCATCGGCCAGTTGCCCGCCTGGTCCGCGTGGCCGATGCGGAGCACGGCGAGCGCACTCTTGCCTTGCATCGGCACAACGCGCCGCGCCGCGAACGCAGCCGGCTTCGCGTGCGAATGCCCGAGCACGTAGCCACCGCCGAGAGCGACCAGCGCGAGCGCCGCAGCCGCAACCGCCGCGACCGCCCAGCGCCGGGGCGGCAGGAGCGGGAAGTCGACCACCTGCGCCTCCTCTGGATCGGCGGGATGCTCGAGCGCGGGCGGCAGGTCAGGGGGCGGACCGGCCTCGACGAGCAGCTCGTGCACGCGGCGGAGGCGTTCGGCTTCCTCGGGCGCGAGACCCTCGGTGTCGACGATGTCGTTGAACTCGTTCATGCCAGCTCCTCTCCGAGCAGGTCGGCGAGGTGGGCGAGCGCGGACCGCGTTCGCGTCTTCACGGTGCCAAGTGGGATGCCGAGGAACTCCGCGACCTCACTTTGCGAGAGACCGCTCCAGTACGCAAGCCCAATCACTTCGCGCTCACGGTCGGGCAGTTCCTCGAGCGCTCGGTGGACGCGCCAGGCAACCCAACCCTGTTCGGCGGTGTCGGGCGGCCCCGGATCGTGCGCAGGCCTGTCGGGTATCTCGGCGGGCACCTCGGTGCGAGCGCGTGCGCGGTCGACGATCGCGTTCCGTGCCACCGCGTACAGCCACGGAGCGCCCGGCCCGCGGTCGGGCTTGTACGAGGCGGCGGAGCGCCAGACCGAGGCGAAGGTCTCCTGCACCGCGTCCTCGGCCCGGCCGCGGTCTCCGAGCCGCCGCAGCGCCAGGCCGAAGACCGGCCGGGCGTACCGCCGGTACAGGTCATCGAACGCCGACTTGTCGCCGTCGGCCGTGCGCTGGATGAGCTCGCCGTCCGACGTCACGAGGGGCATCGTACGGAGTGGGATTGCGATCGTCACAAAAGATGTCTACGGACTGGAGCGACGCCCGGATTTGAGCAGGCGGCCGCCGTCGACCACGAGCGTCGTTCCCGTCACGTAATCCGCGCCCGCCAGGTAGACGACGGCCTCGGCGATGTCCGCCGGCGAGCCGACGCGTCCGAGCAGCGTTTCGGCGGCGCGGCGGTCCTCCTGGCCCGGCTCCAGCGCGACCGGACCGGGTGCGATCCCGCAGACCCGCACCTCGGGTGCGAGGGCGCGCGCGAACACGCGCGTGAGCATCGCCTGCGCCGCCTTGGCCGCACTGTGCGGGGCGAATGACGGCCACGGCTGGAACGACGCGACGTCCTCGATGATCACGAGCACGCCGTGCGCCTCACGCAGCGCAGCCGTCGCGGCCTGCGCGAGGAAGAACGTCCCCTTCGCGGTCACATCGAGCGCTGCGTCCCAGTCAGCCTCCGTCACTTCCTCGATCGGCTTCGGCACGAAGCCCGCCCCCGCGGCCTGAACGACGAGATCGAGACCTCCAAGCTTGGCGACTGCGTTCTCGACAAGCGCGGCGGCGCCGTCGCTCGTTCGCAGATCGCCGTCGCCGCGGCCGGCGGCAATCACCGTCCACCCGTCGGCACGCAGGCGCTCCGCGATTGCGTCGCCGACGCGTCCCGTGCCGCCCGCGACGAGCGCCCGGCTGTGAGGTCTCTGTAAGGACATGATCGCTGTGAGTAAAACAGAGCGCAGCCCGCGCTTCGGTTTCGCAGCCCCCGGGGACAAGGGAGATGCACACGAACCGACGCACCGAAAGGCAGGCTCTCCGATGCGCAAGCTGTTCCTCGCATTCGCAGCGGTCGCGGCCCTTGCAGTAGCGGGGCCGGTGGGCGCAGCCACCAAGACGATCAACATCTACGGCTACGGGTTCAACCCGAACTCCGTCACGGTCACGGAGGGCGACACCGTCACCTGGGTGAACAGGGACAACGCCAATCACCAGGTGCTGGCCACCCAGGGCGAGTTCGTCTCGGCGATCCTGAAGCCAAGGCAGACGTTCTCGTTCACCTTCAAGGCTCCGGGGACGTACTCGTACAAGGACGAGCTCTACCCCAGGCACACCGGCAAGATCGTCGTGAAGGGCCTGCCGCCGACGCTGACGCTCGCGGTCTCGGCACCGATCGTCGTGTACGGCACCCAGGCGACGCTCAGCGGCGTCATCTCGACACATGAGGCCGGCCAGTCGGTGACGATCTACTACCAGCCGTACCCGCAGCCGAACCTGATCCAACGCGCGACGGTGCTGACGGCCCCCGGCGGTGTCTACAGCTTCATCATCGAGCCGCAGGTTCTCACGAGCTACGAGGCGGCCTGGAAGGGCGCCTTCGCCACGCCGACGACCGTTCAGGTGCAGCCCAAGTTGACGCTCGGCCGGAACAGCGGCTGGATCATCCACGCGGCGGGCGGCCGGTCGTTCGCCGGCCGCGCGGTGCAGTTCCAGCGTCTGAATTCGCTGACCGGCCAGTGGGTGACGCTCAAGAAGGTGCTGCTGAACTCGAGGTCATCGGCGCGGGTGATCTACGCGCTCCCGAAGGGCACCAACCACTTGCGCGTGACGATGTCCGTCAACCAGGCGGGCGCAGGTTTCCTCGGCGCGATCAGCCCGACCGTCACCTGGCACCAGACCTAGCGCGCGCACGAAGCACGCGGGGGCCTCAGCCTCCGCGTGCTTCGTCGTAGCGCCGTGCGACCTCGTCCCAGTTGACGACGTCCCACCAGGCGTTGAGGTAGTCGGGCCGCCGGTTCTGGTACTGCAGGTAGTACGCGTGCTCCCAGACGTCGATGCCAAGTAGCGGCACATCGTCCTGCAGCCACGGGCTGTCCTGGTTCGGCGTCGAGTAGACGGAAAGGCCGGTGCCGTCCCAGACGAGCCACGTCCAGCCGGAGCCGAAGCGCTTGACGCCCCCGTCGTTCAGCGCAGCCTTCAGCTGGCCGACGTCGCCGAAGGTGTCGGCGATCGCGTCGGCGAGCGCACCGGAGGGATCGCCGCCTCCGCCCGGCTTCATGATCTGCCAGAAGAACGAGTGGTTGGCGTGGCCGCCGCCGTTGTTGCGGACCGGCCCCTGCTTGTCCTCGGGCAGCTCATCCAGGGTGCCGAGCACCTGCTCGATCGGGCGGCCGTCCCATTCGGTGCCTTCGAGGGCTTTGTTGAGATTGTCGACGTAGGCCTGGTGATGCTTGCCGTGGTGAATCTGCATCGTCTGCGCGTCGATCGTCGGCTCGAGCGCGTCGTGTGCGTACGGGAGACTGGGAAGCTCGTAGGGCATGCCTCTCCTTCGGTTCGTTTCTCCTCCGGAGGATATGCTCCGCGCCGCACCCGAGTAACGACGAGGAGAGACATGGCGCTTGCCTACAACCACGAGGAAATCACCCCGCGCGAGCTGAAGCCGGCGCTGCTGGAGCTCGACGGCATCTCGCGGGAGACCGTCGAGGCGCACTACAAGCTCTACCAGGGGTACGTCAACAAGCGGAACGAGATCCTGGGCAAGCTCGACGGTGTCGATCTCTCGAGCGCCAATCAGGTCTACTCCGAGTTCCGGGCGCTGAAGGTCGACCTGACCTTCGCGATCGGGGGCATCAAGAACCACGAGATCTACTTCGAGCACCTCGGCGGCCACGGCGGCGACCCCGCGGGCATCTTCGGCGACCTCGTCAGGCGCGATTTCGGCTCGACCGCGGACTGGAAGGCCGACCTGAAAGCGACCGGCCTGGCCGCGCGTGGCTGGGCGTGGACCGCCTACGACTGGGATGAGGGCCGACTCTTCAACTACATCGGTGATGCCCAGAACACCTTCCCAGTCTGGAACGCCACGCCGCTCGTCGCGCTCGACGTCTACGAGCACGCCTACTTCATCGACTTCGCGACCGACCGTGCGTCGTACATCGACGCCTTCCTCAACAACCTCGACTACGACACGGTGAACGACTGGGCCCAGCGCTACGGGATTCGGCCCTAGGCCGTCTTCCGCATCTGCGGCTACCCTGAGGCCGCATGACGTTCGTGGGACTCGTTGTGCTGGGCTACCTCTTGGGCTCCTGCCCGTGGGGGTACTGGCTCGTTCTGCTCTTCAAGCACGAGGACATTCGCAAGGTCGGCTCGGGCAACATCGGTGCCTCGAACGTCTGGCGCACGTACGGGCGCTGGCTCGGCGTGCCGGTCGTCGTGCTCGACACACTGAAGGGGTTCATCCCCGCGGTGCTCGGGATGCTGTTCGTCTCGCCGCACCACCTGTCGGGGATCTGCGCGGGTGCGGCGGCGATGCTCGGCCATTGGCGGCCTCTCTTCCTGCGCTTCGCCAAGGGCGGGAAGATGGTGGCGACCTGCGGCGGGGTGTTCTTCGGCGTTGCGATCTGGGTTGCCCTGACCGCCGGAGTCGTCTGGCTGGCCGTCTTCGTGACCACCCGCTACGCGTCGGTGGCGTCCGTGGTCGGCGGAATCGCCCTGCCGGTCGCGGCAGTGCTCTACGGCTATCCAATCTCGGTGATCCTCTTCGGCGTCGCCGCCGCAGGGGCGATCGTGTACTTGCACTGGGGGAACCTCCGGCGCCTGCGCGCCGGGACCGAACATCGTTTCCATCTACGGCGGACCGCCAATGCGTAAGGCACTTTTCATCGCCACCGCAGCGGCGGCACTCTGGTTCGCGCCGGGCGCACTCGCTTCCGGCTGGTGCGGCAGCGGCGAGTCGGCGACCGAGCGGCCGGACGTCGTCACCGGCGCGCAGGTGCACGCGATCGTCGCGACGCCCTCCGACTCGCCCGATCTGTTCGGCGCCGACGCGAACCTGCTCGCCGACGACGTCGCCTTGATGAGCGCCTGGTGGACCGGCCAGGATCCGACGCGTGTGCCGCGGTACGACATGGCGACGTTCGCCGGCGGCACGTGCCTCGACATCTCGTACGTGCGCCTATCTCAGCCCGCGAGCGCCTACCAGAGCGACCTGGCGTTCTCAAAGGTCGCGACAGAGCTCGCGACCGCCGGCTTCACCGACGAGTTCAAGGACTACGTCGTCTACTTCGACGGCCCGGCGCCGGCGGAGAACCTCTGCGGCACCGGAGCGGGCGCCTTCAACAACGGCGACGGGTACGCGATCGTCTGGCTGAACGGTTGCTCCGACATCCCGAGTGACGGGATCGAGGCCCATGAGCTCTTGCACGCCTTTGGCGCTCTGCCGCTCGGGGCACCGAACTGGTGCCAGGTCTCACCGATCGACGGCAGGCCGGACAACGGTCACCCATGCGATTCGACGACCGACATCTTGTATCCCGTGGCAAGCGGCCTGCCGCTCGAGCAGCAGGTGCTCGACTTCAACCACGACGACTACTACGCCCACAGCGGCAGCTGGGACGACATTCAGGACTCGATCTTCCTGCACCATCTGAACACGCCGGAGGTCGCGCTGGGCCTCACCCTTTCGGGCCGGGGCGAGGTGGCGAGCGATCTGCCAGGGGTCACCTGCCAGGCGTCGTGCACCACGCAATGGGATCAGGGGACGAAAGTGACGCTGGCGGCAACGCCGGCTGATACCACCCGGTTCATCCGCTGGACCGGTGGCTGCGTCGGCGCCGCGCCCTACTGCGCGGTCAAGCTCAGCCAGGCGGTCTCGGCGACCGCGGTCTTCGGGCCGTTGACGGTCCCGGTGAAGATCGCCACGAGTGGCAAAGGCGTCGTGGCGTGCTCGCCGAGGTGCTCGAGGTCGTTCACCGCCGGTAGCCGATTGCTCCTGCGCGCGATCCCCGCCAAGGGCTGGAAGTTCGCCGGCTGGGGCGGGGCGTGCAATGGCACGCGTGTCTATTGCTCGCCGAAGACAGACTTCGCAGTGTCGGTGCACGCGAACTTCAAGAAGTAGCGCTGAGCCAGTCGCGCAGCTCGGTGTGAGCAGCGGCGGGCGCCCCGTTCAACTCGGCGCGTAGTTCGCCGACCGTTCCGGTGCGTTCCGCGACCACGTCGTGGCGATGGATCGTCTCCAGATTCACCTGCTGGGAGAACACGAAGTCGTCGTCGTCGAGGTCCCCGTAGCGTTCAAGTGTCTCCTTGACCGCGTGGCGCACCGAGTCCTCGACGAAGCGTGGCTGGAGGTGCGCGTGCTCGACGACGAACAGCTCGTCGGGCCGCTTCATCAGCGCGTAGATCGGCGAGCTCATCGACTGTTCGACGATCCCGACGAGGTGCTCCGCGTTGATCGGGGTCGCGGTGCCGATGAGCAGCGTGCCCTTGCCGCGCTGGTTGTGCGTCGCGAGCGGGACGAGCTCGAGAATGCGGTCGACGTCGCCGTCGGCGAAGCCGGCCTCGAGCAGCCGCTCGCCGGCGGCGCCGCGTACGAGCCCTTGTGCGCATGGGCAGGCGTTGATGCCCCACGCCTCGACGCCGACGACGCGGCGAACGCGTTCGGGCGAAGCCGCGGCTATCCCGATCAGCTTTGCGATCTCCTGGGTCGCGAGGCCCGTGACCGGTGTCTTGCGCTCGAGTGGATACTGCGCCTCGATCCGCACCTCGGCGCGCAGGGCGCGCTGGCGGCCGACGATGTGCCGGGCGATGTGCTCGGCGAGCGTCTCGACGAGGAAAGCCTCGCCGATCACGACCTGGTCGATCGCCTCGCCGAACAGCTCGGGGAAGCGCGACATATGCACGCCCTTCTGGCCAGGGTCGAGATCGACCGTGCAGGAGATCTCGGCGGCGAATGTCTTCTCGTGGCCCTCGTGCCGGATGCGGATCGCCTTCTGCACCCCGGTCACACCGGCGCGCGTCAGGCCAAGCTGAATCTCGGGCACGGAGGCCTGCAGGTCGCCGGTCCCGCTGCTTCGCGTTTCCGCCATCGGGTACAACCGTAGCGCGCCGATGCCCGATCACCGCTTCCCCCGTCTCGTCTCGCTGGCCTGTCACGACCTGCGGACGCCCCTGGCGACGATCTACGGATTCGCACGGACGCTGACGCGTGCCGGCGAGCTCGACGAGCGCAGCGGCCGCTTCATCGGGATGATCGAGGAGGCGAGCAAGCAGATGGCCGACTTGCTGGACGAGCTCGGAACGGCCGCACGGATCGAAGGCGGCCGCTGGGAGCCCGTCTCGCGCCCGGTCGATACGCTCGAGCTGGCCGACACAGACGACGGGCGGATCGCCGTCGAGGGAACCGGCGTGGAGCTCGAGATCGACGCAGCCGCCGTGCAACGCTCGCTCAAGGCACTCGCCGTGACCGCGATCCGCCACGGCGCTACGGAGCGGGTGACGTGGCGTGTCGACGGACGGGTGTTCGAGCTCTCGCCGGTGAGCGAGGCGGCCGCCCCGGTCGTCACCGGCGAGGAGCCGAAGGATCTCGGCGCACTGGTCGCGCGACTGGTCATCGAGGAGCTCGGCGGCTCCTTCGAGCTCGACGGCGAGACGCTGCGCGTGCTGCTCTAAGGCTTGCCCGACTGGAGCTCCCAAGCGCCGATGAACGCGTCCTCGATGGCGTCGGCGTTGCCGTTCCTGAGGTCGGCGACGATCATCATGTGTTTCGCAAAGCGTCTTGGGACAGAGAATGTCTCGGGGAACGACTGGTGCAGGAAGTCTCTGAAGTCGAACGACGCACGGATGACGATCTGAGCGTCGTCGAGCTGCCGAGCCACTA
>DATBBH010000132.1:0-58913 GCA_036271075.1 Gaiellaceae bacterium | reverse complement strand
GACCGCGGCGACGACATCATCGACCTCGAAGGCGGTGTACTGCCAATCGAGCCCACGCACGGCGAACGCAGCGTTCTGCATCCGCGGGGAGAGCGATTGCGCGACCGGCCGGCCGAGCAGGGCGACGTGGGTGGCCATCAGCAGCCGTAGCCGTGCGCGCACTCGTAGCGTGCGAACTCGGCGGCGCTGGCGGTGAAGAACTGATGAATCTTGTCGGGCTTGCGCACGAAGTAGAGGTAGTCGACATGTGCAGGATGCGCCGCCGCCTGGATCGACGCCAGGCCCGGGTTCGCGATCGGCGTCGGCGGCAGGCCGGTTGTCTTGCGCGTGTTGTAGGCGTTGTCGCTCTGGAGCTGTGAGGCGAGGATCGACTGCGTCGGCGGGATGTGCAAGCCATAGCGAAGAGTCGCGTCGATCCCGAGCGGCATTCGCGCATGCAAGCGGTTGTAGATCACGGCGGACACGAGCCTCCGCTCCTCGGGCGCAAGCGTCTCGCGCTCGATCATCGAGGCGATCACCAGCACGTCGTAGTCGGTCAAGTTCTTCGAGTGCGCGTACCTGAGATCGACCTGGGACCAGTTGTCGCAGAACGCCTGCAGCTGATCGTGGACGAGCTGCGTCGTCGGCGTCGTGTTCAGGAAGTCGTACGTCGCTGGGAAGAGGAACCCCTCGAGATCCGTTTGCGCGCGTGGACGGAAGCACGGGATCGACGCCCGCCGACTCGCAAGCAGGTAGCCGGCCGCGTTCAGGGTGACCGGCCTGTGGCTCTTGCGCCGCGCGATCCGGGCTACGTCGTGCACGCGAACGGCCATCTGCGCTCGCGTGAAGCCCTCAGGGAAGACGATCCGGTACGGCTTGGGCGCGGTCGGAGGCGTTGGCGGCGCCGCGTTCGAATGGTGCAGGTGCGGGATTGCGACGATGATCGCCACGCCGGCGACGATGAGAGCGCCGATGAGCGCCATCAGCGCCACGAGGCGGCGCCGGCGGATCTGTTCGGGCGGCGGGCCTTTCGGCCGCGGCACCGGCATCATCGGCGGGTGCTCTGCCAGTCGAGGTAGCTCGAGAGGAGATGCGCAGCGGCGCGAGCATCGTCGCCCTCCGCGAGCACGGACGTGAAGCGTTCGTCGTACGTCTCGACCGGCGTCGACAGCACCCCACGCAGGCGTTCCACGAACTCCGCCGTCTCACGCGCCTGCTCGCCGTGATCGCCGCGCAGCGTGAGGGGCATGCCCACGACCACCACCCCGGGCTCCTCGCCGGCAATCAGAGCGAGGAGCTGTGCGAACCCGGCCTCGGTTGTGATGCGCTCGACCGTCGTGACCGGGCGGGCGACCGTGCCCGTCGGGTCGGAAACCGCGACGCCGGTGCGGGCAGAGCCGTAATCGAGCGCCAGCACCTTCACGCGAGCGCGGCGGTGAGCCGGTCGCGCCCCGCGGCGAGCGCGTCACGGACGCCGTCGACGTTCTTGCCGCCGGCCTCGGCGAGCGTCGGACGGCCGCCGCCCCCACCGCCGATCAGCGGTCCCAGCTCGCGGACGATCGCCACTGCATCGAGTCCCGCGAGCGAATTGTCGAGGTTCACGACGAGCGCGACCTTGCCGTCGTCGGCTGAGGCGAGCACGACCGCGTCGGCCGCTTCCCGCTGGCGCAGCTGGTCGGAGAAATCGCGCAGCACACTGCCGCGCGCGCCTTCCACCTCCGCGACGAACACCTTCCCGCGCTTGTCCTGCCAGATGATGTTCGGCCCGGTTTCCGCCTGCTTCGGCGTCTTGGCCTCGCGCTTGAGCTGTTCGACCTCGGTCCGAACCTCCTCGAGCTCCTTCGAACGGCCCTCGAGCACCGTCCATGCCTCACCGGCCGTCACCGCCTCGATGCGCCGCGCTCCCGAGCCGACGGAGCCCTCGCTGAGAATCAGAAACGGGCCGATCTCCGCGGTCGAACGGACATGTGTGCCACCGCAGAGCTCGGTCGAGTAATCGCCGATCTCGACGACGCGCACCTCGTCGCCGTACTTCTCGCCGAACAGCATCATCGCGCCTAGCTTGCGCGCCTCCTCGATCGGCGTCACGAACGTGCGCACCGGGATCGCCTCGAACACCTTCTCGTTGACGAGGTGCTCGACCCGCTCCTGTTCCTCGGGTGTCAGCTTGTGCTCGTGTGTGAAGTCGAAGCGAAGCTTGTCCGGACGAACGGACGAGCCGGCTTGCTTGACGTGGTCGCCGAGCACGTCGCGCAGAGCCTGGTGGAGCAGATGGGTCGCCGTGTGGTTGGCCTGAGTCGGGAATCGGTCGCCCCAGTTGACGACCGCCTGGACGCGCGTGCCCGGCACGAGCGGTTCGCCGCGCGGGGAGAAGTCGACAACCAGCACCTGGTCGTCGCCGAACTTCAGCACCTCGACAACCTCCAATTTCGCCGTTTCCCCGTCGACGAGGATGTACCCGCGGTCGCTGACCTGGCCGCCGCCGGCCGCATAGAACGGGCTCTGCTCGAGCTTGACGAACTGGCGCGTGCCGTCGTGGAGCGCTGTGTCGATCACGGCGGTCAGGACGTCGATCTTCGAGTAGCCGACGAACTCCGCCGCTCGCTTACCGGGGCCGACGAGCTGCGCCGCAACTTGCAGCGTGGAGTCCTCACCTCCGCCGCGCGACACCTCCCGGTGCTGTTCCATCAGGTCACGGAAGCCATCCATGTCGAGCGCCTGGCCGCGCTCTTCGGCGAGCTCCTGCGCCAGCTCGATCGGGAAGCCGTACGTCGCGACGAGCGCGAATGCGTCGTCGGCGGTGATCGCCTCCTGCCCGGCCAGGTCCTCGAACACCTTCATGCCACGCGCGAGCGTCTCGGAAAACTTCTCCTCCTCCGCGCGCACGATCCGCTCGATCTGAGCGGCGTGCTCACGTAGCGTGGGGTACGCCTCGCCCATCTGCTCGATCACCACTGCAGGCAGCCGGTGCACCTCAGCGAGGCCGATCCGCTTGGCCTGATAGATGGCGCGGCGCAGGAGCCGGCGGCAGATGTAGCCGCGGCCTTCGTTCGACGGCTCGATCCCCTCCGCGATCAGAAACGTGACCGCACGACCGTGATCGGCGAGCACGCGATGCGCGCGCTGGGACACCTCGCTGTCGTTGTACGGGACGCCCGACTCGCGTTCGATCCAGTCCATGATCACCCGGAAGCCGTCAGTGTCGAAAACGGAGGTGACGCCCTGCAGCACGCAGGCCGTGCGCTCGACGCCGTTGCCCGTGTCGACGTTCGGTGTCGGCAGGGGCACGAGCACGTTGCCGGGCTGCAGGTCATACGCCATGAAGACGAGGTTGTAGATCTCCATGATGCGATCGCAGTGGCCCGGCCCGCAGTTCGGCTCGCCGCAGGCGTAGGCCTCGCCTCGGTCGTAGAAGATCTCGGTGCACTGCCCACACGGGCCCGTCTCGCCTGCCTGCCAGAAGTTGTCCTTCCCGAGGCGGACGATCCGCTCAGGCGGGATCCCGACGCGCTGCCAGGCCGCGATTGCAACCGTGTCCTCGCTGAGCTCGAGCATCGGATCGCCTTCGTGCACGGTCGCCCAGAGCCGGTCCGGTTCGAGCTCGAGCACCTCGGTGACCCACTCCCAGGCGAAGTCGACGGCCTCGTCCTTGTAGTAGTCGCCGAACGAGAAGTTGCCCATCATCTCGAAGAACGAGCAGTGGCGGTCGGTGCGCCCAACCTCGTCGAGGTCGTTGTCCTTCCCCCCGGCGCGCAGGCAAGGCTGGACGCTGACGACGCGGTCGCGCGGCGGCTCCTTGGTGCGGAGAAAGTACGGCTTGAACTGCTGCATGCCGGCGATGATGAAGAGCGTGGTCTGGTCCTCCGTCGGCGGGATCAGCGAGTGACCGGGCACGCGCAGATGCCCCCGCTCCTCGTAGAAGCGCTGAAAAGCCTCGCGCAGCTCGTTCGTCGTCATCGGCACGGCGACAGTGTACGGACGCTCTGTGGAGCGTTCGTGGCACTCCCTGAACCTTTGGTCTGACCAAGAGCGGAGGCTCGCCCAGCCGCGTCCGAAGCGTCAGCTGTGGATCGTTTGTGGCACCTCTGTTACGTCGTTTGGCGACGAGCCTGGTCTCGCAGCGCCTCGTCGCATGGGGCTAGCGGTCTTGGTCTGCGAGCCACCCGGCGATCTCGTCGCCGAGCGACGGGCCGATGTCGTCGACCAGGCCGTGGCCGGCGTTCTCCGCCCAGCGCACCTCCGCGTGCGGTAACGCCTGCTCGAACCGCCCGATGTGCTCGCGGTTCTGCTCGACGTGCGGCGGGAGCGTCGCGAGGATCAGCAGGGTCGGAATTCGCTGCTCGGCGATCACCGGCCAGGCGTCGCTGACGGGCGCCGTGAGGCCGTGCATCGCACGGCCACGCGCCTCCGAGTGGCGTCCGTCGCGAGCGCGCACTTCCTCGACCCAGTCGGCGGCAGGCCGGTCGGCGTCGACCTCGGGCAGATCGCCGTAGTCGATGTGGCCGCTGTCGAGCAGCACGAGCGCCGTGACGTTCTCCGGATGCGCGGCGGCGTATCGCACCGCGATCGCGCCGCCCCAGGAATGCCCCATCACGACAAGCGGCTCGAGGTCGAGCCGCACGACGAGCCCCTGGAGCAGCTCGACGAGCGAGTCGAGCGCGTAACCCTCCTCCTCGAGGACCGGCGAGGCGCCGAAGCCGGGGCCGTCGACCGCCACGACGCGATATCCGGCGGCCGCAAGCCGCTCTGCCACCGGCGCGAAGTACTCCGCCGAGGCGTCCGGTCCCAACGCGTGCCAGAAGAAGAGCGCTGGATCGTCCGGGCTGCCCCATTCGTGCACCGCCAGCGTCGTCTGGTCGAGGTCGACGAGTTGCACGCCCTGACGCTACGCGGACCGGCGTAGCCGTCAGGACGAACGATCGACGGTCTCGATCAGGCCGCGCGCTTCGGGTCGAACTCGTCTGCAGCGATCTCGTCTCTGATCTTCTCCAGTGCCCGCCGGATCAACCGCGAGACGTGCATCTGCGAGATACCGATCTGCTGCGCGATCTGCGACTGCGTCAGCCCTTCGAAGAACCTCAGATGCAGGATCGCCCGTTCGCGCTCGTCGAGCACCTTGAAGCCCGGCGCGAGTACCGCGCGGTCTTCGGAGACCTCGTACTGGTGCTCGATCTCCCCGAGCGACTCGAGCGGGTCGAGCTCTTCGCCGTCCTCGGTGCCACCGCCTGAGGAGAGCGAGAGGGACGAGTACGCGCGCCCAGACTCGAGCGCCTCGAGGACATCTTCTTCCTCGACGCCGGCAGCCTCGGCGAGCTCCGGGATCGTCGGTGACCGTGCGAACTGCACGGTCAGCTGCTCGACCAGCTTCGAGAGCTGCACGTTCAACTCCTGCAGGCCCCGAGGCACGCGGACGGCCCAGCCGCGGTCCCGGAAATGACGCTTGATCTCGCCGATGATGTTCGGCGTCGCGTATGTCGTCAGCTCGACGCCGCGCTTGAGGTCGAAGCGGTCAATTGCCTTGATGAGTCCGATCGACCCGATCTGGACGAGGTCGTCGAGTTGCTCTCCGCGATAGCTGTAGCGCCGGGCAAGCGAGCGCACGAGCGACATGTACTGCTCGATCAGCTGCTCACGCGCCTGCAGATCGCCCTCTTCGTGGTAGCGGCGGAGGAGGAGCTTGTCGTTCTCAGCCACTCGCCGCAACCTTCTTGGTCAGGCGCACCCACTCTCCGTCGACGTGCACGTCGTCGACGGTGGAATCGAGCACGCGGCGTACGCCAAGCTCCTCTCCGTCCGTCTCACGCTCGATCTCGTCGAGCAGCGCAGGGGTCAACGGGCCAATTCGGGTCTCGAGCTCGACGTCACGCAACGACATCTGCACCGTTACG
Organism: Gaiellaceae bacterium; assembly: GCA_036271075.1. Classification (GTDB taxonomy): domain Bacteria; phylum Actinomycetota; class Thermoleophilia; order Gaiellales; family Gaiellaceae; genus PALSA-600. The sequence goes on along the minus strand of DATBBH010000132.1, from coordinate 53,046 downwards.
TTGCCGTTGTTCGGATCCATCCGAACGAGGATGGCGTCAAGCGCGAGCTGGAGATCCTCGAGGGTCTCGATCGTCAGGTTGAGCCGCACGGCGAGCCCGCCGAGCACCAAGTGCGCGACGCGTTGAAACTCGGGCGCCCGCGGGAGCGTGAGCGTGATCTCATCCGCCACGCGTGGCCTTCAGCTCTTCGTCGAGATCGCGCTCCCGCCGCTCGGCCGCATCCTTGGCCTCGTTGACGGCGGCGCGCCAGCTGCGGCGCGTCTTCAGGGACGCCCATCCGTGCGAGAAGCCGGCGGAGAGCCCGGCGAGCTTCTCAACGGGACGCTTGACGGCGAAGCTGACCGCACGGACGGCTTCGTCCGCGGCCTCCACCGCGTCTACAGCGCTGTCCGTCGCCGTGTCGAGCTTGTCGAGCTGCAGGTTGACCCTGTCCACCGTACCCCCGACCTTGTTGACCACCGGCAGAACTTCGCGTTCTGCTCCTCGAATCAACGAAGAAAGTCGATCGAAAGTTACGGCCAGCCGCAGAAATGCCCAAGAAAGCCCGAGACCGACGGCGACGAGAAACACCGCAAGGGCGAGATACGCGAGATCTCCGAAGGAGAAGGCGAGAACCACCGCTACGGAGACTAGCCCGCGGCAGCTGAGGTGACCAACCCGGAACCGACCACGACGTCACCGTCGTAGAGGACGGCTGCCTGGCCGCGGGCCACGCCGTAGGCCGGTTCGTCGAGCTGGAGCCGGAATCCGGTCGCGGTCTGCTCGACAGTCGCACCGACCGCGGGCGAGCGGTAACGGAGCTTCGCCGTCACACGCCTGGTGGGCGCAAAGAGCCGCCCTCGTGCCGAAACGCGCGTTCGCGCGAGCGACGCACGCGGGCCGACGACCACCGTGTTGGTGCGCGCGTCGGTCGACAACGCATACAACGGCTCGGCGGCCGAGACCCCGAGACCGCGACGCTGACCCGGCGTGAAACGCCAGTAGCCGCCGTGCTCGCCAAGCGATTCCCCTGCCTCGTCGACGATCGCGCCCGTCGCGGCCGGCAGTCCCTGACGGTCGAGAAACGACCGATAGTCATCGCCTGCGAGGAAGCAGGCCTCCTGGCTCTCCGCACGCTGCGCCGCCCCGAGCCCTGCCGCTGCGGCCTCGGCGCGCGTCTGATCCTTCGTCTGCGCGCCCAGCGGGAAGCTGACGCGTGACAGGTGGCGCGGGTCGAGCCGTGCCAGCATGTAGCTCTGGTCCTTGTGCTCGTCGACGGCGCGCGCAAGCAGTAGGCGGCCGTCGCGTTCGACGATTCGCGCGTAGTGCCCGGTGGCGAGCGCCGTTGCACCGATGCGGCGCGCGAAGGAAAGCAGCTCGGCGAACCGGAAGCCTCCGTTGCAGCGGATGCACGGGTTCGGAGTCTCGCCGCGCGCGTAGCTGCGCACGAACGGCGTGACGACGGCACGGCGAAACGCTTCCCGCAGATCGAGAGTCACGTGTGGGAGGCCGCGCGCGTGGCACGACTCGCGCGCGGCGATCACGGCGCTCGGCGAGCAGCAGGCACGCTCCGAATCGGGCCCGTTCGGATCGAGCCAGAGCCGCAGCGTCACACCGACGGCGTCCGGTCCTGCCTTGAGGAGCGTCACCGCGCTGTCGACGCCGCCACTCATCGCCACCGCAACCCGCTGTGGATCCGGTGCCGCCTGAACTGCCGGAGCGAGCGCGTTCGCCAGCGCATCGACCGGCAGAGTCTCGCCTCCGACCGCGCACGCTTCGAGCAGCGTCAGCCCGCGCAGGTCGGTGTCGATCCCCGGAGCGTCGGCATCGACGATCCGGCCGCCGTCGACGCGCAGCCGAACGGCCGCCCAGTCGAGGCCGCGCGCGGAATCGCCGTACAGCTCCTGCATGCGAGCCAGGGTACTGGCGGAAAGTCGTGGGGGGAGCGGAAGCTCCCCCCACCATGCTCCGACCTCGCCGGTTGTGCCACGTCCACGTGAACCTGGACAAGCCAGGTGGGTGCCGTGCGAACCGTCGGTACCAGGTACCTAGGCCCGACCCGGGCTCCCTTTCACATGGTGTTGGTTCTACATGTACGCGGCTCCTCGAACGAGATCGAGCACTCGTTCCGGACAGTAGCCGTGATCACCCGGGTCGGGCGTACGCCCAGTGGATCTGCTGTACGCCCTCGAGGCCGAGCTGCCGCGCCAGCGCATCGGTCAAATCGAACTGCCGACCGGGCTCGTACGGGCCGCGATCGATCACCTGCGTGAGCACCGTTTTGCCGTGGAAGGTGACGAAGATGCGAACACCGCACGGGAGCGTTGGCTGCGCGACACCTTCGGTGTCGGGGCGCAGGATGCCTCCGCAGGCCGTTCGGCGGCCGAACGCAGCCGGCCCGCTCGAGCCGGCGAGCGCGGGGTAGGAGCCTTCGGGCTGCGGGCTCGCCTTGTTGTCATGACGGGTCTGCGCGGTGATCGCGACGGCGATTGTCGCCACGAGCAGGGCAAGGCCTGCAAGCGCGGCCTCGCGCACCGCCAGATGCGGCCTCATCCGGCAGGTGTGCTGAGCAGTTCGCCGAACGACTCGCGCACGAGGTCGTCGAACTCGAGCGGTAGCGTGCCGTCCGGCCCGGCGTAGTCGCGCAGATAGAGCAGCAGGAGCTCGCGCTCTTCGCTTGGATCACCGCTCTCGCGCACTGCACGGTCGAGCTCCCAGAGATTCCAGTTCCGCGGCGCGATCGGCACGGGCTCCGGCTCGGGTTCAGGCTCGGGCTCCGGTTCAGGCTCCGGTTCTGGCTCAGGCTCGGGCTCGGGCTCCGGCTCTGGCTCCGGTTCCGGTTCGGGCTCCGGCTCGCTCACCGGTTCCGGCGGCGCTGCGGCCAGCGTGGGCTCCTCCGCGGTCACGGTGTTGCGGCGACGGCTGAAGAAACGCACGATCGCTAATCCTGACGGCTCGACCGGCCGGGCAGCGCGCGAACTCCGGCGGGCCGCGCCGGGACCTCAACCGCAGGCGGCGCCTCTTTCCCGCCCCGGCCGAACCGTCGCCGGGGCGGTGGATCTCCGAGCGGGTCGAGGCTGTAGCGGGCCGTCCCCTGCGCCGAGGGCGCGAGGGCGACATCGAGGGTGGGCTCCCGTTCCGGCTCTGGTTCAGGTCCCGGGTCCGGCTCGACCTCGCCGACGGGCGCGGCCGGCAGCGAAACGACCGTCCATGGATCTTCCTGCGCTTCCTCCGGCTCGACCTCGCGTCCAGCGGGTGCAGGCGCCGCCTGCGGCCACTCGGCCGGCACCTCGCCGCCCTGCCCCTGGGCACCGAGCACCTCGGCCCGCAGCGCCGGCGAGGCGATCCAGGTCGGCGCCTCGTCCCGGTGTGCCTCGGGGTAGCCGACGTCAACCCGTTCGAGCGGCTGGGCCGGTGGCAGATTCACGTTCGGCACGTAGTAGCGGGGCGGGAGACCGCTCCCGTAGTGCGGCTCACCACGCCACGCAGCCCATTCGAGCGCCGCCACGATCAGCCAGCCGAGCACCATCACGCCCGCGATCTCGAGCGGGTCGAGCTTTGCCAGCGTCAGCGCAACGGCCAGCCCGAGAAGAAAGAGCACCTCGAGGACGAACCGCGAGCCGCGACGATCAGGCATCGAGCCTCTCTTCGACTACGAGGCGTCCTCGCCCTGCTCAGGCGCAGGCGAGGTCGGCGGGCCGGAGAACGGCGGCGGGCTGACCGGCGGCGGGGGCGACGGCTCGTCGGCTGCCGGTCCCTGTTCCTCGTGCTCAGGCTCGGGCGCTGCTGTGACGTGGCTCTCGGCTGGTGCAGGCGGTGTCGGAGCAGGCATTGCACCGCCGCCGCGACTGCGGCTTGCTTCCGCGGACGCGCGAGCCGCACTGACGATCGCCTCGGAGACCTCCGCGAGCGCCTCCGGGCCGAGACCCGCGGCGGTCAGCAACTGCTCGGCGCCCTGCTGGGCGCGGGCGAGGATGACGCCGGCCTGGGCACGCGCCCATTCGAGGACCTGCTCGACCTCGGCACGCGTTGCGTTCGTGACTTCGGTCGCCTGGTGGCGAGACTGTTCGAGGAGCCGGGCACCCTTCGCCTCCGCCTCGTGCAACTCCGTCGCTGCGTCGCGGTTCGCGTTGGCGAGGAGCTCGCGCGCCTCATTCTTGGCTGCGTTGACGATCTCGTTGCGCTGGCGTTCGCTCTCCTCGCGGTAGCGCTCGACCTCGCGCTCGCGCTCCTGCAGCTTGCGCTGTCTCCCCGACACTTCGCCTTCTGTGCGCTGAATCTGGGCGGCAGAGGCGTTTTGGGCGTCGCGCTCGAGCGCATCGGCGAACTCGGCCGCGGCCCGAATCAGATGGAGGGCGTCCATTCGGACGGCGTGCCCGGTTGGGTCGACGTTGGCCGACGTTCCGGCGGCCTGCAGCACCCGCAGCTGCGCCTGTAGCTGCAGCGCATGGCGACGGAACGAGTCGAAGGCCTCGCGAACACCGTCGGCCTCGAAGGTGCCGTCCGCGCTCTGCGGCAGGTCCTCGAGCCGAGGCAGCGATGTGAGCGGTAACGATTGCGGGGAGGGAGTGGTCATGGCAGAAGCTCGGGAGTGGAAGTATGCCTTCTCTATCGACGATAGTTCAGGCCGAGCTTGAGTCTTCCTGCGGCAGCGCCTCTATTCCCAGCTCGCGCAGGACGTCGCCCGGCATTGCGGTGGGCGCGCCGGTGAGCGGATCCGACCCGCTCGACACCTTTGGAAACGCGATCACCTGGCGGATATCCGGCTCGCCGGCCAGCAGCGCGATGAAGCGCTCGATCCCCATTGCGAAGCCTCCGTGCGGCGGCGCACCCATGGCGAGCGCCTCGAGCAGATAGCCGAATTTGGAATGCGCCTCCTCCTCGCTCAGGCCCATCGTGCGGAAGACCCGCTGCTGTAGCTCGACGTCGTGGATCCGGATCGAGCCGGAGCCGAGCTCCCAGCCGTTCCAGACCAGGTCGTAGTGCTGTCCGCGGACCCCGCCGGGACTCGCTTCGTCCCACACCTCGTCTCCGGCCATCGGCGCCGTGAATGCGTGGTGCATGAAGGTCCAGCCGCCGGTCTCCTCGTCCTGCTCGAAGAGCGGAAAATCGAGCACCCAGTGGAAGACGTTGAGCTCAGGGTCGATCAGGTCGAGCTCGCGGCCGAGGTGCAGGCGTAGCAGGCCGAGCACCCGCAGCACGGCCGAGTCGTTTCCTGCGCCGAAGAGCACGGTCGAGCCTGGGGGCGCCTCGACGGCCGCCAGTTCGGTGGCCGACAGGAACTTGGCGATCGGCGAACGCACCTCACCGCTCTCGTCGACGACGATGTAGGCGAGGCCCTTGGCGCCCCACTCCTTGGCAAGGTCCTCGAGACGCTGGATCTCCGCACGCGAGAAGACCTTGGGCGCGACGAGGTACCGGACCGCGGCGGCGTTCTTGAACACCCCGAACTCGGAGTCGCGGGTGGCCGCGGTCGCGTCGTGGATCTCCAGCCCGAAGCGGAGATCGGGCTTGTCGGTGCCGTAGCGCTCCATCGCCTCGTCGAATGCGATCCGCGGGAACGGCCGCGCCGGTGCGTCGCGGTCGAGTGCCGCGAAAGATGCGACGACGGCCGTCTCCATCACATCGAGCACGTCCTCGCGCTCAACGAATGCCATCTCGAGGTCGAGCTGACGGAACTCAAATTGCCGGTCGGCGCGGAGATCCTCGTCACGCCAGCAGGTCGCGATCTGGTAGTAGCGATCGATCCCACCGACCATGCAGAGCTGCTTGTAGATCTGCGGTGACTGGGCGAGCGCGAAGAACTTGCCCGGCTGCAGGCGCACGGGCACGAGGAAGTCGCGCGCACCCTCAGGCGTGCCACGCGTCATGCTGGGCGTCCACACGTCGACGAAGCTCTGCGCATCCATTGCGCGACGAATGGCGGCGATCACCATGTGCTGCAGGCGGAAACTCCGCTGCATCCGGTCGCGGCGCAGGTCGAGCCAGCGATACTTGATCCGCAGCGTCTCGTCGACGTTCTCCTCGTCGAGCTGGAACGGGAGCGGCGTCGAGCGCGAGAGGATGGTCAGCCGGTCGACCTGGATCTCGACCTCGCCGGTCGGCAGGTTGGGGTTGACGGCTTCGGGCGCGCGTGCGACCACCTCGCCCTCGGCCTGCAGCACGAACTCGTTGCGGATCTCGTGGGCCGCTTGCGCGGCCTCCGCGGCGCGCTCCGGGTTGACGACGAGCTGGAGCTTGCCCGTGTGGTCGCGCAGGTCGATGAAGACGAGCCCGCCGTGGTCGCGGCGAGTGTCGGTCCAGCCGGCGACGGTGACCCGTCTACCGATGTGGTCGCTTCGCAGTTCGCCGCAGTAGAGGTCGCGCCAGCTCACGCCGTGAGCGTAGCGACGACCTCGCCGAGAGCGACTCTCTGCTCGTCGCTTCCAGTGCGCTTGATCGTCACGTCGTTTGCGCGTGCGATCACAACCGTGCTCGCTCCACTCCGGCCGGCCTGGGTCATCTGCCCCTTGAAGGACCGGCCCGCGTAGTCGGTGTCGGCGGAGATGCCCGCGCGGCGCAGCTCTGCCAGGGCCTGCAGGACACTGTCGCGCGACGCGGCGTCGTCGACGACGAAGAACACCTCGACGCCGCGCTGCTCGACCGTGATGCCTTCGTTCTCGAGCGCGAGCAGCAGGCGCTCGAGGCCTGCGCCGAAGCCGATGCCCGGCGTCGGCGGCCCGCCGATCTCTTCGACGAGGCCGTCATACCGACCGCCGCCGCAGATCGTCGAGTTCGCGTTCTCGTCGGGCCCGACGAACTCGAAGGTCGTGCGCGAGTAGTAGTCGAGCCCGCGCACGAGCGTCGGGTCGATCACGTACGGGACGCCGTACAGGTCGAGCCGGCGGCGGACGTCGTCGAAATGCGCTTGACAGTCCCCACAGAGCGACTCGCCGATCTTCGGCGCAGCCTCGAGCGCAGCGCGGACCGACGGCGTCTTGACGTCGAACACCTGCAGGGGGCTCGTCTCACGCTTGTGCCGAGCATCGTCGTCGAGCACGTCGGCGTGCTCGTCGAGCCACGCTGTCAGGCGCTCGACGTACTGGGGACGGCAGTTCGCGTCGCCGATCGAGTTCAGCCGGAGCTCCCACTCCGTGACGCCCAGTCGGCGCAGAAGCTCGTGGTAGAGCTGAATGATCTCGGCGTCGATTGCAGGATCGGCCGAGCCGATCGCCTCGACGGAGAGTTGGTAGTGCTCGCGGTAGCGACCTCGCCCCGGTGCGCCGTAGCGATACATCGGCGCGATCGTGTACGCCTTGACGGGCTGCGGCTCGCGATGCATGCCGTGCTCGACGTAGGCACGGCAGATCGGCGCGGTGCCCTCGGGCCGCAGCGTCAGCGGTCGGTCGCTGCGGTCGCTGAAGTTGTACATCTCCTTGTGCACGACATCGGACGCCTCGCCCGAAGTGCGCGCGAAGAGGCCGGTGTCTTCGAATCCCGGCGTCTGGATGCGGCGCCAGCCGTACAGCGCCGTCACCTCTTCCATCGCGCGCACGACGTGCCACCACGCTGCGTCGTTCGGCAGGACGTCATGCGTCCCGCGCGGCGCCTGGAACTTCTCCGTCACGGCTTGCGCTCGGCGCGCAACTCGGCGAGGAACGGATTCGTCTCGAGCTCGCGACCGAGCGTCGTCGCAGGCCCGTGCCCGGGATGGACGACGGTCTCGGGCGGAAGGCGGTCGAGGAGTGCGCGCACCGAGTCGAGAAAGATCTCCCAGTCTCCGCCGGGCAGGTCGACGCGGCCGACCGAGCCGGCGAACAGCAGGTCGCCCGAAAAGAGATCGCCACCGGAATGAAAGGCGACGTGCCCTGAGGAGTGGCCGGGAATGTCGATCACGTCGAATGCGATACCGGCGACGGTGACCTCGTCTCCACCGGTGACGGTGTGCGCGGGATCGTGTGCCGGAACGCGCATTCCGCCCCGGGTCTCACCGGTGCGCAGGGCTTCGACCTCGCCGGCGGGCGCCCAGACCTCGGCGCCGGTGCCGTCCGCGAGCGCCGCGACACCTCCGATGTGATCGACGTCGGTGTGCGTGACGAGAATGCCGCCGGTCCGCGTGCCCAGACGCGCAAGCTCGAGCCGCAGCTCGGTCGGGTCGGCGCCGGGGTCGACGACTGCCGCCTCGGGTGCCCCGCGCTCGCTCCGAACGACGTAGCAGTTCGATTGGAACGGCCCCATCACGAAGCTGTCGACGGCGAGCGGCATGAGCAGCGCTTGAGTGTATCCGGGCGCGTATACGCTTCCTGTTGGTGCAGCACTGGGACCTGCTCGATCTCGATGCTCCCGAGGGGACGCGCGATCCGATCGTGCTCCACTCGGACGATGGTGCTCGCGCGGTCCTCATCGTGCTCAGTCCCGGCCAGTCGCTCGGTGACCACCAAGTGAAAGAGAACGCTTGGATCACCGTCCTCGACGGCGAGGTCGAGATCAGCGCGGGCGGCGACACCGTCACCTGCGGCCCGGGCACTCTGGCGCGGTTCGAGCCGGACGAGCGTCACGCGTTGCGTAGCGACGGCGGGGCGCGCGTGCTCCTGCAGCTCGCACCGTGGCCAGGCGAAGGCCACTACCGCGGCGGCGGCGGCGGCTAGCTCTTCGTCTCGGACTGGCGACCGACGCGGCGCAGGTAGGTGCGGTAGGCGGTGCGGTCGATCCAGTACGTCAGCGGAATGAACGCGAGCGCATAGAAGGCGCCCCAGGCGATGCGCAGCGGGAGCGGTGCGCTCTTGAAGAGGAAGAGGAAGGCGACCAGCATCAGCGCGCCCATCGCCCCGCCGCGCTTGAACGCGCGCTCCCACGAAGGCGGAGGCACCTCGCGGATCGGGCGGCCGCTCTTCGTCCGCGCCGGTTTCTTCTGCTTGCCCTTCGACGCCGCTGCCTTCGGCTTCTCGTCGCGCGTGCGCAGCTCGGCGATCGGTACTTCGTTCCCGTCGGAATCGACCTCGAAGACGCGAACGTCGTGGCGGAAATCCTTGCTGCGGCGACGGCGCTGCTTGCGCGTGGGCATGCCGCAGGTTAGCGCCGGAAGGCAAGCACACCGCCGCGCACGACCGCGGTGACTATGTCCCCGGCGAGGTGATAGGCGAGATACCGCCAGTCGGGCGTCGCGAGCAGCGTCAGGTCGGCGCGCAGCCCGGGCGCGATCCGGCCGAGGTCGCCCGCCAGGCCGAGGACGTGCGCCGCGTTGACCGTTACGGCGCTCAGCGCCTCCTCCGGGCTCAGATGCAGCTGGGTACAGGCAACCGAGCAGATGAGCGGCAGGCTAGTCGTGAACGCACTGCCGGGATTGAAGTCGGTGGCGAGTGCCAGCGGCGCACCCGCATCGGCGAGTGCGCGACCGGGCGGCATCGGACGGTCGAGGAAGAGCGCACTCGCGGGCAGGAGCACACCCACGACGTCGTTCTCGGCGAGCATGCGCACCCCGGCGTCGCCCGTCGCCTCGAGATGGTCGACCGAGCGCGCACCGAGCTCAACCGCCAATGGGATCGCGCCGCTCTCGGTGAACTGGTCGCCGTGCAGCCGGAGCGTGAGCCCAGCAGTCCGACACGCCTCGAGATACCGGCGTGCCTGCGGAGCGGTGAACGCCGCGCGTTCGAGAAACACGTCCGCTGCGTCCGCGAGCTGTGCGGCCTCGGGCAGGACGTCCCCGAGCGCGAAGTCGAGATAGGCGTCGCCGTCGTCGAACTCGGGCGGCACCGAATGCGCACCGAGCCACGTCGGCGAGCCGCCCGCCTCGCGCACCGCTCGGAGCGATGCCAGCTCGGTCTCCCTGTCGAGCCCGTAGCCCGACTTCCCTTCCCACGTCGTCGTCCCGTGGGCAAGGAACCAGCCCGCGTGGCGATCGACCCGCTCCTGCAGGCCTTCGGCGCCGAGCGCACGCGTTGCCCGGACGGTCGAGAGGATCCCGCCGCCGGCCGCGTGCAGCTCTTCGTAGCTCGCGCCGGCGGCGCGCAGCGAAAACTCGTCGACGCGGTCGCCACCCCAGGCCGGGTGCGTGTGGCAGTCGACGAGGCCCGGGACCGCACAGAGCCCGCTCCCGTCGAGCTCGGAGAGCTCGCCCTCGATCGACGGCAGGTCGCGCATGCGCCCAACCGCCTCGATGCGGTCGCCCGCGCAGAGGACGAACGCATCCTCGATGACATCGACCGCGGCGAGCTCCGCCCCGCGGCGCGGCGTCGTCCCCGCAGCAGGCGTGGCGAGCTGCGCCAGGTCGCGAACGAGCAGCCGTGCTGCACCGCTGGGAGCCATGCGGCTAGGCGTCGAACATCGGTGTCGACAGGCCGTGCTGATGGGCCGCGGCCTCCGCCTCGGGGTAGCCGGCATCGAGGTGCCGCACCACGCCCAGCCCGGGATCGGTCGTCAGCACGCGCGCCAGCCGCTCGGCAGCCGCGGCTGTGCCGTCCGCGAGCACGACCATCCCCGCATGGATCGACAGCCCGATGCCGACGCCGCCGCCATGATGGACGCTGACCCAGGTCGCACCCGCCGCCACGTTGACGAGTGCGTTCAGGATCGGCCAGTCGGCGATCGCGTCGGAGCCATCACGCATCGCCTCGGTCTCGCGATAGGGCGAAGCAACGGAGCCCGCGTCGAGGTGATCCCGCCCGATCACGACCGGCGCCTTGACGCGACCCGCGCCAACGAGCTCGTTGATCGCGAGCCCCGCCTTGGCTCGGTCGCCATAGCCGAGCCAGCAGATGCGCGCCGGCAAGCCCTGGAAGGCAACCCGCTCGGGTGCGAGCGCGAGCCATCGCTGCAGCAGCTCGTCGCCGGGAAAGAGCTCACGCAGCGCTTCGTCGATCACGGCGATGTCGGCCGGGGCGCCGGACAGCGCCGCCCAGCGAAACGGCCCGATCCCGCGACAGAAGAGCGGCCGGATATAGGCCGGGACGAAGCCCGGGTATGAGAATGCCTCCGCTACGCCTGCGTCTCTGGCCTCACCTCGCAAGTTGTTGCCATAATCGAAAACGTAGCTGCCGGCCCGGACGTATTCGAGCATCCCCTCGACGTGCGCAGCGATCGACGCACGGGCCTGCCGCAGGTACTCGTCCGGATCCGACGTGCGCAGAGCGTCCGCCTCGGCGACCGACAACCCGCGGGGCACGTAGCCGGTCAGCGGATCGTGCGCCGCAGTCTGGTCCGTGACGAGGTCGAAGTGCTCGCCGCGCCGCGCCAGCTCGGGGACGACGTCGGCCGCGTTCCCGAGCAGGCCGACCGAGAGCGCGCGGCCCTCGTGAGCTGCCGCGCGCACGCGCGCGAGCGCCTCGTCCAGCGAGTCGGTTGCCTCGTCGAGGTAGCGCGTCTCCAGCCGGCGATCGATCCGCGACTGGTCGACTTCGATGCAGAGAATCGCTCCTCCGGCGAGGGTCGCCGCGAGTGGCTGGGCGCCGCCCATCCCTCCGAGGCCGGCGGTGAGGACGGAGCGCCCGGCGAGCGACGGCGACCCGAAATGCTTCTCCCCGGCTGCCGCGAAGGTCTGGTACGTGCCCTGAAGGATTCCCTGGGTGCCGATGTAGATCCACGATCCGGCCGTCATCTGGCCGAACATCGTCAGACCCTCCGCCTCGAGCCGCCGGAACTCGTCCCACGTCGCCCACTTCGGCACGAGCAGCGAGTTTGCGATCAGGACGCGCGGTGAGTGCACCGTCGTCCGGAAGACCGCGACCGGCTTGCCGGATTGGACGAGCAACGTCTCGTCGTCGGCGAGCTGGAGAAGCGCCCGGACGATCGCCTTGAGCGCCTCATGGGACCGCGCCGCCTTGCCGCTGCCGCCGTAGACGACCAGATCCTCGGGACGTTCGGCCACAGCCGCGTCGAGGTTGTTGAGCAGCATGCGCAGCGGCGCCTCAGTCGACCAGGACCGCGCGTTCAGCTCGCTGCCGTGCGGTGCGTGAATGGATGAGAGGTCGCCGCACAGCAATTCCACCAGGGTGTCGATCGATTGGGCGACCGTCACAGCTCGGCCTCCTGCGCACGCCGATCGTCGGCTTCGGCGCGTAGCCGCCGACGCCAGCGGTAGAGACTCCAGCCCGACGCGACCACGAAGAAGAACACTGCGATCACCGCCGCCTTCCCGACCGCGCCACCCGTCAACCACGCGGCGATCACGATCAGGACCGCGAGCACGCCGTAGACGAGCAGCGTGTCGCGATACGGATGCCTCGGCGGCGGCGCCTCCGGCAGGCCCCACTGCAGCCTACGGCTCATTCCAGCTCACCGACCTCGGACTCGACTGCGGCGAGCAACGATCCGTCACGGATCGCGTCAGCGACTGCTTCGATGTCGAGTCCAAGTGAGCGGTCGTCGCGCAGGCGCGGCGACCGCGACCGGACGAAGTCATGCGTAGCGCGGCCACCGCGCCCCGGCTCGAGCGGCGCGAGGAACTCAACAGCCTGCGTGGCTGCCAACAGCTCGATCGCCAGCGCGCGCTCCGAGTTCGCGACGACCTGCCAGGCCTTCAGACCCGCTGCGTTGCCCATCGACACGTGATCCTCCTGGCCGGCACTCGTCGGAATCGAATCGACCGAAGCCGGATGGCACAGCGACTTGTTTTCCGAGACCAGCGACGCAGCAACGTACTGGGGGATCATGAATCCGGAGTTCAACCCTCCGTCGGTCGTCAGGAAGGCCGGCAGCCCGTCACTCAGGTTCGGGTTGACGAGCCGCTCGACGCGCCGCTCCGAGATGCTCGCGAGCTCGGCGACCGCCATCGCGAGCGCATCGAGCGCGAACGCGAGCGGCTGGCCATGGAAGTTCCCCGCGGAGACGAGCATCCCGTCGTCGACGAGCACCAGCGGATTGTCGGTCGCCGAGTTCAGCTCGGTCGTCACCGTGTAGTCGACGTAGTCGAGCAAGTCGCGGGAGGCTCCATGCACCTGAGGGGCACAACGGAGCGAGTACGCGTCTTGCACCTTGTCGCACCAGCGATGCGACTCGCTGATCGCCGATTCGTCGAGCAAGCGCAACACGTTCCGCGCCGACGCCGCCTGTCCGCGTAGCGGACGCAGCGCGTGCACCTGTGGGATGAACGAGTTGCGGGACCCCTGCAATGCTTCGAGGGACAGCGCGCACACACAGTCGGCCACCCGGGCGAGGCGCCACGCACGCACGAGCGCGAGCGCAGCTTGCGCCGCCATGAACTGCGTGCCGTTGATCAGCGACAACCCTTCTTTCGCCAGCAGACGAACCGGCGCGAGGCCTGCCCGGGCCAGAGCGTCCCCGCCGTCGAGCAGCTCTCCTTCCCACCACGCTCGACCCTCTCCGACGAGCGGCAGAGCAAGATGCGCGAGCGGGGCGAGATCGCCCGAGGCGCCCACGGAGCCGCGCGCGGGCACGAACGGCAGAACGCCCCGATTCAAGCACTCGAGGAGCAGCTCAACCGTCTCGACCCGCGCGCCCGAGTTGCCCTTCGCGAGTGCATTCGCACGCAGCAGCATCGCGGCGCGCACGACCGAGTCGGGGTACGGGTCACCGACTCCGCACGCGTGGGAGCGGAGCAGTCGCAATTGCAGCTCTTCGGTCTGCTCCTCGGGGATCGATTTCGAGACGAACCTGCCGAAGCCGGTGTTGACGCCGTAGGTGTGCTCGTGCGCGCCGTGGGCGACCGCTTCGACGACGCCACGCGCCGCTCGCATGTGGTCTCGCGCAGCCGCCGAAAGCGTCGACGCCGGCTGCCGCTCGACGGCGACCGCCCAGACGTCGGCAAGGGAAAGATCGTCGCCGGTCAGCGCGTGCGTCGCGGTCACGGTGACGAGTGTAGTCCTGCCGCGGAGATACTCCGGCGCGTGTCGGATCCCGTCTTCGACCTGCCCCGCGAGCTCGAAGTGGCCGCGCCACGACGCATCGGCGCGCAAGACCTATTACGCCGTCCCGACTTTCGGCGGCTTTATCTCGCCGTCGCCGCGAGCGAGCTCGGTGACTCGTTGCACTACATCGCGCTGATGTGGTTCGCATTCGACATCGGAGGCCCGCTCGGGGTCGTGGCCGTTCGGCTCGCGGACAGCATTCCGGCGATCGTCTTCGGCCTGCACGGCGGCCTCGCCGCCGACCGCTGGAGCAGGAAGCACCTGATGGTGAGTGCCGATCTCGTCCGCGGCGTCGTGCTCGTTCCGGTTGCAATCGCCGGACTGGCCGGCTCGTTGCCCTTGTGGGGCCTCGTCGCCGCCGCCGCGGTTCTCGAGACCGCAACGAGCTACTTCGCGCCGGCGTACGGCGCGACGATCCCTGCGCTCGTCGACCGCCAGAACGTCCAGCGCGCGAATGCGCTCGTTCAGTCGAGTGTCCAGGCACTCTCGATCGGGGGCTGGGCCGTCGCGGCAGCGTTGCTGACGTTCGTGCCGGTGAGTGTCTTCTTCGCGGTCAACGCCGTCTCGTTCTTCATCTCCGCATCGCTGATCGCAAGGCTCCAGCACGCGGAGGAGCACGACCCACGTGCCCCACTGCCGCGTATCCGCGCAGGGTTCGACGCGGTGCGCCCTCGACCGATGCTCGCCGCGGGGGTGATCGCCCTCGGCGTCGCGGTCACCATCACCGCCGGGACCTGGATCGGCGGGGTACCGACGCTCGTGCGCGACACGCTGCACCACGGAGCGGGCGGCTTCTCGATCGTCATGGCCGGCTATGCCGCCGGAGCAATTGTGAGTGGCGCGGTTCTCGCACGGGTTCCCATTCGCCGTAAAGCGCGCGCGAGCCTCATCGCCTGGTCGATGTACCTCCCGGGCTACGGGCTCATTGCACTCGCGACATCGCTCCCGCTCGCAGTGGCGGGCGCGTTCTTCGCGGCGACGGGCCAGAGCACGTCTGTCGTGCTCCTCAACTCGGCCGCGCAGGAGGAGATTCCTGACGGGCTGCTCGGCCGTGTCCTCGGCTTGATCTGCTGACGCATCGCGGCGCCCACGCGACCGGGCTGATCCTCGTCGCGCCGCTCTTCGCATTTGTGGCCGCACGCACGCTGTTCGGAGCAGCCGCGCTCGCCGTGCCGCTCGTCGGGCTGGTGGCTCTCGCTACAGCAAACGCAGCTCGAGCACGTGCGATGCGTCGAACCCGTCAATCCTGAGCATCGCGCCCGCTGCTGCCGCTGCGGCACCGGCCGGCATCAGCCCCACGAGCTCCGAGCCGACAACCTCCGCGTCGCGCGCGCGCGCTTCCTCCTCGACACGCGCGACGATCTCGTGCAGCGCGGAGGCCTCCCAGTCCTCCACGTTCATCGAGACCTGGACGAGGCCGACGCGCGGCAGAGCGAGGCCGAGAGCTCGCACGCCGGGAAAGCCGCCACCCGTCTCGCGCACGACCGCCGCAATCGCCTGCGCAGCGTCGAGCTCACCCCGCAGGTTGACGTTGAACGCGATCAGCGGTCGGCGCGCCCCAACGATCACGCCGCCCGCGGTCGCGTGCAGGCGCGCTGGTCCGTAGTCGGGCTCCAGCTCTCCGGAGTCGAGCCGCCGCTGCAATCCAACTGGGCCGCCGCGCCGGTAGAAGGCCGGCCCACGCTTCGGCGGCGCGTACATGAACACCGGCAGACCGAGCTCGTCGGCAATTCGCTTTCCTACCGAGTGTGCTGCTGCGCGCGCGCGCGCGAGATCCTCCGGCCGCAGCGGCACGATCGGAACGACGTCGGCCGCGCCGATGCGCGGATGTGCACCGTCGTGTGTGCGCAGGTCGATTCGCTCGAGGGCGACGGCGATCGCCGCGAGCAGCGCATCGGCCAGCTCGGCCTCGGTTCCGACGAGCGTGTAAACCGAGCGGTTGTGATCGGCGTCGGCGTGCACGTCCAAGAGGCGTGCGTGACCCTCGAGCGCCGAGCCCAGCGCGTCGATCGTCGCCGCGTCGCGGCCTTCGCTGAAGTTCGGAACCGACTCGAGCGGCAGCACAGTTCGTACTCTAGGAGGCGTGAAGGAGTACTACGACCGGCGCGCACCGGAATACGACGACTGGTGGCTCGGGCGTGGGCTCTTCGCGGCACGTGAACGGCCGGGCTGGGAGGCGGAGCTCGACGAGGTCGCCGCACTGCTCGGCGCACTCCCACCAGTGCGGACGCTCGACATCGCGTGCGGCACCGGCTTCATCACCCGTTACCTGCCGGGCGACGTTGTCGGCCTGGATCAGAGCGCATCGATGATCGCGATCGCCCGCGACCGCCTCCCCAACGCCGGCTTCATCGTCGGCGACGCGCTTGCTCTGCCGTTTCCGGACGAGAGCTTCGCCCGCGTGCATGCGAGCTTCTTCTACTGCCACCTCGAGGAGCCCGAGCGGCTCCGGTTCCTCGCCGAGGCCCGGCGCGTCGCGCGCGAGTTGATCGTCTTCGGCAGCCGTCCCGGTGCGGACGAGGAGCCGCTCGAACGGTGGGAAGAACGCACGCTCGAGGACGGATCGCGGTGGCCGGTCTTCAAGCGGGTCTTCGAGCCACAGGCGTTGGCGAACGAACTGGCCGGCGACGTGCTGCACGCGGGCCGTTGGTTCGTGGTCGTCCGTTCAACGACGTGACCTACCGCTCGATCGCGGCGCTCAAGCGGGCCCAGTCCGCGTGCCGTGCGTGCGCCGACGCCGGTTACCCGCTCGAGTCACTGCCCGTGCTCGCGCCCGGGTCGGGGCAGCGCGCCTACCTCTTCGGTCAGGCGCCCGGCATCGTCGAGGGTGAGGAGCGGCGCCCCTGGCGTGGCCGCGCGGGCAAGACGCTGCGCCGCTGGCTCGACCTCGACGAGGACGAGTTCTACGCCACCTTCTATTGCGCGTCGGTGACTCGCTGCTACCCCGGCCGGCCTGCGTCGGGCCGCGGCGACCGAACGCCGACACAGGAGGAACAGCGCCTCTGTGAACACTGGCGGGACGAAGAGCTCCGGCTGCTCGAGCCAAGCCTCGTCGTCACGGTCGGCGGTCTTGCAGCGCGCAGGCTGCTCGGCGTGCGCAGCGTCGGCGAGAGTGTCGGCATCCGCTATGAGCTCGACGGGCCTGCGGTTGCGATTCCACTCCCCCATCCCTCGGGCGCATCGAGTTGGCTCAACCTGCCCGAGAACCGCGCGCGCGTCGACCAGGCCGTCGAGTTGATTCACGCCGAGCTGGCACGTCTCTGACCATCGCTACCCTCGTCGGGTGACCCAAGCGCCTCGTTATCGCACGACCTTCGTTCGGCTGCTCGGGTTCCTTCGTCCCTACAAGTTGTCGACCGCGGTCTCCGTCGTGCTCGCGATCGGCTCGCAGGCGGCCGCCCTGATCGGCGTCTATCTCACGGGCTCGGTCGCCAACGCACTGACCAAGAACGAGCGGAGCCAGGTCCCGTGGCTCGTCGGAGCGATTCTCCTGCTCGGCGTCGCGCGGGCGGCGATGATGGCCGGCCGCCGGCTGATCGCCGGCAAGCAGGCCCTCGACGTCGAGCTCGACCTGCGCACGGCGATCTACGCAAAGCTCGTTCGGCTCTCGTTCGGCTTCTACGACCGCCATCAGACGGGGCAGCTGATGAGCCGGGCAACCGTCGACTTGCAGGGCGTGCGGTTCTTTCTCGGCTACGGCCTCATTTTCTTCTTCCAGCACATCTTCACGGTCATCGGCGTCGGGATCGTCATCTTCCTCATCGACTGGAAGCTCGCGCTGATCTCGCTGACGATCGCGCCGTTCCTGATCGCGGTCGCGTACCGCTACAGCCACGTGTCGCATCCGCTCCTACGCGACGTGCAACAGAAGATGGCCGACGTCGCGACCGTGGCGGAGGAGAACATCGTCGGGGTGCACGTGGTCAAGTCGTTCGCGCAGGAGGAATCGGAGCAACTGAAGTTCGAGCGCCGCTCCGAAGAGGTCTTCGGGCTCAGCGTCAAGGCGAACCGCCAACGCGCGTTCTACGTCCCGATGCTCAGCTTCCTGCCGCTCCTGTCGCAGGCGGCGATCCTGCTCGTCGGTGGCCGCATGGTCGCGAACGGCTCGCTGTCGGTCGGCAGCTTCGTCCGCTTCAACCTCTACCTGGCGATGCTCGTGATGCCGCTGCGCGCGCTTGGCATGTGGATCGGCCAAGCGCAGCGTGCGACTGCTTCCGGCGAGCGCATCTTCCAGGTGATCGACGAACCGGAGGAGATCGGTGACGACCCCAACGCACAGGAGCTCCCACCAGGCCCCGGTCGCGTCACGTTCGATCGCGTCACGTTCGGCTACGACCCCGACCGGCCCGTCCTCGGCGCGATCGATCTGGAGCTCGACGCGGGCAAGGTCGTCGCCCTGATCGGGCACACCGGCGCCGGCAAAACCAGCCTGGCATCTCTCGTTCCCCGCTTCTACGACGTGCAGGCGGGCTCCGTGTTGATCGACGGCGTCGACGTGCGCGCGGTCACCCTCGCATCGCTGCGACGCGAGATCGGGGTGATCGCACAGGATCCGTTCCTCTTCTCTGCGACCGTGCGCGAGAACATCGCCTTCGGCCGTCCCGACGCCTCCGACGACGAGGTCGAGCGTGCTGCGCGGCTCGCGCAGGCACACGAGTTCGTCGAGGCGCTGCCGGAGGGCTACGACACGGTGATCGGCGAACGCGGAATCACGCTCTCCGGCGGTCAGCGCCAGCGAGTGGCGATCGCACGCGCGCTGGTCGTCGACCCGCGCATCCTGATTCTCGACGACGCGACCGCTTCGGTCGACGCGTCGACCGAAGCGAGGATCCGCGACGGCCTGCGTGAGGCGATGCGGGGACGCACGACGATCATAATCGCCCACCGTCTCTCGACGATCGCGCTCGCCGACGAGTTGATCGTGCTCGAGGACGGGCGCGTGGCGGCGCGCGGCACACACGACGACCTGGTCGACACCAGCGAGGTGTACGGCGAGATCTACGAGCACGGGCTGCTCGAGCGCGTGCTCACCGAAGAGGTGGCCTGATGAGAGTCCATCAGCCTGGCGGCCACCTGATGCGTGGGGGGCGCGCGCAAGTCGAAGACTGGTCGTGGGGACAGACGAAGCGCCGGCTGACCGCCCTCTACCGGCTCGCCCGGCCGTACAAGGGACGCACGGCGATCGCGATCCTCTCGTTGCTCGGCGCGACCGCAGTCTCGCTCCTGCCGCCGTACCTGCTCGGCCGCACGATCGACGAGGTCAGCCACGGCAACACCTCCACACTCGGCTGGCTCGTCCTCGCGTTCGTTGGCGCAGGCGCGCTGGGTATCGCCTTCAGCTACGCGCAGACCTTTTACACGGGCTGGACCGGCGAGCGGATGCTCGCCGACCTCCGCGGACAGCTCTTCGGTCATCTGCAACGGCTCTCACTCGGTTTCTACGAGCGAAATCGCGCCGGAGTGATCATCAGCCGGCTGACGAACGATGTCGAGGCGCTCGACCAGCTCGTCACGGACGGCGTGACCTCGCTCGTCCAGAACACGCTGCTCCTCGTCGGCACTGTCGTCGTCCTCTTCTTCCTCGACTGGCGGCTCGCGCTCGCCTCGTTGATCGTCATGCCTGCGGTCACGTTCGCGACCGCCGTGTTCCGGAAGCGCTCCGGACGCGCGTACCGCCGTGTACGCGAGACGCTCGGCGCCGTCACAGCGACCCTCGCCGAGGACATCGCAGGGATGCGCGTGCTCCAGTCGTTCACCCGCGAGAACGCCGCGCGCGAGAACTTCCGCGTCGTCAGCGACCGTTACCGCGACTCGAACATGCAAACGGTCGTGCTGAGCGGCGTCTACTTCCCGGTCGTCGACTTCATCTCATCCGCTGCGACGGCGGTCGTCCTCGGCTACGGCAGCTATCTCGCGTTCAACCACGAGCTGACGATCGGGGTGCTGATCGCGTTCCTCGCGTATCTGACGAACTTCTTCGACCCCGTCCAGCAGCTCTCGCAGCTCTACAACACCTTCCTGTCGGCCGTCGCCGCGCTCGACAAGATCACCGACGTGATGGACGAGGAGCCCGAGGTGCGCGACACCGACGATGCGCGCGAGCTCGACCGCATCGACGGGCACGTCACCTTCGACAACGTCCGCTTCGCCTACGGTCGCGGCCCTGAGGTGCTGCACGGCATCGACCTTCATGTTCCGGCCGGAACGACGGTTGCGCTCGTCGGCCACACAGGCGCCGGCAAGTCGACCATCGCCAAGCTGCTCGCGCGCTTCTACGACCCGACCGAGGGCGCGATCACGATCGACGGAGTCGACCTGCGCGAGGCCTCTCAAGCTTCGCTGCGACGCCAGCTCGGCATCGTCCCGCAGGAAGGCTTTCTCTTCGCAGGCACCGTCGCAGAGAACATTGCTTTCGGGCGGCGGGAAGCAGGGCGTGACGAGATCGTCGCTGCTGCTCGCGCTGTAGGCGCGGACGAGTTCATCGAACGGCTCGAGGACGGCTACGAGACACAACTCGGCGAGCGTGGCTCACGCCTGTCCCTCGGCCAGCGACAGCTCGTGGCGTTCGCACGCGCGCTGCTCGCCGATCCACGCATCCTGATCCTCGATGAGGCCACGAGCTCGGTCGACATCGGCACGGAGCGGAAGATCGAGCGCGCACTGCGCCGGCTGCTGCACGGTCGCACCGCGTTCATCATCGCGCACCGCCTGTCGACGATTCGTGACGCAGACCTCATCGTCGTGCTCGAGCACGGCAAGGTGATCGAGCAGGGCACGCACGACGAGCTGCTCGCGCTGCGCGGCCTCTATACGTCGCTCTACGGCGACTGGGCCGCGGACGCAGCCTGACGGCCAATGCCGGAGGCGTATCGTGTCGCCATGCCGGAGGACAAGAACCAACTCGATCCTCAGACGCGTGAGCGGATCACGGATCCGGTGTCCGCCGAGGCGGAGCGCGAGACACGGCTGACACCTGCCGAGGCGGTGAAGCAGATGCGCATCCGCGTCCCCGTGCGCGCGAACAAGAAGCTGCGAACGGTGATCGACCGCGTGAACAAAGACGACCAGCTCAAGGGCTGGTGGCATGTGGCGAACGTGAACGCGGTCGCGCGCATGGAGATCAACGACCACTCCTGGGTGCACATCCAGATCGTCACGAACATCGCGCTCAAGTTGCTACGTCAATTGACGAAGCACGGCATCGAGCCCGCGATGGTCCGCGATTACGGCATGACGCGCGACGACGCCGAGCTCGTCGTGGCGCTGACGGCCCTGACTCACTGCATCGGCATGTCGGTGCACCGTCACGGTCACGAGGACTTCAGTCTTTTCCTGGCCGAGCCAAAGCTACGCGAGTTGATCGGCGGGCTCTACGAGGAGCCCGATCTCACCGTCGTCGTCTCCGAGGTGCTGCAGGGAATCATCAGCCATCGCTCCGACGGTGAGCCACTGACGCTCGAGGCGGGGATCCTGCGCGTGGCGGACGCGCTCGACATGGAGCAGGGCCGCTCGCGGATCGCCTTCGAGCGCGGCCGCGTCGGCATCCATTCGCTCTCTGCCGCCGCGATCGAGGAGGTCGAGATTTCGGACGGCGAGGAAAAGCCGATCCGGATCTCGATCCGCATGAACAACTCCTCCGGCATCTACCAGGTCGACGGCCTGCTGAAGGCCAAGCTGGTCGGCTCGGGGCTCGAGCCCTACGTGGAGGTGATCGCGCACATCGACACGGAGGCCGAAAAGCGGCTCGTACCGCTCTATCAGCTCGATCTGTAGGCGGGAATGGCGGCTACAATCCGGTCGCTTTGCGGGATCGTCTAATGGTAGGACGCCGGACTCTGAATCCGGTAGTCTAGGTTCGAGTCCTAGTCCCGCAGCCTGTGAAAAGCCCTGCAAACGCAGGGCTTTTGTTCTGTTCGGACGCTGCCGCCTCGGACGGTTCTAAAGCCCGGCCCGAACGGTGCCGATCTGTCCCGCCATGGCAGTCGACAGAAGACTCCTTGCACACTGGGAAAAGCAGCAGCTCGTTCGGGCGCGCGCACGGAACAACCTGCCGGCCACCTGGCGCAATGACCCAAGGCCGCGGATGCACGCCGTGACCGAGCAGTACGTCGAATTGCTCGCTGCGTTCCAGCACGAGCTGCGCGCGCTCCCGCAAGACGACCGCTGACCGCGCGCCACCGGCGGCGAATCCTCGCGTTGACTGGGCCCGACGACCGTGGTTTAGTCGGCGGGGGGCGGAGAGGAGAGCGCGTGCCCCGCCGGTCGTCGTTCCTCCACAACCATGCGGCAGTTCGGTCAGACCGGCGCCGCGGTGGACGGGGACTTGAAGCGCTGATCGCTCTCACCACGTTCACGGTGTGTGCTGCGCTTCAGCAGGGACTCGTCGCGTCGGCGTTTGCGGCCCCTGCGTCGGCCTGCCCACCGCCGACGTCGTGCGCGCGCCTTATCACGCTCAAGCCTCAGGCCGCCAAGCGGATCATCGACGAAGGCAAGCCCCTGTTGAAGTCCTGCGCCTTCATCGACGGAAACCTCGACCTTCGTGGGCGACACGACGTCGGAGTCGGCCCCATCGTTCTTCGCAACTCGTGCGTAACCGGCGCTATCCGGGCCGATTCGACGACCTTTCGCAGCATCATCGACCTGTCCGGCACGACGGTGGTGGGACCGGCGAACTTCTACTCGGCGGAGTTCGACCGCGCGGCCGAGTTCGACACGACGAACTTCGAAGGGCCCGCCACGTTCGCCGCCGCCGCCTTCCACGGAGCGGCGGGCTTCTTCCAGGCTGCCTTCGCCAAGCGGCTGATCGCCACCGACGCCTCGTTCGACCGCGGAGCCGATTTCAGCAACGCCGATTTCCAGGGCGTCACGTCGTTCCTCGGAGCGAACTTCGCGCAGCAGTCTCGCTTCACCGACGCCAGTTTCGGGTCGCCTGCGTCGTTCTACGACGCGCGGTTCGGCGGCGGCTCCGACTTCTCGAATGTCACGTTCCACTCGCGTGCCAACTTCGACTTGAGCACCGCGCAGGGTGACCTCGGCTTTCAAGAGGCCCACTTCATCGGCTCCGACATGAACGCAGCCAGCTTCAGGTTGGTCCTGTTCGCGGGAACAGCCGACTTCTCGAATGCGGGTCGCATTCACGGTTCGCCCCTGTTCGAGGACGCGGTGATCTCGTCACTCGACCTCGACGGGGCTGAGCCAACGTACTTTGGGAAACCCCGGCGGATCGACAAGCTTCGTATTTCCTCGAGCGCGCTGCCGAAGATCAGTTGGCCGCTGGCGGACCGAGTGAGCAATTACCGACTGCTCGAGAAGGCGGCACGGAACGCCGACGATCTCGCGGCCGCGAATGAGGCGAAGGTGTTGCGCCGGAGCCTCGAGCGCGAGTCAAAAGGATTCATCATGCGCCAGTTCGACTGGGTCGTCGAGTGGGGTATCGGCGGCTACCTCGTCCGGCCCTACCATCCGGCCGTCGCCCTCCTGATCGTGTTTCTCCTGGGCATTCTCGTGCGATCTGTCGTCAACCGTCGCGGCCGACGCGGCTTCTCTGCGGTCCTGAGAGGCATCGTCACGGACGCCGGCAGCGCGTTTCATTCGTTCCGGAGGATCAAGTTCGACGGCTCGATCAACCGCTCTCAGCTCGAGCCGCTTCTCTACACCGTTCTGATCCTCGTCCTGCTAGCGAATCTGGAGGCGATCTCGCCACCGGTTCGCAACTTCCTGGAGGGACTGACATGACCCCGGCCCGCGCGTTCGGCGTTCTCCTCTGCCTGCTGGTGCTCGTCGCCGCCCACTCGCAGGGCACCTCACGAGGCTCGAGCAAACTTCCGCTCCGGCACTCGTCGAGCGCAGGTTGCCAGCAGGTGGGATCCGTTGCCCACGTCTTCCCTGGCAGCGGCGCTCATCTGCGCCTCGACGCGGCGAGCAAGGGATGCTCGTGCCCCGGCTCGCCGAGCTGCAAGGTCGTTTCGCAGGATCAGCCTCTGTTCGCGGCCGAATCGATGTACAGCGGCCATGGGACGATCACCATCGAATCCGGACTGGGTGGCGTGCCGACGTTCACGTGCGTGGTCACGCACGGCGCCGCGGACGTCATCTATCCCAAGACCACCGCGAAGTCACGCAAGGGCGTCGTCGTTCTGCAGCACCTGACGGGGTCGACGACGTGCCGCGTCACGGAAGGCCCCGAGCGCAGCGCACGCAAGCCGAACGCTGTCTTCGTCATGGCAAACACCGCGATCTCGATTCAGGGCGATCCCGTCTTCGGCATGAAGAGAACGAGCCACGGCTCCCTCGTCCAGGTGAAGACCGGAACGGTCGCCGTCGGCACGACGAGCACCGGAGCGCGCGTCGCGCTGCGGCCGAAGAAGCAGGTCTTCGTCCCCAGCGGCGCAGCGAAGCCAGGTGCGGTCACGACGCTCAAGCCCGACTCGACACTTCAGAAGGCGCTTTGCACGCTCACGCCTGATCTCAAGGAGACCGGCATCACCCCCACGTCCGGCGGAAACGCCGGGAGCCATCCCCAGGGGCTCGCGCCGGACCGCGACGGGAACATCTGGTTCACGGACAACGGCACGACCCCCGCGATCGGTCGGTACGACCTGAAGACGGGCGGGATCACGGAGACGACCCAGGGCTTGCCCAACGGCGGCACGCCGAGGTGGATCGCGGTCGACACGAAGGGCACGATCTGGTTCACGATCGACGGGCCGAGCCCGGCGATCGCGGAGCTCGACCCGGGCACGCGTGCGATCACGACGCACAGCGTGGGCCTGCACCCTGGGAGCGTCCCGTGGGCGATCGTGACCGATCCAATCGACAAGCGCGTTTGGTTCACCGATCAGAGCAAGACGAATCCGGCGATCGGGACGATCAATCCGAAGACGGGTGCGATCACCGAGTACACCGCCGGGCTCAACAAGGGCAGCCACCCCGAGGGGATCGACGTGGACCGCAAGGGCAACCTGTGGTTCACGGACGACAACGACCCCAATCCTGCGATCGGGACAGTCGACCGGAACACGCACAAGATCCACGAGTACTCCACCGGGCTCGTCGAAGGCAGCCTGCCCCGCGGGATCGCCGCAGGCCCCGACGGCAGGCTGTGGTTCGCAGACGACCGGACGAAACCGCCGCACAACTCGGCCACCCATGCCCCGGGTGACGGCCTGCTCGGCGCAATCGACCCGGCGACCAAGGTGATCACGGAGTACGCTATCGACGCGAACGGCGGGAACGCAGGCAGCATCCCGGAGGGGCTCGCGGCCGATGCAAACGGGCACGTGTGGTTCACCGACGACGGTGCAGCGAAGGCGATCGGGATGATCGACCCGGTGACGGGCGCCGTCGTCGAGACCAAGACCGCTCTCTCGGCGGCCAGCGAGCCGGTCGGAATCGTCGTTGTCGGCTCAAGTCTGTGGTTCACCGATCAGCTGCCCACACCGAGGATCGGGAGGATCAAGGCGCTCCCCTCGTGCTGAACAAGACGGATCCGACCGCTTGGGTAGGATCCTTCGAGCAAGAGACGGTAGGACGTGGACGACCGAGTGGCTCCCTGGCCCGGTCGCGATCGTTTGTTCCACGCCCCCCGCCCCACGCGGGCTACGCCCAGAATCGATGGTGGAGATGGCGACGAGAAAGCAAAGGCTCAGAGCCGAGGCAGCCGGGTCTGCGCTCGACCAGCCGGCAAAGGCCGCGAAGAAGACCGCAAAGGTGAAGAAGACATCGCGCGGCAAGTAGGCACGAGCACGAGCGCCGCGCGTGAAGAGCACAGACGGGACGCGTTGAGCACGTTCCTCGAGGAACAAGTGGCTGCCGGCTACCGCGTCGAGACACGGACCGGCACGCAGGCGATCATCGCTCCAACCGGCGCACGTTCGGTGCTGGGGCGGTTTCGCCGCTCGGGCGGGCAGGGGCGGCAAGTCGTCTCGGTCGATGACCAGGGCGAAGTGACCGTCTCCCCGGCCGAGCCGCTCCGTTCGTGAGCGCTCAGAGCAAAGCGGGCGCAGCCGACGGAGCGAGCTGCGTGAGCGCCTGCTCGAGCGCCTGCTCGAGCGCGTAGAGCGGGAACGGTTTCACGAGATACGCGGACGGCGTCAGCTCGAGCAGTTTGTCGCTCGGCGGATAGATGCTTGTGAAGAGGACGGGCACGTTTTGGGCGCGCAGGCTCTGGGCGAGCCGCAAGCCGGCCGCCTCGCCCGGCTCGATCACCGCGGCATCGACGCCGATCTGCTCGGCTGCCTCGCCGGAGAAGGGCACTGGCTCGTGGCCCAGGCGACGCACGACGAGCTCGAGGAGCGCGCTGATGTCGTCGTGAGGCTCGCTGATCAGGACCTTTGCCACACGAGGAGGATCGCCGCTCCGAGCAGGGATTCGGCCCGCGGGTGGTATGAAGGGAGTATGAACAGCCGGCTCCGCATTCTCGTGGTCGACGACGACGCCGACATCCGCCTCCTGCTGCGGGAGCTGCTCGAGCGCGCCGGCTACCTCGTCGACGAAGCCGAGGATGGGAAAACCGGGCTCAGGCACCTGTTCGCGAACGCTCCGTCACTCGTGATCCTCGATGTGACCATGCCCGACCTGGATGGCTACCAGACGCTCGAGCGGATCCGTGATCTCTCGGAGGTCCCCGTCCTGATGCTGACCGCACGCACGCAGGAGCTCGAGAAGGTGCGCGGTCTGTCCGCCGGGGCCGACGACTACGTCGCGAAGCCCTTCGGCCGGCAGGAGCTGCTCGCCCGTGTGCAGGCGCTGCTCCGCCGCACCGGCGGCAAGGCCGAGGTGATCGAGGCGTACAGCGACGATTTCGCCCAGATCGACTACGCCCAGCGCCAGGTGAAGGTGCAAGGCCGCGACGTGCAGCTGACGCCGCTCGAGTTCAAGTTGCTGGCGGCGTTCGTGCAGAACCCGAACCAGGTGCTCTCGCGCGACCAGCTGCTCGACCTCGTGTGGGGCGATCCGTACGGCGTCTCGGGCGACCAGGTGAAGCTCTACGTCGGCTATCTCCGGCGCAAGCTCGTCCCCGATGCACCGGAGTCAGCACCGATCGAGACCGTGCGGGGGTTCGGCTACCGCTACCGCCGGCCCCTGCCCTCCTAGCTCGAGCCGAGCAGCTCCTGCACCTTGGCGACGAGCTCGGGCGCCTTGAACGGCTTCGCGAGGTAGGCATCCGCGCCGGCGTCGAGCCCCCGCTCCACGTCGGTCTCCTGCACACGGGCGGAGAGCAGGATCACCTTCAGGTCGCGCAGACCGGGATCGGAGCGCAGCTCGGCGAGCACCTCGTAGCCGGTCCGTTTGGGCATCATCACGTCGAGGACAGCCAGCGCCGGGCGCCGTGCCCGAGCCGCTGCGATCGCAGCGTCACCGTCCACCACGCGCATCACGTCAAAACCGGCCCGCTCGAGCCGCAGCGCTACGAGCGAGAGGATGTCTTCGTCGTCGTCCGCGCAGAGAATCAACTGACGCTCGCTCACGTGATCGGCAGCTCCACGATGAAGGTGGTGCCCAGTCCTTCCGTACTGTGCACGCCGATGCGGCCGCCATGGGCCTCGACGATCGCCTTTGAGATGTAGAGGCCGAGACCGGTGCCCTGGATCTGCCGCTCGAGCGCGGTTTGCGAGCGGAAGAAGCGCTCGAACAGCTTCTCGCGCTCCTGCTCAGGGATCCCGATGCCGCTGTCGGACACCTCGATGCGGGCCAGGCTGTCGGCGCCCGTCAGGCGCACCGTCACCTCGCCGCCCTGCGGCGTGAACTTGATCGCGTTCGAAACGAGGTTGTCGAGCAGTTGAGCGAGCCTGACCTGCTCGCCGAGCACTGGCGCCACCTCGTCGATCTCGACGGCCAGCTCGATCCCCGAGCTCTCGGCTCGCGGCCTCGCCGATTCAACCGCCTGCAGGACGAGTTGGTTCAGGTCGACCTCCTCATGCGCGAGCTCGAGACGACCGTCCTGAAGCCGAGCGGTGAACAAGAGGTCGGACACAAGCCCGAGCAGCCGCTGGGCGTTGCGGTCGACGATCGCGAGATAGCCGCGCTTCTCATCGTCCGGCTCGTCCTCCAGCAACAGCTCGACATAGCCGGAGATGGAGGTCAGCGGCGTGCGGAGCTCGTGCGACACGCTCGACACGAACTCGTCTTTCAGGGTGTCGATCTCCACCAACTGTTCGTTTTGGTAGGCGAGCAACTGTTGTGCCTGCTCGGCCTCACGCCGTGCGCCGCGCTCGGAGCGGCGCGCGCGCTCGACCGCGCGCACGAGCCCCGCGAGCCTGAGCAAGACGACCATGCCGATGAGCGCAGTCACGACGGCGATCACATAGATGTGCTGGCGACCGTGATGCGCCTTCTCGAACACCGCGATCGCGGGCCCGATCAGCAAAGCCGCTGCAAGGAGAGCCAGCCTTGCCGAGGTGAGGCGCGGCAGCCTGCGGCGGTCGGGCAGCGCGAGCTTTGCCATCGACGGGTCGAGGGCAGCTGCAGCCCAGATGACGTAGGAGGCGAGCCAGAGCGCGTCGATCCAGTCGCCGCCTTGATAGCTGTTGATGTTCAGGCCGTAGATCTCGTCCGCGACCACCCAGAGCCCGACGCTGAGCAACAGCAGCCGGTAGGCCATCGTCCTCCCGCCCGGCCCGAGCAAGAGCTGTGCGAGCCCGACGAGGAGCAGCACGTCCATCACCGGATAGGCCATGGCGACCAACCGTTGTGTCTCGCCGCCGAATGCCATGTGGCGGTACGGCTCGATGAAGAACACCCACTGGAACAGGACGACGCCGGCGAAGATGACGAGCGAATCGAGGATCGCAGCACGACTGGCCTGGCCGCCCAGCCTGCGCAGGACGAGGAAGATCCCCAGCGCCAGCAGGGGATAGCCGCCCAGGTAGAACACATCGGCGATCGACGGATTGGGCGGCTCGCGGTCCAGCTGCAGCTCGTACACGGCGAAGATCGCGTCGCCGGCCACCTGGCCGAGCAGGCCCAACGCGAAGAGGTGCCACGCGAGCCGTTCACCGGGCGGCAGGTAGCGCTGCGTTCCGATCCAGATCGCCGCCACGGACGAGAACCCGATCACGACATAGAAGACCGACTGGGCGTTCGACGGCAGCAGGAAGTAGATGCCGATCGCGATGCCGCCGCCCACCAGGAACGCCCAGGTGGCGGGCGCTCCACGCACGCGCGCGGTCAGCGCAGGAACAGCGCGTTCGGTGGGAGTCAACGACGTCACAATGTGCTCTTCGGCACCACCCTAGCCAGCCCTTAGGCGAGCAGATTCACGAGAAGGGTTGGCGTTCTGCCGCGACGTCTCTATGCTCTCCCCGACATTCCCCTGACCCCCCAGACAGGAGGACGAGTGAAGAAGCGCATCTACGTGGGCGCAGGAGCGTCCGCGCTGATCGCAATCGTTGCCCTGGCGACGATGGTGAGCGGCGCAGTGGCCCGGAGCGGTGCTACACCGCTGCCGGCGTCGTCGTGCTCGGCGATCCAGAACGCAGGTGGTCAGTACCTGATCGCCTCCGACCTGCCTCTCGAAGGTTCCGGTCGGACACAGACGTCACAGATGACCCGTGCAATCGCCTTCATCCTGAAGCAGCACGGCTGGAAGGCGGGCAAGTACTCCGTCGCCTACCAGAGCTGTGACGACGCGACCGCTCAGGCGGGTAAGTGGGACTCGGGCAAGTGCTCGGCAAACGCGAACGCCTACGCGCAGAACTCCAGTCTCGTCGGCGTGATCGGCACGTTCAACTCGGGTTGCGCCGAGATCATCATCCCGGTCCTCAACCGCGCCTCGAACGGCCCGGTGGCCATGGTCAGCCCGGCGAACACGTATGTCGGTCTGACGCATCCGGGCCCGGGCACGGCGGCCGGCGAACCGGGCAAGTACTACCCGACCGGGAAGCGCAATTACGCCCGCGTCGTGGCGGCGGACGACTACCAGGGCGCTGCTGACGCGCTGCTGGCCCAGTCGCTCGGCGTCAAGAAGGTCTTCATCCTGAACGACAAGGAGGCCTACGGCCAGGGCGTTGCGACGAACTTCAAGAACGCCGCAGTGAAGCTCGGGATCAAGATCGCCGGCTTCACGGCCTGGGACGGCAAGGCGTCGTCGTACGAGGCGCTTGCGGTCAAGATCAAGTCGTCTGGGGCACAGGGCGTGTTCCTCGGCGGTCTGATCTGCGAGAACGGTGGCAAGCTGATCAAGGACATCGCGGCCGGTGCGCCGGGCGTGAAGATCATGGCTCCTGACGGCTTCACCCCGGTCTCGGCCACCGTCCAGGGTGCAGGCACCGCAGCCGAGGGCATGACCGTCTCGGTTGCCGGTCTGCCGAACGCAGCGCTCAAGGGCGCAGGCAAGGCGTTCGTCATCGCGTTCACGAAGGCCGACCACAAGGCACCGGACCCGTACTCCGTGTACGCGGCCCAGGCCACCGAGGTCCTCCTCCAGGCGATTGCCAACTCCAACGGCACTCGCGCGGACGTGACCAAGCAGCTGTTCAAGGTCAGGCTGGTTGGCAGCATCCTCGGGAACCTCGGGTTCAACTCGAACGGTGACGTGACCGCAAACCCGGTCACGATCTACAAGGTCAAGGGTGGCAAGTCGACGACCCTCAAGGTCATCGTGCCGCCACGCTCGCTCGTTCGGGCCGCTTAGCCGGGACCCCACCAGCGTTTGACCTAGAGGGGGAGGGAGCGATCCCTCCCCCTCTTCTCTTCCTATGCTCTAGGGATGTCGCTGGCGGCGGTGCCGAATCTCGAGAGCGAGCTCGACGGGCTCTATGCCCTCCCGCTGGAGCAGTTCACGAAAGCACGAAACGATCTGGTCGCGCGGCTGCGCAAGGCCCATCAGGACGACGTCGCAGCCGCGGTGCGCGCCTTGAAGAAGCCGAGCACCGTCGCCTGGGTCGCGAACCAGCTTGCGCGGGAGCAGCCGAAGCAGGTCGACATGCTCCTCCGTGCAGCCGAGCAACTGCGCGAGGCTCAACAGCGCTCGCTCGGCGGAAAGGCCAGCGTCGACGAGGTCAACGAGGCCACGGCCGGCGAGCGGGAGGCCGTTCGCGCCCTGCTCGCATCGGCTCGAACCGCGCTCGGCCAACGTGCAACTGCGCCGCTCTTGGAGCGTCTCTCACAGACCCTGCGCGCCGCCGCGATCGACGAGGCCGCGCGCACGCTTCTGCAACGCGGCCGGCTGACCGACGAGCTGCAGGCGGCGGGCTTCGGGCCGCTCGAGGCCGTTGCGCCGCCGCGTCGTCGCGGCGACGAGGTCGCGCGTGCTGCCCGCGAACGCGTCAACACGCTGCGCGGCGAGGCGCGACGCCTGGACAAGGAAGCGCGCGAAGCTCAACAGGCAGCATCGGATGCAGCCCGCGCAGCAGAGATCCTGGCCGACGAGGCGGCGGAGAAACGCCGCGAGGCCGAGCGAGTGGCGGCGGAGCTCGCCGAGGCCGAGCAGGATCTCACCCGGCGGCGTTAGCGGCTGGGCGGGCCGCTTCCGGGCGGGCAGATCGGGTTTGTGCCCGTCACGGTGAAGTTGTCGAACGCGACCTTGAGCTCTTGCTGGCCGAACGCCGATGTTGCGTCAGGGGACATCGCCTGCAGTCCGAACACCGCGGCACCCTGCGAGCGGCCGGCGGCAACCCTCGACCAACCGCCTCCGTGCCTGACGTACGCCGTCTCAGTGCCCTTGACTCGGGTGATTCGCAGCGACCCGGATGTGTCCGGGAGAGCAACCGAGCCGTTGTTGCCGGGAACGACCCAGGCGACGTAGTTGTCACCCCACTGCGAGCTGCTCTCACGGCCGACGACGGAGCCGGCGAAGATCGCGCTCAGACCGACGAAGATGTTGTCCGCCTGAGGCCACTCGAGCAGGTTGAAGTCGACGCGTGCGTCAAAGTCGCCCGGAAAGGAGCATTGGGTGCCGACGTGCACGTCGATCTGGTTGTAGGCGCCGCCGCGGACCGCCGCCGGTCCGACGGTGAGCACCAACTCTCCGTTCTGCTCGGCGATCGAGACGTTCGCGTCCGTCGTGACCTGATGCCAGATCGTCGGATCGACGAAGTCGCCCCCGAAGGTGTCCGAGATCGTGACCGGTTTCGGCGGGGGCGTGGCCGGCGTGCGGGTGGGTGTGGTCTTGGTCCTCGCCGTCGACTTGTGGCTCGGCGTGGTCTTGGTCTGCGCGGCCGGCTTCGTCGTCACGGCGCTCGTCGTCTGCGTGGTCGTCGTCTGCTGTTGCGGCGGAGCCGCGGCCGCCAGGACCGGTGCCGACGTGGTCGTGGTGCGCACCACCTGCCGGGTCGTTGCCGGCGAGCGGTGTCGTGGGATGCGCCTACGGGGGTGATGGGTGGACGTGACGTGTGTCGTTCGTCGTGCGGCTTGGGTGACCGTCGACGAAGTGGCCGGCGTGGGCGGCGCGCTCTCCGGATCGGCATTGTGCGTCAGCGCCGCGGTGGCGGCGGCGATCACACCGAGCGCGACGACCGCGCCCACGGCGAGCCCGGCCCGGCGGCGTCGCGGCCGGGTCGACTCCTCGGTCGCTCCGAGGCGGGGAGCCGCCGGACGGGCGAGCGAGGGATCGTGGCGGAGAATGGCCAGCTCGAGCTCGCGGAGAGCCGGGCTCGGCTCGATCCCGAGCTCCTCGTCGAGCATGCGACGCGTGTCGCGGAACGCGCTGAGAGCCTCGGCCTGGCGGTCGCTGCGGTAGAGCGCGAGGATCAGCTGCCCACGCAGCCGCTCACGCAGTGGGTGGCGCGAGACAAGCGACGAGAGCTCAGCCACGAGAGCCGCGTGACGGCCTGCGTCGAGGTCCGCCTCGATCCGTTCCTCGACCGCCGCGAGCCGCAACTCCTCGAGCGCGCGCACCTCGGCAGCAACGAATGGACCATCGACTCCCTGCAGAGGCGTCCCGTGCCAGAGCGCGTCCGCCTCGCGCAGCAGACGTGACCGCTCGCCCGGCTCGAGAGCTGCGCCTGCCTCGGCGAGCAGCGACCTGAAGCGACCGAGATCGAGCTCTCCCGGCTCGAGGTCGATCGTGTACCCGCTGCCGCTGGTCGTGATCCTGCCTCCGAGCGCCCGCCGGAGGCGAGACACCTGAGTCTGGACTGCCTGGACGCCACCGCCGGGCGGGTCGTACCAGAGCTCCTCGATCAGCCGCTCGGCCGACACGACGTCCTGCTCGTTGAGGAGGAGGTAGGCGAGCAACGCGCGCTGCTTCGGACCGCCGACCGGGAGTGGCTGACCCCCTGTGAGCACCTCGACCGATCCGAGGATCCGAAAGTCCATCCGTGCTCCTCCTTGCGCAGACCCTAATACCACGCCATGAAGGAAAAGTCAGGGTTCGGCAGCCAAATGACAGAGGTTTGTTAGCGGTCTCGGTCACGTTCTGGCGATGTCCGCTCAAGCCAAGAAGTCGATCCGGGTGGTGCTGGCCGGCCGCCCCGAGCTCGTGGAAGTGCTGAACGGGGCGTTGCGCGCGCCCGGAATCCGTGTCATCGCCTCGTGCACCAATCGCGCTCAGACGATTGCGGCGATTCGCGAGGCCACTCCCGATGTCTGCATCGTCGACCGTGAGCTGGCCGGAGGCGGTCTGATCGCCGCCGCCGCGGCCGCCTCGCCTGTCCCTGCACCCAAGGTGCTCGTCGTCGGCGACCAGAACGCCCCGGCCGAGCGACGGGCAGCCCGGCTCGCAGGCGCGGCCGCCTACCTCCCCCGCTCCAGCGACGCGGCGAGCTTTGTCGCCGCAGTCTCCGAACTCGCAAGAAAGGAGTCATCGTGACCACTCATCACCAGCTGCGACTGAGCCTCGTCCTCGCAGCCGTCGTCGCGTCGGCAGCCTGGGTCAGCGTCCCGGGCGCGTCCGCCGGAGCAGGCAGCCAGGTCGTCGTTCAACACGGCCAACCGGTGCAGATCGCTGTCGCTCTCGACCGGTCGACCCCGATCGGGGCGACCTTCACCCCGAGCATTCGGAACGCCATTCAGATGGCGCTTCAACTCCATCCGGCCGTCCACGGGTTTCGAATCCAGCTCAACGACGGCTACGACGCCCCATGCGGTGCCGCGGCCGACGTGGTCGCCCTCAACGCGGCAGCTGCGACCCAGGTCGTCTCGAACGAGCAGAACGTCGCCGTGATTGGCCACATGTGCTCGTTCCCGTTCGGCGCGATCGCCGATCCCTGCCCGAGCCCGCCGCCGACGGGAACGGCGCTCGCGATCTACGAGAGCAACGAGCTCGCGACGATCAACGGCAGCACGACGGGTCCGTGCCTTCCCGCCGAAGGCCCGACGGTGTTCAACACAACGGCCGTCCCGGACCCGGCATTCAACGCCTGGTACGCCCAGGTGCAGACGCTGCCGGCTGATCGGCTCTGGCGGCTGATCTACCGGCTCGAGTTCGGCGCCGCCCCGGGCGACTTCGCCGACCTCTACTTCGATGCAACCAACCTCTTGCTCACGCGGCTGGCCCAGGTGTCGTCGGTCGTCCATGGAAACCTCGTCGTCGACCGCGTGGCCCTCGCCCGAGCGGTTCGCCAGACGACGAACTTCCCGGGGGTCACCTGCACCGTCAGCCTCGACCCGACCACCGGATACCGGATCGCCGACCCAGCGGCGCTTGCCCGCTGTGGCTGAAAGGAGTCGTCGTGACAACTCACCGCACCCTGCACTGGCTCACCGCGACGCTCGTCCTGCTGCTCGTAGCCGGCATCGCACCGCACGGCTCAGGCGCAGCGTTCCGCGGTGCGAACGGAAAGATCGTCATCCGATCGAATCGGGACGGTAACGCCGAGATCTATTCGATGAACGCCGACGGATCGAACAGGATCGACCTCACCCGGAATCCGTCTGAGGACGTCGACCCTCGGTGGTCGCCGGACGGGTCGCAGATCGTCTTCGCGAGCAACCGTGGCGGCGATTTCGCGATCTACATCATGAACGCCGACGGGTCGAACGTCCGCCTCGTGACCTCGGCCGTTCCGAATGCGCACCGGCCGACCATGACCGCCGACGGCAAGATCGTCTTCCAGTCCGGGTTCTTCCCGAACCGGGCCCTCTACATCGTCGCTGTTGACGGGAGCGGCCTCACCCGCCTGACGCCGCTCGACTCCGACAACGCCTACGCGGCGGCGGCTCCGCACAACGACCGGATTGCCTTCAGCAGGTTCCAGGGCGATACCCAAAGCCTCTATGTGATGAAGGAGAACGGCACCGGAGTGCAGCCCCTCACGACGCCCGGCTCACAGAACTCGGACGTCCAGGCGAACTGGTCGCCCAACTCCAACGACGTCGTGTTTGCCCACGGCGACTCCAACAACGGCGCCGACCTCTACATCGTCCACGCGAACGGCACCGGCCTCCGCCAGCTGACCAACACGCCGGGCCGAGTGGACCTCGAACCTGCCTGGTCCCCCGACGGCACCAAGATCACCTTCCACGGATGCACCGACGCCGGCGGCCCGAATCAGCACTGCGCCGTCTACACGATCAACCCGGACGGCACCGGCGAGACCGAGATCTCGACGCCGCACGCTCCGTTCGTGGAGACGTTCAGCAGCGACCTGCGAGACCCGATCTGGCACACGATTCAGTTCGGCACCGATACCTCGTTCGCGCAGCAGAACGGGAGGCTGGAGATCACGCTCGGCGCGGACGCACAGCCCGGCGGGCCGTTCAACACGATCGAAGCGCACTATGGGCTGAACTGCAGCCTTCCCGGTGACTTCGATATGCAGGTCGACTACCAGCTGCTCGATTGGCCGGCGGGCAATGGTGCGTTCGCACAACTGGCGGCGTTCTTCATCGGGGCAGGCATCTTCAGGCAGAGCGAGACGTACGGCGAGTTCTACAACGCCTACAGCAACTTCGGCTTCAACACCGTCCTGACAGCCGACCGCAGCGGATCGTTCCGGTTCGTCCGTTCAGGCGGCCGGACGATCGCGTCCTACCTCGATCCGCTCGTGGGCTGGGTCACCGTCCTCGACGTGCCGGCGAACCCAGGAGTCGTGGTTCCTGGGCTCTCCTTGTCGAGCGGACCGAACTTCGCCCACGAGGAGGTTAGGGTCGCGTTCGACAACTTCCGCGTGAACAGCGGAACGCTCTCGTGCCCGACCTGGTGGGACGACAGCTCACCCGACTGGCAACCAACCATCCAACAATAGGAGGCAGCAACAGATGTCCCCCCGTCACTCACGCCTGACCGTCGTCGTGGTGCTGACCGTCGTGGCTCTCGCGGCCTCGGCGATCGCTCTCGGCGCCCAGGC
This sequence comes from Gaiellaceae bacterium, assembly GCA_036271075.1. Classification (GTDB taxonomy): domain Bacteria; phylum Actinomycetota; class Thermoleophilia; order Gaiellales; family Gaiellaceae; genus PALSA-600. Next base: position 16,997 of record DATBBH010000132.1, on the reverse strand, counting down.
AGGCCAGGCCGGCTTCCCTGGCAAGAACGGCCGCATCGTCTTCAACGATCAGACCGGCCACCTCGTGCTCGTCAACGCGGACGGCACCGGGCTCGTCCGCCTCGCGAACACCCGTGCAAGCGATCAGTACATCGGCGCATCGTTCTCGCCCGACGGCACCCGCATTGCCTACTCCAGCATCGGCCCGAGCGAGAACCCCGACGTCTACACGATCCGGCCCGACGGAAGCGACCAGCGCGAGGTCACCTTCTCGCAGGCTGTGGACACCGATCCAACGTGGTCGGGGGACGGGACCAAGATCGCCTTCGAGACGAACCGCAACGGCAACTTCGACATCTACTCCGCAAACGCCGACGGATCGAACGCCACGCAGCTCACCAACTCACCGCTCGACGAGCACGACCCGTCGTGGTCACGGAGCGACCGGATCGCCTACACGGTCGAATCGGCAAATTCCGACACGCGGGAGATCTGGGTGATGAACGGCGACGGAAGCGGCAAGAAGCAGCTCACGAACGCACCCAACTTCAGCGAGAACCCCAACTGGTCACCCAACGGCCAGTGGATCGTTTTCGAATCCGACCGCGCCGAGAAGGGCAACCTCGACATCTACAAGATGCACCCCGACGGGACCGGCGTGACACAGCTCACGAACTCGCCCGCGCTCGACGCGCTCGCGGCCTTCTCACCGGACGGCAAGAAGATCGTCTTCGTCAGCGACCGGGCCGCACAGAACAGTCGCAAGCTCTACGTCATGAACGCGGACGGAAGCTCGCAGACCCGGCTGATCACCGCCTCGGGCTTCTCCTACCAGATGGTGCCCGACTGGCAGCCGGTCTTCAGCAAGGACCCCTGCACGATCCGCGGCACCATCAACGCCGATCACCTGATCGGGACGCCGGGACGTGACGTGATCTGTGGGCTCGGCGGCAACGACATCATCAGCGGCCTCGGCGGGAACGACCGGCTCGACGGCGGCGCCGGGAACGACCAACTGAACGGCGGCCCCGGCCAGGACACGCTGATCGGTGGTACCGGCAACGACTGGTTCAACGCGAAGGATGGCGCGGCCGATCACATCATCGGCGGCCCGGGAGTCGATCGAGCGCTCGTCGACCCCGGCCTCGACGTCGTGACCTCGGTTGAGAAGTACAACAAGAAGTAGCGAGTCGCGTGCTGGGTCGACGATCGGCGGTGATCTCACGCCGACGACGTCGACCCAGCCGCGCGGACCTCACCCGGTTGGGGGTCGCCCCCGCGACGTCGCCGGCCGAGAACATTCGAACGGCGGGATTCTCTCCTCCGTCACGGGGTAGGCCGTTGCCGCAGGCGTCGCTACCTCACCGAGCTTCGACTGACCCGCCAAGACTCCGCGGGGCCAACCAAAGACAATCTGCGGAAGAGTTGAACGTGACTGAGTCGGTACGCGGTCCCGAACCGTGTGAATGTGACGGCCCGGAGGAAGCGCTTCATTCAACGCGTGGGCTCGCGCGCTGCCTGAACTGTGGCGCGATCAAAGGTGCGCGGCCACCCATGAATGATCGCGGGTGGCCGCGCCGCAGTCCCACCGCTGCCCGGGGGAGCGGGCTCTTGTGGGAGCACCTCCAGTCAACGCTTTCCGAGCCGCCAAGTCCAGAGGGGTCTCCCAATAATCCGTTCAAGCCATGAACGGACCGACTGTCACCGTCGCTGAGACGGTTCCGCGGCGTCACCTCGTGGTGCCTGCCTCAGTCTCGGGCAAGGCCCCGTGCCTCCGAGGCACTTCCAGCTCGACCAATCGCCGGCCACGACCGGCGCAGCGTCGGTGCTCCAGCGGCCGCAGAAGTCACAGCGAACCTCAACCACCTCTCGCGACGACGGCGCGTCGAACAGCCGGATCTCGTGATGCTCGTCCGACAGCATCCACTCACCACCTTCGCTGATTCGGACGATCTCGTACTCGCGTCTGCGTTCCGTGTTGAGGCGAGCTCTAGACACGACCGGCTACCACGCGAAGGAGTGTCCCACGTACTTGCCGATCGGATCAAGCACGCACAGACGACGGAGCGACGCTCCATTCGACCGCGACCATCGAGCCGCGAATATCTAGTCGATCGGCGAGCGACAGGGGACCGTTGTTTGACGACGGTCAGAGGCGCGGGCCGGGTGTGCGCTGGGCCAAAGGGGCAACGCCTCTGGTGCCGCCGCAGACTGGAGGCCGCCCTCCAGTCCGTAAAGCATGCACGGCCCGCAATTGTTCGGGGAGTTACACAAATCCAGGTCGGTTGAGGCGGCCAGCGCCCGTGAGCGAGCTCTGAGGACACTCCACCGCGACGAGGTGTGTCCCCACCCGTTACGACGAGCAGCGCGGGTCTCGGGCAACGACTGGGCGACGTTTGACAGCCGTCTGTTAGCGGCTTGTGAGCGACCGCGACCAGGCTTCAGTCTGCAAGACAAGTCCAAGGCAGACATCCATCAGGAGGGAGAGTTTGGATGAGACGACTTTTCGCGATCATCCCTTCGTCCCGGCGCTGGAGGTTGGCGCTCCTGTTGGGCGCATTCGTCGGTGCGATGGTAGGGACCGGTTTCGGGGCTTACGCGGCCGCGAACGGCGGCAACACGATCAACGCCTGCGCCATGAAGGCAACGGGGGCGCTTCGCCTCAGCAGCAACGGCCAGTGCCTCCCCAGCGAGCAGGCGATCCAGTGGAACCAGACCGGGCCGCCCGGCCCGCCCGGCAACACCGACAGCACCGTCCGCCACTTCAGCCAGTTCATCTTCACCGGACACACCGTCACCGCGCCGGTCGTCTCCGCGCAAGGAGAGCGCGGCAAGCTGTCGATCTTCTGCGGCGACGACCCGTCAGGGTCGGGCGGAGTCGGGAACATCAGCTTCGCGACCAGCAACACCAGCTCGACCACCGAAGCGATCACTTTCGTCGCGCCGAACATCCCGCGCTCGTCCTTACAGCAGCTGGCTGCGGGCGGCACGGCGACGTTCCCCTGGGACGCGCCGAAGTACGACAACGTGAGCTTCGAGATGATGATCGAGCCCGCTGGCTTCCCCGTACCTCCCGGCACGAACGAGGACCCGGAACTGCTCGACATCCGCGGCTTCATCCAGCAGTTCAGCTTCGGCTGCAGCTTCTACGTCTACATGGACGCCTCGGAGGTCCCGGCGCCACTGACCGTCACCCCCTAGCTGGGACGAGACTCGCGCCCGTCACCGGTTCGACACCTGACACACACGTCGATGCCGGGGACGGGCGCCCCCTTGATCCTGATCGTCCCTCGCGCCTGCCATTGCTGATGCAGCTCGCTCACGAGCTCGACGATGTCCCACGCTCGGCACTGGTTCATCCGAAGAGGATGATGGAGTTCGTGCGCGCGTCTTTGACACTGGCGGGCCACGGATCGTTTATCGGCGACAACGGGAGTTCAAGCGTTGAGTGAGGGCGAGGTCAAGCGGGTCGAGGAGTTCGTTGCCGGATGGGTTGACCGGGACGTCGTCCAGGCGCTGTCCGACTTTCAGGATCCGAAGCAGGAGTGGCGCAGGCTCTTTTCGGAGCTGTACGGGACGTTTCTGCTTGTGATCGTGGCCGCCGGCGGCGGGATGATGGGCGAGGCGTTCCCGAACACGATCACCCGCACCGCGGCGGTGGTTGCACCCGGGTTGATGGTGATGGGGATCATCATGTTCATGGGCAAGGTGTCGGGCGCGCACCTGAACCCTGCGGTCAGCATCGCCTTTTCCCTTCGCGGTGACTTTCCTTGGCGTCGAGTGCCCGGTTACATCATCGTGCAGCTCGTCGGTGCGTCGCTGGCTGCGCTCTTCCTGCACGAGGTGATCAAGGTGTCGGCGAAGTTCGGCTCCAACTACCCGGCGAGCGGATACTCGGGCTGGCAGGCGTATCTGATGGAGGCACTTCTCACGCTCGGCCTCGTGAGCGTGATCCTCGGGACGGCCTCGGGTGCCCAGAACATCGGGATCTTCGGGGCGATCGGCGTCGGCGCCTATATCGCCCTGGCCGGCCTGTGGGGCAGCCCGATCTCCGGGGCGTCGATGAACCCGGCCCGCACCTTTGGCCCTGACCTCGTCGGCCGGAACTTCGGAAGCTACTGGGTCTACGTCGCCGGGCCAATCACGGGGGCGATCGTCGCGGTCGGATTCGCCTACGTCCTCCGCGGCGCGGGCGGCGGCAGAGCAGGCTCGGCCGCGGCCCAGGGCGATATCGACACCGAGGCGAAGCAGCCGGACAAGGCTTGAAGTAGGCCGATCCCGCTCACGCATCGGTCACCGACGACGACCATCAAGAACCTTCAGCTTTCTCCGTCCAAAGGCAGAGGGTGATGACGCGATGAATCTCGTGTGGGCGGGCCTCATCGTCCTCGGCGTCGCCGCAATCGCGATCGCGGCAATGCTGCTCGTCCGCCGGGGTGCCCCTGAGGGAAGTTACTTCGAGGATGGCGATCGCGCGTCCGGGATCTTCGGCGTCCTTGCCACCGGCTTCGCCGTGCTGATCGGATTCGTCGTTTTTCTCAGCTTCGAGAGTTTCGACACGTCGCGCAGCGGCGCCGAGGCGGAGGCGCGGACCGTCGTGCAGCAGTTCGAGACTGCGCAGTTCCTGCCGATCGCCGTGCGAGCGCAGCTCTCGTGATCTCGTCTGCTATGCGCGCACGGTGATCCATCAGGAGTGGCCACGGATGAGTTCCGGCACTGTCGGCGACTTGAGAAACCCGTGGAGCCTGGTGATGCTGCGTACTCTGCGGACGACGGAGCCGCGCTCGGCGTCCGAGCAGACGGCCTACAGCAAGTGGTTCGATCAGCGATCAGACCGAGAGAACGGACGCGCCGACCGCATCCACGGCGCCGAAGGAGTGATCCCACTTCCCGTCTGGATCGTTCTTTTCATCGCGTCCGTCGTCATCTTCATCTACATGCTGTTCTTCGCCGACAGCGCCGAGCGGGCAATTGTGCAGGCGACGATGATGGGCGGCGTCGCGGTCGTCATCACGTCGACGCTGCTGTTGCTGGTGTTCCTCGACCATCCCTACCAGTCGGGAGTGGGCGGCCTTCGCCCGGTCGCCATGAAGCGCGCGCTCACGCAGATTCGGCAGGAAAGGGCCTTCGCGCGAGAGAGGATCATCATCCCGTGCAACTCGCAGGGGAACGCCCGAGTGGCCTGAATCGGCTTGGCGGGTTGTGGTGCTGCAGAACGAAGAAGCGGGAGACGAGGCTCGAACTCGCGACCCTCAGCTTGGGAAGCTGATGCTCTACCAACTGAGCTACTCCCGCGGGTCGGCCAGATTGTAGCCGCGCAAGATTCCGCAGCCGTCAGCGTCCTATCTTTCGCGTGCGTTCAGTAGCCGCTCGGGGGAGAGGCTGCGCTGAGCGCACGCGTGGTCCCAAGCACCTTGCTCAGGCGACGGTGATCCCGGACGCGAGGTACACGTCTTGGATCGCGTTCAGCAGCTCGACGCCGTCGGCCGTCGGCCGCTGGAACGCCTTGCGGCCGCTGATCAGCCCAACACCGCCGGCCCGCTTGTTGATCACCGCGGTGCGCACTGCCTCGGCGAGGTCGTTCTCGCCCGAGGAAGCGCCACCGCTGTTGATCAACGGCGCGCGGCCCATGTAGCAATTGGCGACCTGGTAGCGGGTGAGGTCGATCGGGTGATCGGTCGTCAGCTCGGAGTACACCTTGGGGCTCGTCTGGCCGTACGTGGAGCCGTTCGCGGAGACCGCGCCGTAGCCGTCGTTCACCACGGGCAGCTTCTGCTTGATGATGTCTGCCTCGATCGTCACGCCGAGATGGTTCGCCTGCCCGGTCAGGTCGGCGGCGAGGCTGTAGTCGACGCCGTCCTTCTTGTACGCCGAGTTCCGGAGATAGCACCAGAGCACCGTGAACATCCCGAGCTGGTGAGCCTCCTCGAACGCCTCGCTTACCTCGACGAGCTGACGCCGGCTCTGCTCGCTCCCGAAGTAGATCGTCGCGCCGACCGCAGCGGCGCCCATCTCCCAGGCGGTGCGCGCGCTCCCGAACATCGTCTGGTCGTACTCGTTCGGGTAGGTCAGCAGCTCGTTGTGGTTCAGCTTGACGATGAACGGGATCTTGTGCGCCCAGCGCCGCGAGACCGCGCCGAGCACGCCGATCGTCGACGCGACCGCGTTACAGCCTCCCTCGTACGCGAGCTCGACGATCTTCTCGGGATCGAAGTACGCCGGGTTCGGCGCGAAGCTCGCGCCGGCGCTGTGCTCGATGCCCTGGTCGACCGGCAGGACGCTCAAGTAACCCGTGCCGCCGAGCCGGCCGTGCTCGAACATGGACTGCAGGTTGCGCAGAACCTGGTTCGGCCGGTCGTTGATCGCGACGATCCGGTCGACGAAGTCAGGCCCCGGAAGGTGTAGCAGGCTCTTGTCGATCGTCTTGCAGGTGTGGCCCAGCAAGGACTCGGCTTCGTCGCCAAGCAACTCCTCGATCCGTTCGATTCCCTCATGTGTGGCGACAGCCATGGTCATCCTCTCCATCTGCAGCAGTATCGACGCCGTGAATTGTAGGCCCGGCGACGCAGCCTCCGATCAGTACTCCCTACCGGTGAAGTGGCGGAGCTTGCTCAGTTGGTGGCGCGCCTCGATCCGCCGCACCGTGCCCGAACGCGAGCGCATCACGATGGAATCCGTGACCGCGCCGTCGGTGACGTAGCGCACCCCGCGCAGGAGGGCACCAGTCGTCACGCCAGTCGCCGCCACGAAAACGTCGTCACTGGCGACGAGGTCGTCGGTCGTGAGCACGCGCTCGGGGTCGAGCCCGGCCGCGAGGAGGGCCTGCCGCTCCTCGTCCGTCCTTGGCCAGAGCTTGCCCTGGATGCCGCCGCCCACGCATTTGAGCGCCGCCGCAGAGATGACGCCCTCCGGCGTTCCGCCGATGCCGTAGAGCAGGTCGACACCCGTCTCCGGGCGTGCCGCCGCGATCGCCGGGGCCACGTCGCCGTCGCGGATCAGGTTCACGCGGGCGCCGGCCTCTCGGAGCTCCCCGATCAGCTCTTCGTGGCGGTCGCGCTCGAGCACGACGACGCGGATGTCGGTCACACGCCGGCCCTTCGCCTTCGCGACCGCCTGCACGTTCTCGGTCGGCGTCGCGTTGATGTCGATCGCCTCGACGGCATCGGCGCCGGCCGCGATCTTCTCCATGTAGACCGCGGCGCCTGGGAAGAACATCGAGCCTCGTTCGGCGACCGCAATCACGGCGATGGCGTTTGGCTGCCCCAGTGCTGTCAGTCGCGTCCCCTCGAGCGGGTCGACTGCGACATCGACCTCAGGCCCCTCGCCCTGCCCGACCCGCTCACCGTTGTAGAGCATCGGCGCCTCGTCCTTCTCGCCTTCGCCGATCACGACGACGCCGTCCATCACCACCGTGTCCAGCATCGCGCGCATCGCATCCACCGCGGCCTGGTCGGCGGCCAGCTTGTCGCCACGGCCGACCCAGCGGCCGGCGCCCATCGCCGCGGCCTCGGTGACGCGGACGAGCTCGAGCGCGAGGTTGCGGTCAGGCCTCGGGGTGCTCATCGGGTGCTGATCCTAGAGTGATGCGGTGAGGCTCGACTGGGAGATCGCGAAGGTCGGCTGGCGACGCTACGCGGCGTATCCGTGGGCGACGGCCGCCGGGATCTTCACGAACACGGTCTTCGGCTTCATCCAGGCCTACATCCTGCTCGCCGTCTACGAGCACCGCAGCGACGTCGGCGGATATGACGCGACCGACACGCTGACCTACGTCTTTCTCGCCCAGGCTCTGATCATGACGGTCTACATGTTCGGCTGGCAGGAGCTCGCCCTGCGCATTCGCGACGGCTCGATCGCCACCGACCTGTCGCGGCCGCTCGACCCGCAGCGCTACTGGCTCGCGTACGACCTCGGCCGGGCGCCGTACCACTTCGTCTTCCGCGGCGTGCTGCCGTTCGTGTTCGGCGCGCTCGTCTTCGCGTTCCACTACCCCACCGTGCCGGACGCCTTCGCGTTCGTCCTCAGCGTTGTGCTCGCCGTCATCGTCAGCCTCGGCTTCCGCTTCCTCTACAACTCGTCCGCCTTCTGGTTCGTCGACGTGCGCGGCGTGATGATGGTCTCGCTGACGGTTTCGTTGTTCTTCTCGGGCATGGTGATGCCGCTCAGCTTCTTCCCGAGCTGGCTGAGGACGCTCGCGCACGCTCTCCCGTTCGCGTCGATCATGCAGACCCCGATCGACATCTGGCTCGGGAAGCATCACGGCGCGGCCCTCGTGGGCGTGATCGCGTTGCAGGCGTTCTGGGGGCTCGTCTTCCTCGGTCTCGGGCGCTTGACGCTGCGGGCAGGACGCCAGAAGCTGGTGATTCAAGGTGGTTGAGCCGGTCCTCCTCTGGCGGCGGCTCGTCGGGGCTCAGATCCGCTCGCAGTTCCAGTACCGCGTGTCGTTCGTGCTCGACCTCGCGGGTAACTTCCTGATCTCGTTCGTCGACTTCCTCGCGGTCCTGGTGATCTTCCACAACGTTCACCGACTCGGCACGTGGAACGTCCGCGAGGTCGCGTTCCTCTACGCGTTCTCGTCGATTTCGTTCGCGCTCACGGACCTGGTGATCGGGCACCTGGATCAATTCCCGCAGAAGATCCGGGACGGAACCTTCGACATCCTGCTCGTGCGTCCGCGCAGCACGCTGTTTCAGGTGATCGGCTCCGACTTCCAGATGCGTCGCCTCGGCAAGGCGATCCAGGGCGCGATCGTGCTGGCCTACGTGATCGGGTCGCTGCACGTCCAGTGGGATGCCGGCCGCATCGCGATGTTCGTCGTGATGGTGCCCGCCGCGATCGTCATCTTCAGCTCGGTGTGGGTCGTGGCCGGCTGCCTCGCATTCTGGACGACCGACGGGGGAGAATTCGCCAACGCCTTCACCTACGGCGGGAACTTCCTCGCGCAGTATCCGATCGACATCCTCTCCGTCTGGCTGCGTCGCTTCCTCGCCTACATCGTTCCGCTCGCGTTCGTCTGTTACTTCCCGGCGCTCTACATCCTCGACAAGCGCGACACACTCGGACTGCCGCGCTTCGTCGACTTCCTTTCGCCCGTCGTGGCGCTCGTCGCCGCGGGCGTGGCCGGCGTCACCTGGCAGTTCGCCGTGCGCCACTACCGGAGCGCAGGCGGATGATCGAGGTCGAGCAACTCAGCAAACGCTTCGTCGTTCGACGCGGACGTGTTCGCCGCGACCGGCAGGTGATCGAGGCGGTGAAGGAGATCTCCTTCCGCGTCGAGCGTGGCGAACTGCTCGGCTACCTCGGGCCGAACGGCGCGGGAAAGTCGACCACGATCAAGATGCTGACGGGCATCCTCGTCCCGTCGTCGGGCCGTGTCTCGGTCGCGGGTCTCGATCCGTCCCGACGTCGAATCGAGCTCGCGCGGAAGATCGGCGCCATGTTCGGTCAGCGCGTCCAGCTCTGGTGGGACCTGCCACTCGAGGACTCGTTCGACCTGTTGCGGCACATCTACAAGGTTCCGCCGGATCGCTACCGCACGAGCCTCGCCCGCTTCCGCGAGGTGCTCGACCTCGACCCGTTCCTGCAGACCCCGGTGCGTCAGCTGTCGCTCGGCCAGCGGATCCGCGGCGAGCTGACCGCGGCGATGCTGCACGGCCCAGAGCTGCTCTTCCTGGACGAGCCGACGATCGGGCTCGATGTCGTCGCCAAGCAGCGCGTGCGCGACTTCCTCATCGAGATCAACCGGGACGAGGGCGTTACGGTGCTGTTGACGACCCACGATCTCGGGGACATCGAGCGGCTCTGCAACCGTCTGCTGGTGATCGACCACGGCAGCCTGATCTGGGACGGACAGATCTCCGACCTGAAGGAGCGCTACGGCGCCGAGCGCACGCTCATCGTCGACCTGGAGGAGCCCGCGCCGCCGCTCGAGCTCGACGGTGCCCGGGTCGAGCGTGTCGACGGGCCGCGGCAGTGGCTGCGCTTCCGCGGCTCCGCCGCCGAGCTGACCGCACGGGTCGCGGCTGCGACCCGGCTCGTCGACCTCCAGATCGCCGAGCCGGACATCGAGGAGATCGTCCGGCGGATCTATTCGCAAGGCAGCTGAATCTGATTCGGCACAGCCGAACCAGATTCACGAGTTCAACTCGGCAATCTGGTTCCGCCTGAGGCGGAATCAGGTTGCCCTAACGGCTACATCCGCTCGGGCGCTTCGACCCCGACGAGGTCGAGGCTGCGGGCGATCACCTGCTGGGTCGCCCGGCAGAGTCCCAGCCGAAACGACTGCGCCGGGTCGCCGAGCACGCGGCACTTGTTGTAGAAGCGGTGAAAGTCGTCCGCCAGCCGGATCGCGTAGGACGGCAAGAGTTGCGGTCCGCGCCGGTCGGCCGCCTCGCGCACCGTGATGGGAAAGTCGGTCAACCGCTTGATCAGCTCCTTCTCCTCCGCGACCAGCGGCCCGGGCGGCGGCCCACCGAACTCCGCGTCCGCTGCGTTCCGCATGATCGCCGCGATGCGCGCATGCGCGTACTGCACGTAGTAGACGGGATTCTTCTGTGACTTCTCGGCGGCGAGATCGAGATCGATCTCGATCGTCTGATCCGGGCCGCGGTTGACGAGGTACCACCGCGTCGCGTCGACACCGATGTCGTCCATCACGTCGTCGAGGAACACGACGTTGCCCGCGCGCTTCGACGCCTTCGTCGACTCGCCACCGCGCGTGAGGTGGACGAACTGGTACAGCAGCACCTCGACCCGGTCGGAATCGAGCCCGAGCATGCGGGCGATCGCCGCGTACCAGAGCGCGGTCGCGTGATGGTCGGCGCCGAGCACGTAGATCGCGCGGTCGAAGCCGCGCTCCAGCTTGTCGACGAGGTACGCGACGTCGGCGGCACGGTAGGTCGGAGTGCCACCCTTGTCGGCCGACCGGACGAGCACCCAATCCTGCTCGTCGCCGTAGGCCGACGAGCGCGCCCAGAGAGCGCCGTCCTTCTCATAGGTGTCGAGCTTGGGGAGCAGGTCGCCCAGCCGCAGCTCGAGCTCGCTCTGCAAGGCCCAGCTGTCGAAGTGGATCCGGAAGCGCTCCATCGTCTGCTCGATCGAAGCGAGCATCTTCGGCACCGGGTCGCCCGGGGCTTGCGCGAGCTCTTCGACGTAGGCGCCTTGATACCCGTCTTCCGCGACCGGATCGCCGCGTCGAAGCGCCGCGATCGACTCGCGGAAGCGATCCATCTGCGCACCGGCGTCGTTGTAGTAGTACTCGCGCGACACCTCGTGCCCCGCGAACGCGAGCAGGCGCGCTACACAGTCGCCGTACGCGCCGTTTCGGGCGGCTGAGACGACGATCGGCCCGGTCGGATTCGCGGACACCATCTCGACCTGCACCCGCTCGGCCGGATCGGCCCAGCCCCCGCCGTAGCCCTCACCCATCTCCGCGAGCGCGTCGAGCAAGAAGGTATCGGCGACCCGGACGTTGAGGAAGCCCGGGCCCGCCACCTCGGCCGAGGCGATCTCCTGCAGCGCCGCGATCTGCTCGGCGAACTCCGCTGCAAGCTCACGCGGCGACCGGCCGATCGCCTTTGCCGAGCGCATCGCCACGTTGGTTGCAAAGTCACCGTGCGCCGGGTCATTTGGACGCTCGAGCTGCACCTTCGTCCCGAGCGCCTCGCCGATGCGCGCCGCGAGACGGTCGACGGCGCTAGGCAACGGCTTCCCGGGGGTCTCGGTGTCCATGTCTCTCTAGTATCGTCGAGGCAGATGGACGAAGGTCAAGAGCGCCAGCTCAACATCCACATGGATCCTGCGAACCTCGCGGGCGTCTACGCGAATTTCGCGAACATCACCTTCTCGGACTACGAGTTCACGCTCACCTTTGCCCGGATCGACCACGAGGTCGAGGAAGGTGACGTGCCGGGCGTGGTCGTCGCGCGGGTGAACATGTCGCAGCAGTTCATGCGAGAGCTGCTCGCGGCCATGCAGGACGCCTACTCGAAGTACACGACGGTCAAGGGCATTCACGACCTGCCCGAGACCAACGACCACTAGATCTCCTAGCGCCAGCGCTCCGTCATCGCGATGCGCTGCATCAGCGTCGGGTGGTTCTCGAGCCAGAGATAGTCCCAGAGGGGCGGGCTCGGCTCCTCCAGGCTCGTCTGCTCGAAGCTCTCGAAGAGGGCCCGGGCCGACGCAGGATCGCGCGTCGCGTTGAGCGCCCGCCAGTCCGCCTCCGCCTCGTACCGGCGCGACACGACGTTCTGCACAGGCGCGGTCAGGAGGGCGAGCACCGTCAGCGTCAGGATCACCAGCGGCAGGTTGGCAGGATCGCCGACCCCGCCCCTTCGCCGGGTCACGAACGCGGCGAGCCACAGCGTCGGCAGGACGAGCAGGGCGGTCCAGCCGAGTGCCTTCAGGATGTGGCGACTCCGCACGTGGCCGAGCTCGTGTGCGAGCACGACGTCCACCTCGCCCCGTGAGAACCGGCCGTCGAGCAGCGTGTTCCACACGACAACGTGGGTCGCCGGCCCGAAGCCGACCGTAAAGGCGTTCGCCTGGTTCGTCCACGACGACACGTCCTGGACGCCGACCGGCGTGCCGCTCACGTGCTCGACGCCTTCGATACGGGCAACGTCAGATCGCAGCTGTGCGTCCCTGAGAGGGTGGGCGGTCGCCGTGCCCAGCCAGCCCGACACGAACGCGAAGAGCACCGCGATCGCGACGATCACCGGCCAGGCGATCAGCCACCAGCGCCGATAACGGCCCGCCAGCCCGACGAGCAGCACGATCGTCGCCATGGCCGAGACCGCCTCCGGCCCAAGCGTCGACCACTGCGCCGCGAGCCACGCGGCGATGTCGAGTGGCCCGAGCCCCCAGTGGTGCTGCCACCACAGGTCGGCGAGGCTGAACGGCAGGGAGACGAACCAGAGGGTGACGAGCAGCACCATGCCCGCGACGATCGCGCTGCCGATCCGGCCGAGCCCGATCTCTCGGATCGACCGAGGCAGCCGCAGCGCAAGCACGATGAGCGCGATCAGCGTTGCGGCAGTCGCGAGCAGCCAGAGCACCTCCTCGCCCCTCGAGTAGCTGCGCGACCGGGCAAGCGCATGCGGAGAGAAATACCGATGCTCGTCGAAGCCCGAGAGGTGCAGCGACGGCACGCTCGTCCGCCAGAGCAGCCAGGCCGCCACGCACCACACGACGGCGCCGACGGCTAGCGTTGCAGCCCTCCCGATGCGCATCGCCGTCATTTCAGACATCCACTCCAATCTTCCCGCACTGGAGGCAGTGCTTGCGGATGTGGACGGCGAGAGCCCCGACCAGATCTGGTGCCTCGGCGACATCGTCGGTTACGGGCCGCACCCGAACGAGTGTGTCAACCTGGCGCGCGAGCGTGCTGCGTTGTCGCTGTGCGGCAACCACGACCTGGCCGTCCTCGGCGCGATCGACGTCTCGGAGTTCACGGGCGACGCGGGAGCCGCCGCGCGCTGGACGAGGGAGGTGCTCGGTGAACGCGAGGCCGGCTGGCTGCGCGAGCTCTCGCCGTCGGCCGAGCGCCCCGGCGTCGAGCTGTACCACGGCAGCCCGCGCGACGCCGTGTGGGACTATGTGCTGAGCGAGCAGGTCGCCCTGATCAGCATCCTCGAGACGACGGCCCCGCTCGTGCTCGTCGGTCACAGCCACGTCGCGCTCGGGCTCGGCTGGGACGGCAGCGAGCTGTCGGGCGGACTTGCGCCGGAGGGAACCGAGCTCGACTTGTCGGCGGGCCGGTGGCTGCTCAATCCCGGGTCGGTCGGCCAGCCCCGCGACGGCGACCCGCGAGCCGCGTGGCTGCTGATCGACGACGAAGCGCAGCGCGCTGCGTTCCGGCGCGTTCCGTACCCGATCCACGAGACACAGGCCGCGATCCGGGAGCGCGGGCTCCCCGACCCGCTCGCCGCCAGGCTCGCGCTCGGCATCTAGGAGAAGGGAGCTAACCGGTGACGACACCGGCGTCGGTGGCGACGCCGAAGGTGAAGCCTTCACGCGCGAGTGCGAGCTGCACGTCCTCGCGAGCCTTGAAGATCCGCCACTTGACGGTGGCGAGCGTGACCTCGAGCGAGTCTGCGATCTCGTTGTACGACAGGCCGACAACGTCGCGCAGCAGCAGGGCCATCTTCAGGTCGACCGGCAGGTCGTCGATTGTCCGCCACAACGCGTCGATCACCTCCGCCTGCTCGGCCGGCTGGTCGACGGCCTCGAGCTGCGGTGCATCGTCGAGGTTGACGGGTGAGAGCGGCCGCCGTTCCTTTGCGCGCAACTCGTCGAGCACCCGGTTCTTCGTCACCTGGAAGAGCCACGTGGTGAACTTGCACCGGAGCGAGAAGCGCGGCAGCCCCTGGAAGACGCGCAGGAAGACTTCCTGGGTCAGATCCTCGGCCAGCGACTTGTCGCCGTTCGTCAAACGGAGGACGTAGTTGTAAACCGGAGTCTCGTACGCGTGCACGATGATCGCGAAAGCACGTTCATCGCCGCGTTGCGCCTTCCGCAGGATCGCAAGATCAGGCTGGGGCAGTGACAAGTGGGCCGGAGTATAACCGGCTTTGCGGGCGTTTCCCTCCCCCTTACGTACGATTTACGAGCGACCTGCCTGTCAGCTCCGGCGGTGGCTCCAGACCGAGGAATTCCAGGGCCGTGGGGATCAGATCGGCGAGCTCGCCGCCCTCGCGCAGAGTCTCGCCGGCGGCGGTGACGATCAGGGGAACCGGATTCGTCGTGTGGGCGGTGTGCGGGCTGGCCCCGTCCTCCTCGAGCATCTTCTCAGCGTTGCCGTGGTCGGCTGTGATCAGGCACACCCCGCCGAGCTCGGTCACACGCTCGACGACCCGGCCGAGGCAGCGATCGACGGTCTCGACCGCCTGGACGACCGCGGGGATGACACCGGTATGGCCCACCATGTCGGGGTTCGCAAAGTTGACGATGCAGAACGCGAAGCCGTCTCCGACCTGATCGACGACCTGGTCGGCGACTCCCTCGGCCGACATCTCGGGCTTGTGGTCGTAGCTCGGCACGTCCCTTGGGCTCGGAACGAGCGCGCGTGACTCACCCGGCCACTCGTCCTCGCGGCCGCCGTTGAAGAAGTACGTGACGTGGGCGTACTTCTCGGTCTCGGCGACGTGCAGCTGCTTCAGGCCGTGCCTGGACAGCACCTCGGCCATCGTGTTCGGGACGTCCTGCTCGTCGAAGACGATCGGGGTCGGCAGCTCGGACGCGTATCGGGTCATCGTCGTCACGTCGAAGCCGTTGTCGAGCAAGAGACGCGTCAGCTGGCGCCCGCGATCCGGGCGGAAGTTGAAGAAGATCGCCGTGTCGCCCGCCTCGAGGCGCGGCGACCCTGCCAGCACGATCGGCTCGATGAACTCGTCTGTGACGCCCGCGTCGTAGCTCGCCTGAATCGCCGCCTGCACGTCGCTCGCAAGCGTGCCCGCGCCCCGTGTGATCGCGTCGAAGGCCAGTTGCGTGCGTTCCCAGCGCTGGTCGCGGTCCATTGCGTAGTAGCGCCCGACGACCGTTGCGATCCGCTCCTGAGGCAGCTCGGCGAGGTCGGCGAGCGCCGCGTGCGGTGAGACGTCGCGCCCGTCGGTGAACGCGTGCAGCCACGTCTTTTCCGGCGCGAACTCGAGCAGCGCCTGCACGTGCTCGATATGCGAATGCACCCCGCCGTGCGAGACGAGGCCGAGCAGGTGCACGCGCTTGCCACGCTCGAAGGCTGCGCGCAGAACGGCGTTCTCGAAGAACGAGCCGTCCTCGATCGACTTGTTCACGCGCATCAGGTCTTGATAGAGCCGCCGCCCCGACCCGATTGTCAGGTGGCCGACCTCGCTGTTTCCCATCTGGCCCGGGGGCAGGCCCGCTGCCTCGCCCGACGCCTCGATCGTCGTGTGCAGGAATTCACGCCACAGGCGATCGAAGACCGGCGTAGCGGCGAGCTCGACGGCGTTGCCCGGGCCTGGCGGAGCGCAGCCCCAGCCGTCCAGGATCACGAGCGTTACGAGCGGGAAGCGGTCAGGCATAGGGCGGCAAACGACTCGACTTCGAGGGAGGCGCCGCCGACGAGGGCGCCGTCGACCGCGGTTTGCGACAGCAGCTCTGCGGCGTTGTCGGGCTTGACAGACCCGCCGTAGAGCACAGGAACGTCGAGCAGCGACTTGATCGTCTCGTGTGCCTGCTGCGCCATCTCGGGTGTCGCGGTCTTGCCGGTGCCGATCGCCCAGACGGGCTCGTACGCGATGACGAGGCTGTCGTCCGCCTCGAGAACGCCGACCTGGCGGCGCAGCACCGCGTCGGTCCCCCCCGCTTCGCGCTCATCGAGCCTCTCACCGACGCAAGCAATCACGTGCAAGCCGGCTTCTAGCGCAGCGCGACAGCGCTGCGCCGTGGTCGCATCCGTCTCGCCGAACAGCTGTCGCCGTTCCGAGTGGCCGACAATCGTCCCGTACACGCCCAGCTCGCGCAGCATCGCCGCAGACACCTCGCCGGTGAATGCGCCCTCGTTCGCCCAGTGGCAGTTCTGCGCGAAGACGCCGATCTCGGTGCCGGCGAGTGCCTGGACGGCGGAGGCGAGCGAGACGTAGGGCGGCGCGACGACGACGTCGACGTCATCGGGCAGCGCCGCATCGCGCAGCGCGCGGCAGAATTCGCCGGCCTCGGACGGGCCTTTGAACATCTTCCAGTTGCCGGCGATCAGCATCAGACGGCAATCGCTGCGGGAATTGCTGCCACGCCGGGCAGCTCTTTGCCTTCGAGGAGCTCGAGCGACGCGCCGCCGCCGGTGGAGATCCACGAGATGCCGCCCGCGACGCCGGCTTCGTGCACGGCGCGTACCGAGTCGCCGCCGCCGACGACGGTGAACCCTTCGCATTCGGCCACTGCCCGTGCGACGGCGAACGTTCCCTCGGCGAAGTTCGGCCATTCGAACACGCCCATCGGGCCGTTCCAGAACACGGTGCGTGCTGCGGCGATCCGCCGGGCGAAGTCCTTGCGCGTCT
>DATBBH010000131.1:0-4948 GCA_036271075.1 Gaiellaceae bacterium | reverse complement strand
CGCTTGAGGGCGCTGGAGCGACTCGAGGGGTAGCCGGAGGAGGCGGCGCGCTGGACCGAAGAGCCCAGGACCGCGAGACGGACGGTCCGGTTGCGAGGCACTCGGTGGAGCGTAGCCGCAGCGCCAGGACGATCGCAGTCCCAGCGCCGCGGCCCGGCTCAGCCGTTGACGTACGCGACGTAGTGGCCGAGCACGATCTCCCAGCCGCTCGAGTAACTGTGGAAACCCTCGTCGCCGGCCTCGAGGAACCTCTCCCAGCCGGAATGGGTGAGCTCCACGCGAGTCCCCTCCCCGTCGGCGAGAAAGACGACTTTTAGCTCTGTGGGCGGCTTTTCGGGGTTGACGCGCCAGCGCAAGCGAAACGAGGAAGGCGGGTCGTACTCGAGCACGTCGCCCCACTCGAACCGCTCCTCACCGACCGTCTCGACGGCGATGCCGCCTACCCGCCAGTCGACGGATGTGACGCCGTTCCGGATCGAATGGGTCTCCATCGGCCACCATTCAGGCAGGCCGGCGGTGAACACCGCGAACGCCCGGTCAACCGGAGCGTTGACGTGAACCTCCTTGCGAATCACGAGATCCTCTGCGTCGATCATCATTTGTCGCCTTCCTTCCTCTCGACTGCCGTCTTGTAGGCGTCGAGTGCCTGAGACCAGAACTGCTCGAAGTAGGCACGGAGCTCCGCCAGGCCGCGGGGGGAGAGCTCGTAGATCCGCCTCGTCCCTGCACGGCGCTCGTCCACGAGCCCCGCCTCCTTCAAGACCCGGAGGTGCTGCGAGACGGCAGGCCGCGAGACCGGCAGCCCGGCGGCGATCTCGCCGACCGACCGCGGCCCGGCGCGCAGCCGCTCGTAGACCGCCCGGCGGGTCGGATCGCCGAGCGCATTCATGACAGTATCGTAAGCCATGACTTACGTAAGTGTAGACTTACGCTATGCTGGTGTCAAGCGGGTCGCTCGTCGAGCATCAGCACCGTGGTCGTCAACGTCGAGGTCGGCACGAATCCGATCGAGGTGTTGATGTGACGCATCGCCGCGTTGTGCTCGGCGTTCATCGTCGAGACCGTCTCGACCTCCGGCCGCTCGGCGCGCAGGCGGCGAAGCGACTCGAGCTTGACCGCGCGTCCAAGGCCGTGCCCGCGCGCAGCCGCGACGACCGCGGTGTCGTCGGTCGCCGCGGCTGCGGAACCGGGCGTCGCACGCACGTCGGTGAACGCAACGATCTCGTCCCGTTCGTCGAGCGCGACGGTGACGCGCACCTCACGTCCCCGCAGCGAAGCCGCCTCCTCGGCCTGCCGGACCTCGTCCACCGTCGTCGTCCATGCCTGAACGCCGTCGGGCGACGGCGCGTCGTTCATCGCGTCACGAGCGCGGGCGAACGACTCGACCAGCTCGTCCGGAGCGGTCCCGACCCAGGAGAGCAGACGCCACCCGGCCGGGACGACCGGGTCGGGCAGCTCTGCCGAGCGCAGGTCGAGCACTGCGCGAACGTCGCGCTGGTCGTCACGCGCGCCGACGTGGGCGGCGAAGGCCGCGCCCGCCGCGGTCCAGTGGTGCCCGAAGAACGAGTGGGCGCCATGCTCGCGCGCCGCGTCGCACAGTTTCTCCAGGAGCGCCGAACCCACGCCACGCCGCCGTCGCTCGGGGTGCACCACGATGTCGACGTAGACGAACGCCAGGCCGTGCATCATGAGCGCGGCCGCGCCGGGCGGTCCGCCCTCGTCGTCGGCGAGCCAGCGCCTGCGGACGTCGCCTGCGGGCCAGTGCCGGTAGTAGGCGAGCGACAGCTCGGGCTCGCGGAACGGCTCGCCCGGTGGGGCGCAAGCCTCCTCGAGGGCGTGCACTGCAAGCAGTTCCGCTTCGGCTGCGACGGCCGCGTCGAGCTCACGGATGCGCATCGCGCTTAGTAGCGGCGGCCGCTGCGCGAGCGCGACCGGGGACGTGCGCGCGAGCTTCGGTGGATCGCGTCGAACTCCTCGAGGCTGCGCCCCGAGCCGACGGCGACGCACGTGAGCGGTGACTCGGCGAGATGTACCGGCATGTGCGTCTCGTGCCGCAGACGCTCGTCGAGACCTTGCAGCAGCGCGCCGCCACCGGCGAGCACGATGCCGCGGTCCATGATGTCCGCCGCGAGCTCAGGCGGTGTCTTGTCGAGCGTCGACTTGATCGCGTCGATGATCTGATTCACCGGCTCCTCGAGCGCGTGCCGCACTTCCTCGCTCGAGAGGATCACGGTCTTCGGCAGTCCGGACAGCATGTCGCGGCCACGTACCTCCGCCTGCACCTCTTCCTTCATCGCGTGCGCCGAGCCGACTTCGAGCTTGATCTCCTCAGCCGTTTGCTGGCCGATCAACAGCTTGTACTCGCGCTTGATGTGATTGATGATCGCCTCGTCCATCTCGTCTCCGCCGACCCGCAGCGACTGCGAGACGACGATCCCACCAAGTGAGATGACGGCGACCTCGGTCGTGCCGCCGCCGATGTCGACGATCATGTTCCCGGTTGGCTCCGCGACGGGCAGGCCGGCTCCGATCGCCGCGGCCATCGGCTCCTCGATCAGATACGCCTTGCGAGCGCCGGCCGAGAGCGTTGCCTCTTCGACCGCCCGCTTCTCGACACCGGTCACGCCCGACGGCACGCACACGACGACGCGCGGATGCGCGAAGCGATGCTGGTGCACCTTCTGGATGAAGTGACGGAGCATCTGCTCCGTGACGTCGAAGTCGGCGATCACGCCGTCCTTGAGCGGACGGATCGCGCTGATCGTCCCCGGCGTGCGGCCGAGCATGCGCTTGGCCTCGAGCCCGACCGCGTGCACCTCGCCCGTACGCTGGTCGATCGCGACCACCGAGGGCTCCGAAAGGACGATCCCGCGGCCGCGCACGTAGACGAGCGTGTTCGCGGTGCCGAGATCGACCGCCATGTCGCGCCCGCCAAAGCCGGTGAGATAACTGAAGATGCCCATCGAACCGCGGCCACTCTAGCTTGCAAGCACTTCGGCCAACCAGCGTGTCGCCTCGGCGTGGATGGGTGGATTGTTCTCGGGTGTGTAGTAGCCCAGCGCGATCAGCGCCTGCGAGACGCACCAGCCCTGCGCGCGGAGCCAGGTCGCATCGTCCACGTCGAGCAGCTCGCGGAACCGAGCGCGCTCCTCGCGTGAGACGAGCTTCCAGGCGACCTGGACGTCCACAGCGGGGTCACCGATGCCGACGCTGCCCCAGTCGAGCACAGCGGCGAGACGGCCGTCGCGCGCAAGCACGTTGCGCCGGTCGAGGTCACAGTGGATCCACAGCGGTGGCGCCTGCCATTCGGGCGCGACCATGGCTTCCTCCCAGAGCTCGAGGGCGCCCGGCGCGTCGACGCGCGCGAGCGCCTCACGCACCCAGGGGTCGCGTGCCGCGAGCGGCTTGCCGCGTCCACCTGGCGGCTCGGGGCCGTCCGTCGGGTCGATCCGCTGCAGCGCGAGGACGAACGTGGCGACGTCCTCGAACGGGAGCGGGCCCGCAGGGAGCTCACCGTCGAGCCAGGTGTGCACCGACCAGAACCACGGGTAGCCCGCCGCAGGGCGGCCACGCGCGACCGGTCCTGGCACGGCGACGGGAAGGTACGGCGCGAGCACCGGCAGCCAGCGGAACTCCAAGTCGTCCTCGGTCGTCGACCCGTTCCGTCGCGGAAGCCGCAGCGAGAGGTCGTGGCCGAGGCGGTAGATCACGTTGACCGTCCCGTCACCGGCGCGCTCGAGCGGCAGCTCCGCCCACTGGGGGAACTGCTCGGCGAGCAATGCGCGGACGAGCTCCTCGTCGATCTCGAGCTCGTCCTCGTGCACCTTCATTCAGCCGAACCCGTACGCACCGGGAAAGCGTGAGCCGAGCAGGCGCACGAGCAACGCGCCGGGGAGGCCGACCACGTTCAAGAAGTCGCCCTCGATTCGCTCGACGAGGCTCACACCGAGCCCCTGGATCGCGTACGCGCCTGCGCGTCCCCGCCATTCGTCGGCCGAGATGTAGTGGGCAAGGTCACGCGGAGTGAGCGTGCGAAACGTGACGAACGTCGACTCGGCGTGCAATTCCTCCCACGCCTCCGTGCGTAGACAAAGGCCCGAACAGACCTCGTGCGTGCGGCCCGAGAGTGCCTCGAGCATCGACTCGGCCTCAGTCGCATTCTCAGGCTTCCCCAGTAGCTCACCGTTGAAGATCACTTCCGTATCGACGCCGAGCACTGGGATCTCGCCGCCCTCGACGGAACGGGCCTTGCCGGCCGCGCGCTCGAGTGGCGATGTGCCGGGCGCTTCGTGAAAGTCGGGCGCAGCGACCACGAACGGGATCCTGAGCTGCTCGAGGATCGCCCTCCGCTGCGGCGAGGTCGACGCGAGGATCAAGGGCTCCGTCATGTCTGCTTGCGCGCGACCCAGATCTCCTCGCACGGCCACTGCTTCGCCCACTCGGCCGTCACGTACGAGTAGTAGTGGTGCGTTTCGGCGTCGGCCGGTGCCTGGATCTCGATCAACCGCTCGATCTCGAAGCCGTTCGCGCGCAGCAGGTCGATCCACTCGCCGTGCGGCAGATGGAACTCGACGCCGCCCTCGGGCCACGCGAAGCGGTGCATGCCGAACTGTGGGTGGACGAGGTGCTCCGTCGCCGGCACGTCGTCGTCGGAGCACAGGATCACGAGCGTCGAGTTGCGCAGGAAGGCCAGCCGTCCGTCCGGCCGCAGCAGTCGCGCCGCCTCGGGAATCCAACGATACGGGTCGACCCAGATCGAGGCGCCGTACTCTGAGACGACGAGGTCGGCACAAGCGTCCGGGAGACCGGTCACTGCAGCGTCAGCCTCGACCAGCGGAAACTCGATCCCGGTCTCGGCCATCATCCGCCGCGCCGTCGCGAGCTGCGCCGGGGTGATGTCGACGCCGATCGGCCGCGCGCCGCGCTTCGCGAGCCACGCCGAGAAGTA
>DATBBH010000130.1:0-6218 GCA_036271075.1 Gaiellaceae bacterium | reverse complement strand
GGTCGGCGCAACCGACATCAACGGCACGGTTGGCTCGAGCGACGACACTGTCGCCCCGTGGTCGGCCTACGGGTACACCGAGGACGGCTTCTTCAAGCCGGACCTCTCGGCCCCCGGCCGCTACATGGTGGGACCGATTCCTTCCGGCGCGACGCTCGCGGCACAGAAGCCCGGGAATCTCGTCGGCAGCGACCGGATCCAGCTGTCCGGCACGTCGTTCTCGGCGCCCGTCGTGGCGGGCACTGCGGCCGACATGCTGGCCCGCCATCCGAGCTGGACGCCCGACCAGGTCAAGGGCGCCCTAATGCGGACGGCCCGCGTGATCAGCAACAACAATGTTGCCGCCGGTCTCGGCGAGCTCACGGCGAGCCGCGCGGTGTCGACCTGGAACGCCCCGAACCCAAACCTTGGGCTCGATCGGTACGTCAGCACGCCGGCGGGGGCTAACTCGCCCGTGTTCGACGCGCAGAGCTGGGCGAGCGACGCCAGGGCCAGCATGTCCTGGAACTCCATGTCCTGGAACAGCCAGTCGTGGAGCGACATGTCCTGGACTGACCAGTCCTGGAGCGATATGTCCTGGGCGGATATGTCCTGGGCGGAAATGTCGTGGACTGACATGTCCTGGACAGACATGAGCTGGACTGACATGTCGAGCGAGGATGCCGCCGAGGGCGACAGCGTCTCCGGTACGGCTGGGTACGTTGCGAGCGCCGGCGCCGCCGCGGCCGCAGCGTCCGACCCGGACCTGTCTCCGTAGAGCAACGTCAGGCACTGGTGGCCGAGGGCCCGCGCGAGCGGGCCCTCGGCGTTTGCGCAGGTCACCCGAATGGGGGAACTGCGGCTTCGGCCCCGAATGGGGGATGAGCGGAAGGCGGCCCGCGCCGTAACTTGATCTGTGGACCTGCGGCACCGTGCGGCGGCACGGAAGGAGACCTAGCTCACATGAGCGCTATCCCGGGCGACGTCCAGCTCGAGACAGAACTCATCTCCGGCGAGGAGCGGCCGCGGCGTGTCCTGCCGCCCACGGCAGTTGCCTACGAGATCGTCATCGGCGCAGCAGCGGTCGCCGTCGCATTGCCGTTCCTCTTACGGCTGAACTTGCATACCCGCGGCTGGGCCACCTTCGCAGTCCTCGCCGCGGGGGCTGCGGCAACGCACACCTACACGGTGCGCACGGCGAAGAACACCTCGTTCCACACATCGTGGGTGTTTCTGATTCCCGCCGCGATGCTGCTCCCGCCAGAGCTCGTCGCGCTGCTGGGCGTCGTCATGCACATCCCAGAGTGGCTGAAGGAGCGCTACGCCTGGTACATCCAGAGCTTCAACATCTGCAACTACACGCTCGGGAACATGTTGACGTGGGGCGCAGCCGCCGTTCTCATCAAGGCAGATGGGCTGATCCCCGAGACCGATCTGCGCTGGGCCATCGCCGGCCTCGTCGCGTGCATCGTCGCCGTCGGGGCGAACCACATCGTGCTTGCCCCGATGGTCACGCTCGCCCGCGGTCATTCACTGCGTGAGGCCGGGGTCTTCTCGTTCGAGAGCCTGTCGACCGACTTCATCCTCGCGACGCTCGGCCTGGCGGTCGCGGCGTTCTGGGGGCTGAACCCGTGGCTGATTCCAATCGCGGTTGCGCCGCTCCTCCTGATTCATCGCTCGCTGGCCATTCCACAGCTCCAGGCGGAGGCGCGCGTCGACCCGAAGACCGGCCTGTACAACGCCCGCCATTTCGCGGTTGTGATGCAAGAGGAGCTTGGGCGGGCGCAGCGCTTCCAGCGCCCGATGTCGCTGATCATGGCCGACCTCGACCTGCTGCGCGACATCAACAACACGTACGGCCACCTGGCGGGCGACGCGGTGTTGCGTGGCATCGCCGAGGTGTTCCGACAGCAGCTTCGCCACTACGACGTGCCGGCGCGTTTCGGCGGCGAGGAGTTCTCGATCCTGCTGCCCGAGACGCCGCCCGACCAGGCCTTCGAGATCGCCGACCGGATCCGCCGCTCGGTCGCGGCGTGCCTGTTCGAGGTGGAAACCTCAAGCGAGCCGATTCGAGCCACGATCTCGATGGGCGTCGCGAGCTTCCCCCGCAACGGATCGGACATGAACGAGCTCGTGCACCAGGCCGACCTCGCGGTGTACCGCGCGAAGCTGCAGGGACGCAACCGCGTTCTCGACGCCTCGGATGAGCCGCTGCTTGCGCAGCCCGACAAGCGGACGCCGCGCCTCGTGTCACTGCCGCCGGAGACCCAGGAGCCCGTCCGTGCCATACCACCGGCACCGGAGAACCAGCCCGAGGTTGAACGTCGCCAGTCCGCCCGGCCGCACACGCCGCCCGCGCCGAGATTCTTCTCGGTGCCCCGGCGCCTGGCGCTCCTCGTCGGCCTCGTCGGTGCCCTCGGCACGGCCGCGGGGATCATGGGCGCTGTCTTCGGCCACTCGACGGACATCGTGGGCCTGATCACCATCATGGGGCTCGTCGGCATCGGGCAGGCGCTCTCGCTCGAGGTGGAGGAGACCGGCTCGATCTCCGTCAGCGCCGTCGGTGCGCTCACGGCTGCGGCGATCATCGGCCCCCGCGCCGCCCTGCCGCTGGCGCTCACCATGTCCGCCGTCGAGTGGAGCGCACGACGTGCCGTCTTCCATCAGCTGCTCTTCAACGTCGGTGCACTGTCACTCGCTTCACTCGGCGCAGCGGCGGTCTTCTCGTACCACTTCGGCGGCCAAATCGGCACCGTCATCTTCGTCGCTTCGGGGCTCGTCGCCGGCCTGGCCTACTTCGTCGTGAACATGGGGCTCGTGTCGCTTGCCGTCGGGCTCGAAGGACGCGAGAGCCCGCGACGTGTGTGGACCGAGCGGTTCGCCTGGCTGCTGCCGCACTACGCCGTCTACGGCTTCATCGCCGCGGTCATCTACGAGGCGTACAAGCCGATCGGCGCCTGGGCGATCCTGGTGTTCGCGCTGCCACTGTTCCTGATGCGAAAGACGCAGGAGGCCTACCTCAAGCACACGCAGCGATCCGCCCACAAGCTGCGGGCGGCCGCCGAGACGATCCAGTCGCAGAACGTGTCGCTCGAACAGGCGAACAGGCTGCTCAAGGAGCGCTCGACGGCGGCCATGGAGTCGCTCTCGGCTACGGTCGACGCGCGCGACGCGTACACCGCCGGCCACTCACGCCGCGTGCAGCAGCTCGCGCTCGCAGTCGGGCGGGAGCTGGGCCTGTCGCAGGCGGAGCTCGAGCTCCTCGGCCATGCTGCGCTCTTCCACGACATCGGGAAGCTCGGCATCCCCGATGCGATTCTGCTGAAGCCGGGGGCGCTCACCGAGGAGGAGTGGGTGATCATGGCCAGCCACGCGAACGAGGGGGCGTCGATCATCAACCGGCTCGGCTTCTTGAGCGACGCGGTGCCCGCGATTCGCCACCACCACGAGCGTTTCGACGGCGGCGGCTATCCCGACGGCCTCGCGGGCGAGGACATCCCGCTGGGCGCGCGCATCATCCACGTCGCGGACGCCTTCGACTCGATGCTCACCACCCGCGTCTACCGGCCGGCGCGGCCCGCACAGGACGCGCTCGACGAGCTGCACCGGAACGCCGGCTCCCAGTTCTGCCCGCGCTGCGTCGGTGCGCTCGAGGCGATCGTGGCGACGGAGATCGAGCCGGTCGCGGCGGCAAGCCTCGTCGACTAGCTCACACTTGCGGTTTTTCTAACTCGCTCTACCATGTTTGGTGGTGCCCCGGAAGCCGTATCGCGCGGTGTCGAGGATCGATCCGCAGGCCCTCGCGGAGTTCCAGGCGGGGATCAGGCGTCGCTACACCGACGAGCAGATCCTCGAGGCGTTGCGAGCCTCTGCGCAGCGGCTCGGTCGCTCCCCGACGATGAAGGAGTTCGCCGCCGACCCGGAGGCCGGCATGCATCCGCAGACGGTGATCGAGCACTTCGGCACCTGGAACGCGGCCAAGCGCGCCGCCGGACTGCTGCCGCGCAGGTTCGCCACGCGCGAGGAGCTGGTCGACCAGCTGCGGCGCCTCGGCGAAGAGCTGGGGCGCACTCCGACCGCGCATGACATTCGTGCCCGGCGTGGGACGATGCCTTCTACCTCGCTCTACTGGCACACGTTCGGCTCGCTCGCGACCGCGCTGCGCGAAGCGGGCTTCGACGTCGCGGTGGGGGAGGAGCGGCTCGAGCGGGCGATCGACCAGGGAAGCGAGCTCGCACGGGAGCTCGGTCGTCTGCCGAAGTTCGGGGACTGGCAGGCGGCGCGCCGCGCGGACTCCGCACTGCTGACGGAATGGCAGGTGTACCGCCTCTTCGAGGCTCGACGTGGGGCCTGGGCGACCTTCCAGTACCTGGTCCGGGAGCGGCTGCTCGAAGAGGGCGTCGAGGTCTCGGCCGACGGAACGGTGCGTTAACACCGCAAGCGCGATCAAGCGCGGCCAGCGATTCAGCGGCACGATCCCGGGCATGAGCACGACGACCGACACCTTCAGCCGCTTCGTGGACGACCTGGCCGAGACGCTGGATGACCGGGCCACCTCCGGCCAGGCGTTGGCGTCGCGCATGCACCTCTCTCGCTTCCACTTCGATCGCCTGGTCTCGGCTGCCGCAGGCGAGCCGCCTGCGACTCTGCGGCGGCGGGTGCTCCTGGAACGGGCTGCCTACCGCCTGATCACGACCGATGACGACGTGCTCGCGGTCGCGCTCGACGCCGGCTACTCGTCGCACGAGGCCTTCACGCGCGCGTTCACGCGCTCCTACGGAGTGGCACCGTCTCGGTGGCGCAGGCGACCGACCCGGTTCCAGATCGGCCCGTCGAGCAAGGTGCACTTCAATCCTCCGGGTGGCCTACGGGTCCCCGCCGAACGAAAGGTCACTGCCATGGATCTGCTCATTCGCATGGTCGAGCACCACGTCTGGCTCGTCGGCGAGATGCTGACACGCGCGGAGACACTCGACGACGACGTGCTCGATGCGCGCGTGGAGATCTCGGTCGAGGGCATCGACTGCGACCCGACTCTGCGCTCACTGCTCGCGCGCCTCGTCGGTCAGCTGGCGATGTGGGACGCAGCGACGCACGACCGCCCGTACGAGATCGAAGACGAACGCGGGGAGACCATCGCGGAGATGCGCGCGAAGCTCGCGGCAGTCGGGCCGGCATTCGTCTCTCAGGTGCAGGCGATCGTTGCGGATGGCCGGCTCGACGAGACGTTCGTCGACGCGATCTGCGAGCCGCCGGAGGTCTTCACCTACGGCGGGATGGTCGCGCACGTGCTGACGTTCGCCGCCCATCGCCGGACGCTCGTCTGCGGCGCGCTGCAGGACGCGGGCATCGCCGACCTCGGTGCCGGCGACCCGATGCGCTGGGTTGCCGCTGCCTGATCAGGCCGCGGCGAGCGCAAGCGCTGCGAGGCGCGAGAGGCAGAACTCCCGCTCCTGCGGTGCACGCACCGACGGGAGCGGGTTGTCCTCGTGGTACGAGACGTCCGACCGGAAGCGCGCGCGCCGCACGATCTGTCCGTCCTTGAGCGCGAGCCACATCCCCTCGCGCATCTCTCGCTTGCGCAGCTTCAGGCCGCAGTAGCGCTCCACGACCTCGAGCGCGGTGTTCGTGGAGGCGAAGAAGACCCCGTCGCGGCCGTCGCCGACCCAGAGCGGGCGGCCGCTGCCGCGGGCGACGAACACGACCCCGGGCTCACGCTCGTCCAGCCACGACGTCGCCATGGCGCCGCGGAGATGCTCGAGCGCGTGCGGATCGTTGGGCGAATGAGCGGCGATGGCGAAGATCGCCTCCGAGTCGACCGTCATGCGGGGCTCGGCCCGAGCGCAGGAGTGGGGGGCAAGCAGCTCGTCATCGTTGATGATGATCCCGTTGTGGATCCCGACGACCGGGCCGTGCCGCACCGGGTGATTGTTCGCGGCGATCGACGGATGACCCTTCGTGTAGTCGCGCACGTGAACGAGGAGCTGGTTCGCCTCGGCCGGCACGGACACCCGTTCGAGGAGTTGTGACGCGGGCGTTCGCTGCTTCACGACCGTCGCGTAGGTGTCCTCAGGTGAGCGGTAGGCGTACCCGACGGCGTCCGCGCCGCGTTCGGCGATCGCTGCGAGGAGGGCTTGCGCAGCCAGTGTCCGCCCAACGCCTGAGCGCGAACGAAGGCTATATCCAGCAATGCCGCACATAAATCGATCCTATGGTCCTAGACGGACGAAACGCCTCAA
>DATBBH010000129.1:0-30264 GCA_036271075.1 Gaiellaceae bacterium | reverse complement strand
GCCAACCCTCCCGCGACGGGAGTCGGCAACGTCAGCGTCACCGACTGCGTTGGATTCACCGAGCTGGGCGTGACGGCGCTCGCGCAGTGCACTTCGCGCCGCAGCTGGTCGAGGCCGAGGCGCGCGTGGAGCTGTGCCTGGAAGCGGCTGTTCAAGGCGGCCTCGGCGTTCGACCCGGTGACGAAGACGGTGACGAGCGCGCCCATGACAGTGCCGAGGATCGCCATGACCATGAGGAGCTCGATCAAGGAGTACCCCGATTCCTTCGAGAGCCGCTCCCGCAGCCTCGGCACGAGGCTCACCCTGCGCGCATCCTTGCCTGCACATCCGCGAGGGCCGCGCGCGCCTGCTGCAGGCTGAGGGCTCCGAGGCCCCACTGTGACTCGACGCGCCGGTCGGTCGCGATCAGGGTCTCGAGCGCGATGTCCCCGTGCCACCAGCCGAACCGTGCGCCCGTGACGATCCACGCATGCTGGTAGAGCCAGTGGCGTACGTTCGGCGAGGTGTGCGCGGGATGGGATGCGAACCAGTGGTCGAGCAGGTTCGCGCGCTCGGTCAGCGGAATTTCGTTCAACGGTTCGCGCCGGGCGCCCGGCACGACGAACGCGGGCGGGCGCGCCGCCCGGGTCTTCGTGACCTTGGTCGTCTTCGTGACCTTGACCTTGGTGGTTGTCACGGGCAGCGCCTTGGCTCGCGCGGCGGCCGTCACCCTGGCGGGCACCTTGACGACGGCGCTCGCGAGCGCGGCAGAGCGGTAGAGCCGGAGAGCCGTTGATGGGTAGGGCGCGACGTTCTGGGGCTCTCCCACCCCGGAGCCACCGGTGAGGTGGAGGATGACGGTCGGCGCTCCGGTGTTCACAACCCTCGTTCCCGGGGATGGAGCCTGCGCCGCGACATGGTTCGCCGCATAACCCTTCACCGAGCCCTTGACGCGGAAGGCGAAGCCCGAGTCCTCGAGGATCCCCTTGGCATAGACATAGACCTGGCCGCGCACGTCGGGTACGACGAGCGGCGGCACCTTCACCGCCGTGACCGCATGCGGTTGCTGCACGCGGTGCAGCCCACCGGCGGCGAGCGTGACGGTGGCGCCGATCGCGGAGACGGCGCCGATCCCGGCCATCAGGGCGAGCAGCCGGAGGTGGCGAGACGGCGGCATGGAACGTTTGTCGGCGTCACGTGGTTTCAACTCAACCCCCATTCCGAGTGAACTCGACGACTTGCTCGAAAACGTGTGGGGCGGCGCCCGCGTTCGTCAGCATGCGATCGGTGGGGGTTCCGTCCCGCCACGTGAAGGCGGTACCGGCAAACGCCTGGAACCAGGGCTCCAGCTGCGGGTATGACAACGGCGGATCGAGCTGCAGATGCAGGTGCGGGCCGGTGGCGTCACCGGTCGCCCCGACGAGACCGAGCATCGTGCCCGCCCCCACCAGCGCGCCCGGCTGCAAGGTCGGGTCTTCGTACAAGAGGTGGCAGTAGGTCCACGGACGACCGTCGGAAGCGCGAATCGTAAGGCCGATGCCGCAGGTTCCGACCGGCGTGGTCCAGGCCTTCAAGACGACGGCGTCGGTGATCGCGTAGACGGGCGAGCCGAGCGGTGCGGCGATGTCTGCCGCCGGATAATCGTGGTGAAGGTGCGAGACGGAGACCACGCCGGCGCCGCCGCCGACGGGGAAGACGTAGCTACCACTTGCTGCAGGGGTTGCGGCAGCCGCTGCGCTTGCGGCCCCCTTGGCCTCGGCCAATGCAGACCGAGCCTGCGCGACCTTCGCTGCGGACTGCTCGGTGCGGGCATGAGCGTCGGAGACGCGCAGATCGAGCTGCACCGCCCCCTGGCGCGCGGCAGCCCGCTCCGTGAGCAGAGCCGCCTGGTCGGCCCGGTTGAGCAGGCGGTTTTCGGCGCGAACGAGCCTGCCCTCCGTCGCCGCGGCCGCCGTGTGCTGGCGCTTCGCGGCTGCGAGCGCGCTGCGGGCGTCGGCGATCTCCTGGCTGTAGTCGATGCTGAAGGTGTTCCCGCGGTCCGTGACTCCCTGGTAGCCGTAGGCGCTTGCCAGGCCAAGAACGTCGTTGACGTACCAGGTCGCGTGGTTGTAGGCGTACACAGCGCGGCTGAGGTCGCTGGCACCTCCGGCAGCCGCCAGATACCGGGCGGCCGAATAGACGGCGTCGTTGGGGTTCCACGGATCGGCCACGCCGTCACCGTTGGCGTCGACGCCGTAGCGGAGCCAGGTCGACGGCATGAACTGCATCCAGCCGACCGCGCCGGCCGAGCTCGGTCCCATGTTCTGGCCGAAGTTCGATTCGACTTTGTTGATTGCCGCTAGCACTTCCCACGGGATGCCGTAGGTGGCGCCTGCGCCGCGCCACAGTGTCTGCAACCCGAGAGGTGTGAGCTGCTGTTGCGTCGTGTGGAACAGAACGACGTTCGAGGGCTGCGACGCCGTCGCGTCGTTCGAGTGGACGGTGACGAAGGTGTCCGCGCGCGAGCCAGCCGCAGCGACGGAAGCCACGGCGACGCACGCCGCCACGACGGCTGCCACGCGGAAGACGCGGTTCACCGGCGAGTACCGTCGACGACCCGAAGCCCGCCGACCTGCGGAGCCGCAAGACCCTGATCGAGCGCCGCGGGCTCTCCTCCGTCGTCGCCCTCTTCGTGGGCCTCGAGCAGAGCGTGCTCCTTCAGCGCGGATTCGAGCGAGATCAGGAAGTCATGCCGGTTCGAGGCCGCGTCTGCGGCGTCCTCGCGGTCGACGTGCCCGGCGATTACGAGGTCGATCAGCGCCTGGCTGAAGGTCTGCATGTCGAAGTACGCGCCGTCTGCGATCGCCTCCGGGATCTCTTCGGTCCTGTTCTCGCGGATCAGATCCGCGATGCGCGCGTTTGACACCATGACCTCCACCGCCGCGACGCGCCCTGCGTCGACACGCGCGAGCAGGCGCTGGCTGATGACGCCACGCAGCACGGCGGCGAGGATCGACTTGATCTGCGCCTGCTTGTTCGCAGGGAAGAACTCGATCAGGCGCCCGATCGTCTCCTGCGCGTCGACTGTGTGCAGCGTCGACAGCACGAGGTGACCCGACTCGGCAGCCTGCAACGCAGTCTGGGCGCTCTCCATGTCGCGAAGCTCGCCGATCAGGATGATGTCCGGATCCTGGCGCAGCACACGCCGCAAGGCCTGCGAGAACGACTCCGTGTCGAGGCCCACTTCACGCTGGTTGACGATGCAGAGCTGGTCCTCGTGGAGGATCTCGATCGGGTCCTCGATCGTGACGATGTGCTGGCGGCGAGTCTTGTTGATGTGGTCGAGCATCGCTGCCAGCGTGGTCGTTTTGCCGCTTCCCGTCGCGCCGGTCACAAGCACGAGGCCGCGACGTTCGGTTGCGAGCCGCTCGACGCCGGGCGGCAACCCGAGGTCGGCGAAGTTCGGCACGATCCGCGGAATCAGCCGGAAGGCGAACGAGGTCGCACCCCGCTGACGGAAGCCGTTTACGCGGAAGCGAGGGAGGCCGTCCGCCGAGAAGGCGATGTCGAGCTCGCCGTGCTCACGGAACTCGGCCAGCTTCGTGGCGTTGCCGTTCGTCACGGTCGCCAGGACGATCTCGAGGTCGGCGACCTCGACGACAGGATGCTCTTCGACCGGCCCGAGCAGCCCGTCGTGCCTGAAGATGGGCGGCTGCCCGACCTTCAGGTGAACGTCGCTCGCGCCGACGCGGGCGGCGAGATTGAGAAGTGCCAGGAGATCCATAGGGCTTCGCTCGCCTGCATCGGCAGGGGCCGCCGAGTCCTTTAGCGCCGTGCGCAGGAGCCCTCGAACGAGGGTCTGTCGACTGCGGACGAAGCCCGATATTGAGGACAACTCGAGCTGCGGCGGGAGGAAGTGCAGATGGTCAAGGGAGTGATCGTCGTCGCCCTACTCATCGCCGCCACCATGGCGGTTGTGAAGGACGGGCGACCGCTGCAAAGCGCAGGGCTGACCAGCTCGTGCTCCACCATTGCCACGAATGCCGACGGCACGCAGCTCGCGGCCTGCCGGAGCGGCAAGATCGAAGGAGCACCCGACCTCACAACGCAGGGCTGCACCATCGTCAGCGGGACCAAGTCGCTGCGCTACTGGCACTGCCCCTCCACGGTGGAGGCGAGCCAGGTCGGTCGCTGATCGACGCTTCTTAGCGGGGCCGGCGGCGGCGCTGGCGCGACTGCGCGCGCGGCTTCGTCGGCGTGCTCATGCCGGCAGCGCTGAACTGCTCGCTGTGGCCGAGCCGTTCGGCGAGGCGGCCGACGTCGTGCTGCTGCTCCGGGAGCACGAAGGTGACTCCGGTGCCGGAGCGGCCTGCGCGGCCGGTGCGGCCGACGCGGTGCACGTAATCCTCGTCGCCGTGCGGCGGATCGAAGTTGATCACGTGGGTGATGTCGTCGATATCGAGCCCGCGGGCCGCGACGTCGGTCGCGACGAGTGTCGGCACCTTGCCGGACTCGAAGCGGGCCAGCGCACGCTCGCGCTGATTCTGAGAGAGGTTGCCGTGCATCGCCACCGCGGCGACGTCCTCGCGGGCGAGCTTGCGCACCAGCTTGTCGGCTCCGTGCTTCGTGCGGACGAAGACCAGCGCAAGACCGCGCTCGGCGTTCAGGTGCTCGACCAGGCGGTCGAGCTTGCCCTCGGTCGTGACCGGCACGAAGGTGTGCTCGATCGTGCCCGGCCTGCGGTCGCTCGGCAGCTCCGCGCGGAAGCGCGAGGCGTTCGACGTGTATGCCCGAGCCAGCTCGGCGACCCCGCCGTCGAGCGTGGCGGAGAAGAGCATTGTCTGCCGGTTCGCCGGCACGGTGCGAAGGATGCGATCGACCTGCGGCTTGAAGCCCATGTCGAGCATGCGGTCGGCTTCGTCGAGGACCAGTGTGCGCACAGCCTCGAGCTTGATCAGACGCTGTTCGAGCAGGTCGTTGAGGCGGCCGGGGGTTGCGACCAGCACGTGCGCGCCACGCGCCTTCTTGGCCTGCGGACCGACGGACACGCCCCCGTAGACCGTTGCGACCCGAAGGCCCTTCGTCTCGGCGAGCGGCCGTAGGTCGGCTGCGACCTGGGTGGCGAGCTCTCGGGTTGGCACGAGGACGAGTGCGGCAGGCTGAGCGCCGGTGCGGGCCGTGCGCTCGACGAGCGGCAGGCCGAACGCGAGCGTCTTGCCCGATCCGGTCGGCGCCTCGGCGAGAATGTCGAGCCCGCCGAGCGCGTCCGGGAGCACGAGCTCCTGGACCGCGAACGGCCGGTGGATGTTGCGAGCGGCGAGCGCGTGCACAACGGGTGCGCTCACGCCGAGCGCTTGGAACGACTGGGACATGCGGTGTTCGACTCCTTGTTTTGACGCAGGGGTTCGAGATGTAGAGACTCGATACGCCTGAAAAGGAGGAACGAGAAGCCAGATCTCACGAGCACCGGTTGGCGCTCAGTGACTCCAAGGTAGCAGGAGGCGATCCGAATGGCCCGAATCCAGGACGAAACGTTGGACACCCGGACCGGGTCCGTCCGGTCGGGCATGGAGGATTTACAGCCGAGAGCGCAGGTCGAAGGCACATTGACGGGTGAGGTCGGGCTGAGGTGCCAACTGACCCACCGACCGCAGCGCGAGGGGCTTGGTGTGGAATCGGAGCCGCCGGCGAACAGTCGGCGGCTCCCCCGTTTTACCTGCGCCTTACGCACGCGCAACGACAGCGTGACTCGAACGGGGGATAGTCAGAGCGTGCGCAGGCTCGCCCTAGTTCTCAGTGCACTCACCCTGGCCTGTGCTGGAACGGCGGTCGCGGCGAGCGGCGGCAAGGTGCCGCCGATCCCGCGCGTCCCCGGGCAGTGGTCGCACGTGGAGATCAACCTCAAGATCCGCCACGTTCCGCACACCCTGATCCTCGACCGCGGCCGCATCGTCCAGGCCTCAGCGACGTCGATCACGGTCCGTGAGCTTGGCAGCTCGGTCGTCATCCCGCTCAACGCCCAGACTCTCGTCGTCATCGACGGGCTGGCTGCGGCGCCCACCGACCTGCGACGGCGGATGTCCGTCGTGACCATGCGGATCGACGGCGGCGCCGCCGTGCGCGTGCGCGCCTCGTCCTTCTAATAGCCTTCTGAGCACTATGGCGGGGACCATTCTCCTCGTCGAAGACGAGCCCTCGGTCGGAGAGCTCGTCCGCGGCTACCTGACGCGCGACGGTTACCGCGTCGTCTGGGTGCGGTCCGGTGAGGACGCGCTCGTCGAGCTCGACCGCCACCAGATTCGCATGGTCCTGCTCGACATCGGGCTGCCCGGCAAGGACGGCTTCGAGGTCTGCCGCGACATCCGCGCCCGCTCTCAGGTGCCGATCCTCATGCTCACCGCGCGTGATGAAGAGCCCGATCGGATCGTCGGCCTCGAGGTCGGCGCCGACGATTACCTGACGAAGCCCTTTTCACCGCGAGAGCTCGTGGCACGGATGAAGGCGATCTTCCGTCGCACCGAGCCGCAGGACCGCCACAGCTCGTTCACGCTCGGCGACGTCGTGCTGGACAAGGAGTCGCATGACGTGACCGTCGGCGGCAGGCCGGTCGAGTTGACCGCGAAGGAGTTCGAGCTGCTGGCGTTCTTCATGGCGAACACGGGGGTGGTCGTCTCTCGCGACGTGCTACTCGACCGCGTGTGGGGGCAGGAGTATCCGGGCGGCACGCGCACCGTCGACGTGCACGTCGCCCAGTTGCGCCGCAAGCTCGACCGGCCCGACCTGATCCGCACCTTGCGCGGCACGGGCTACAAGGCCATGCCGCAATGACATCCCTTCGCGCGAGGTTGTTCGCGGCAACGCTTGCCGCGCTCGCGCTCACACTGGCGCTGACGATCGCGATCGGCGCCGTTCTGACCCGGCGGCAGGTCGACCGTTCTCAGGCGTCGAATGTCGCGCGCCGCGCAGACGACCTGGCGCTCCAGCGCCGCCAGAACGTCAACTACAAGACCCAGGACACGCTTTCCGGGGGCGTTCGCATCATGATCCAGCCGCGAGCGACGTTTGCGGCGCTCGTGCCCGATGTGAACCGCTCGAGCGACGGCGAGACGACCTACCTCGGCACGCGTGAGCTGTACTCGTATCGGACGCTGCCGAATCGCGGGCTGATCTTCCTGCGCCCGGCGAGCCTGCGAGCCGCAGCCTGGCGTCCGTTCCTCGTCGACCTCCTCTTCGCAGCGCTCGCCGGTGTCGCCTTCGCCGCGATCGTGTCGTTCTTCGTCGCGCGTTCGATCGTGCGCCCGATCCGGCGCGTCGCCGAAGCGACGCGCGCGCTGGCCGCCGACGAGCGGCACGAGCCGTTGCCGACCGACGGCCCAAGTGAGCTCGCCGCCCTGGCGCTCGCGTTCAACCAGATGGCGGACCAGCTCGCGGCCTCGCGCGAGGCGGAGCGCAACTTTCTGCTCTCGGTCAGCCACGAGCTGAAAACTCCACTGACCGCGATCCGCGGGTACGCCGAAGGACTCGCCGATGGTGCGTTCGGCGCCGACGAGGCAGCGCGGACGATCGGGTTGGAAGCGGGGCGACTGGAGCGGCTGGTCCGCGACCT
The DNA here is from genome assembly GCA_036271075.1 of Gaiellaceae bacterium. Taxonomy (GTDB): domain Bacteria; phylum Actinomycetota; class Thermoleophilia; order Gaiellales; family Gaiellaceae; genus PALSA-600. The sequence continues at coordinate 22,700 of DATBBH010000129.1, read as the reverse complement.
GCTCGACCTCGCGCGAATGAACCGGGCGGAGTTCTCCGTGCGGCGCGAACCTGTCGACCTCGCCCAGATCGCGCGGGAGGCCGTCAACCGCCACGAGGCCGCTGCGCGCGAGTTCGGCGTCGAGCTGCAGGCAGCCGGCTCCGAGACCTGGGTGGAGGCCGATCACGACCGGTTGCTGCAGGTTGCATCGAACCTGGTCGAGAACGCACTGCGGGAAACCCCTGCGGGGGGTGCCGTCACGGTCCGGGCCGAACCGGGTCTGTTGGTCGTTGCCGATACAGGTCCCGGCATTCCGGCCGCCGACGTCGCCCACGCGTTCGAGCGGTTCTACCTCTACGACAAGGTCGGCAAGGACCGTCCCGTCGGCAGCGGGCTCGGGCTTGCGATTGTCAAGCAGCTCGCAACCGCGATGGGCGGTGACGTTCGGGTCGAGAGCGGTCCCACCGGCACGACCTTCAACGTGTCGCTACGGCCGCAGCTCGGAGGTGTCGACCACCTCGAAGTCGACCCCCGTCAGGCTCCCGAGCGCGTGTAGCTGATCGTTCGACCAGTGCGGGCTCGGCGCGCCCGACACATACCAGTTCGAGCCGTTGTCGGCCAGGATCAACCCGTACGTCTTCATCGCCTGCGCGACGATTCGGGCCTGGGGTGGCAGCCTGCTGATGTCGATGCTTGCCTTCAGCCGGACGCGTAGCCCCATCGGCGGCAGCGACGGGTCGGTCGAGTCACTCGCGTAGTGGCGCGCCGGATAGATGTAGGCGCGGCGTGTCCGCTGCACCGTGAACCTCAGCGCGTGGTCGATGCGGCCCGTCGACGCGTCCCCGTCCCAGCGTGCGAGGCCCGGGAGGATCGGCAGCCCCGCTGCGTCGGCGGACGTCCACGCGACAGGGCGGAGCGTGTTTGTCCGGAGGTTCCAGATCGCGCCGGATCCCGCCGCCCAGTGCGAGCCCTGCCGGCGTAGCGCGTACAACTCGTAGAGCTTGCACGAGTCACGGTCGACGATCAGCGCGTGACGGTCGCCTTCGTTTGCATGCGCGGGCGCACCCTCGATCGGCACACCGGCGGGGATCGGGTAGGGCGCCTCGTCGCTCTCGTCCGCGTAATCGAAGGTCACCCGCGATTTGGGCGTCTTGGTGCCGTGCACGATGACAAAAGGAATCCCGATCCGTGAGCCGTCGTAGAGACCGTTGCCGAAGTCCGCGTGCACGCCCGCGTCCAGCCCGATCGAGCGGATCAGCGTGTCCGAGTCCGCCGCGACGGGCAGCTTGTCCACCGGCTGGTTCCACACGCTCGAGGCGGGGAACACGGGGCAGCCGCCGAGCTTCGGCGACGGAGCGGCGGTCGATCCGCTCAGCACGACGGCGATCGCGGCGGCGGCGAGCAGCTTCACGGTTGAAGGAGTAGCGACTCCCATCCGTCGTCGCATGCCCTATAGAGGTGACGTTCATGCAGTCGATCATCGCGATGCCGCCAGAACTCGAACGTGTCCGGGACAAGGCGGTAGCCGCCCCAGCGTTCCGGCCGAGGCGGTTCCGGGGGCTGTGCGGCCACGGCCGCCTCGAGCTGCTCGCGGGAGCCAATCGGCTCCGACTGGTCGGAGGCGGCGGCGCTCCGCCGCGACGCCGCCGGCCGAGTCCTCCAGTAGGCGTCCGATTCCGCGTCCGCCAGGCGCTCGACGCGGCCTTCGACGCGCACCTGGATCCCGGGCCGGTGGAAGAGGAGCGCTGCGCGGGGGTTCGCGTCGAGCTCGCGTCCCTTGCGGGAGGCGTAGCCCGTGAAGAACGTGAAGCCGCGCTCGTCCGCGCTCTTCAGCAGCAACATGCGCACCGAGGGCCGTCCGTCGGGCGTCGCAGTCGCGATCGCCATCTGGTCACCGTCGACCCACTCGTGGAACAGTTCGATGGGATTCGTCATTCGGGCGCCTCCTCGGGAACGTCTCGCAGCGTACGGATCGGCGACGGCACGAGGAACACCAGCCCGGACAGCGCGCCGACCGTCGCGATCCACAACGTCGGCCGCAAGCCGATCGCAGTGCCAAGCACGCCGCCGACAGTCGTTCCGACCGGGCGCACGCCGTTGTTCACGACCATGAATGCGCCGGAAACGCGCGAGCGTAGCGTCCCCGGGATGATCCCGGCCATGATCGCGCCGGCGAGGATGTCGAGCAGCATCAGTCCGAAGCCCGAGAGGAACTCGGCCGCGAACAAACAGGTGAGCACGAGCCAGTGCGGGCCGCCCGCGGCCGGTACGAGAATGAGCGGCGCGGGGAAGAGGAAGCAGCCGATCAGGAACGCCGGGCCGACCCCGAGCCGGCGCGAGATGCGGCCGGTCACGAACGAGCCGATCAAGGTCCCGACCGAGGCGCAGCCGAGCACCAGCCCGAGCGCCGCCGGATTGACGTGGAGCGAACGCGTCGCATAAAGGAGGAACAACGCGAAGAAGATGAAGTTGAAGAAGTTGAGGGTCGCGATGCCCAGCAGCTCGGCGCGGATGATGGCGTTGCCCCGAATCCAGCCCGCCCCGGCAAGGACGCCGCCCCCGTGCTGTGGGTCTGCGGGCGGGTCGGGTGCGTCGATCCGTCCGAGGAAGAGAGCGGACCAGAGGTACGACACCGCGTCGATTCCGAGTGCGTACGGCCCGCGAAAGAGCTGCACGAGGATGCCGCCGATACTCGTGCCGGCGAGGAACGAGAAGGCGCGGCTCCCGTGGGTCAACGAGTTCGCTGCGACGTAGTCCTCACGCTCGACGATCGTCTGGAAGAAGCCGCCGTAGGCGACGTAGAAGAAGACCGCCAGCACACCCGAGCCGAAGGCGACGATGTACAGCTGCGCCCAGGACAGGTGGCCGATCGCGTACGCCACCGGGATCGTGCCGATCAGTAGGCCGCGACCGACGTCGGTCACGAGCATCACCTGGCGCCGGCCGCCGCGTCGATCGACCCAACTGCCCGCGTGCAAGGAGAAGATGAGGTTCGGGACGAGCGCGACGGTCGTGAGCGCGCCCATCTGCGCAGGCGAGGCGTGCAGCGCGAGCACGGCGGTCAACGGCAGGGCGATCAGCGTGATCTGGTCGCCGAGCAGCGACACCGACTGGCCGATGAAGTAGTTGCGGAAGTTGCGGTTGCGGCGAAGGAGCGGCGGGATCACGAGCGAGGATTGAACCTGGTTTCCCGGAGGGAACCAGGTTCATGTCTCAAGCGATTCGAACCGTCTGTTAGTCGACTGCGACCGCGGTCTTGTCGAGCAGCGCGCGCACCTTACGGGTCAAGTCGTCGGTGCTGAACGGCTTCTGCAGGAACGCGATCCCCGGCTCGAGCACGCCGTGGTGCCCGATCTGAGAGTCGGTGTAGCCGGACATGTAGAGGACGAACGTGCCCGGCCGCATCGAGGCGACCGATTGCGCGACCTCCGGACCGCTCATGCCCGGCATGACGACATCGGTGACGAGCAGGCTGATCGCGCCCGAGTGGCGGCGCGCCAGTTCGAGCGCTGACGGCCCGTCGGCGGCCTGCAGGACGGTGTAACCGCTCGTCTCCAGGATCTCCGCTACGAGTTGGCGGACGACCGCCTCGTCCTCGACGAGGAGGACGGTCTCGTCGCCCGGGCGCGGTTTGACACCGGCGGCCGCCGCCGCCGGCTCCTCGACGACCGCTTCGATGCACGGGAACAGAATGCTGAACGACGAACCCAGGCCGGGCTCCGACGCCACCTCGATCGTGCCGCCGCTCTGCTCGACGATGCCGTGCACGGTCGCCAGGCCGAGGCCGGTACCGCCTGCCTTCGTCGTGAAGAAGGGCTCGAACAGCTGCTGGCGCTCCGCGTCGGTCATGCCGATGCCCGTGTCCGTCAAGCGGAGCTCGACGGCGGTGCGGTCGTCGATGACGATGTTCGCCGTCTCGATCGTCACCGAGCCGCCGCCCGGCATCGCGTCGCGGGCGTTCACGGCGAGGTTGACGATCACCTGCTCGAGCTGGGTCGGATCGGCGCGGATCGCTTCGAGCTCGGGTGCGAGCCTCGTCAGGAGCTCGACGTCCTCACCGATCAGGCGGCGCAGCATCATGTCCATGTCGGAGACGATGGAGTTCAGGTCGAGCACGCGCGGCTGCAGAACCTGGCGGCGGCTGAACGCCAGCAGCTGCCCTGTCAGCGCGGCGGCGCGCTCGGAGGCTTTCTTGATCTCCTCGGCATGACGGCGGAGGCGAGGGTCCGTAACGCCCTCGACGAGGAACTCGCTGTAGCCGGCGATGGCGGTAAGCAGGTTGTTGAAGTCGTGCGCGATGCCGCCGGCGAGGCGGCCGACAGCCTCCATCTTCTGGGCCTGCCGCAATTGCACCTCGAGCTCCTTCTGGCGCGACAGGTCACGGACGACCGCGATGTGCCGGCCGGGTCTGACGTTCGCGGTGGCGGTGAACGCGATGCGCCGCGCCGCGCCGTCGGGACGCTGGAGTGTCACCTCCGCCTCGAGGGCGCCCGCCTCCAGGAAGCCGGACCACAGATCTGCAACCGGCTCGTTCGGAAGCAGCTCGTCGATGTTGAGCCGCATCGCCCCATCACGCGACACGCCCAGCAGCTGGGCGGCCGAGTCGTTGAGCTCGACGATGCGCCGCTCGTCGTCCGTGATCAGCTTCGGGACGACAGAGCGCTCGAAGATCGCCTCGAAGAGGAGGTTCGCCTCCTTTCTCGCGGCCTCGCTCTCCTGCAGCTCTTCGAGGAGCTTCCGCCGGGTCTCGAGCTCGTTCGAGTTGCGCATTGCGCTGCTCACGAACTCGGCCATCAGCCGGGTGGTCTCGAGGGCGACCTCGTCGAACGCATCGGCCTCGAGGGCGAGAATCGACAACAGCCCAACCACGCGTGCCTCGCGGTACAGCGGTGCGCAGATCAGGGACCGCAAGCCCATCCGGCGGGCCACTTCCTGGTTCGTCCGCGGGTCGTTCTGCGCGTCGGTCGCGTACATCGGCTCGCCGGCACGGGCTGCGAGACCCGCGAGGGTTGCATCGGCGTCCATGCGGCTCCCGACATGTGGTGCCGCGATCCCGGAGCCGTAGGCGATGACCAACTCGGAGCCTTCGTCGAACCACTGCACCGCTGCACCGTCGGCGCCGGCGAGACGCTGCGCCCGTTCGACGATCGCTGCGGTGATGGCTTCGGGATCGAGCTCGAGTGACGAGATCTCTTGTTGCGTCTGGATGATCTCGTGCAGTCGCCCGACGCTCGACCGAAGTCGCTCTTCGTTCCGTTTTCGCTGGCTGACGTCTCGCAGCGTGGTGTGAATCCGCCCGTCATCGAGCAACCTGCTCGAGAACTCGGTCTCGAGCGTCGTCCCATCCTTGCGGCGATGGGCTCGTTCGCCGCGGACCTCGCCGAGCTGGAGCAGCTGTTCGCGCCGTGCGCGGAAGTCATCGAAGCTCGCCGGGTCGATCAGTTGGTGCGCGTGCATGCCGCGCAGCTCCTCGACCGAGTACGAGAGCAGCGCGGCCGCAGCCTCGTTTGCATCGATCAGATTGCCGTCGTGGTCGCTGACGAGCATGGCGTCAGCAGCCTGTTCGTGCAGCCCGCGGTACTGGCGCTCGCTCTGCAGCAGCCGTTCCACGAGCTCCGCGTTTCGTAGTGCGATCGAGGCAGCGCGGGTCAGCAGGCGCAACGTCTCAACCTCGTCGCCGTCGAACGCTTCAGTGTCGGCGCTGCGAACCCCAAGGACGCCGCGGATGGCGCCGTCATATTCGATCGGGGCGAGAGCGATCGCGCCGGCGCCCGGGGTCAGGCAGCGCGTGACCTCGGGGCCGGTGGTCGTGCGAAGGACAGTGACGTCGCGCCGCAGCAGGCATTCGTAGCCCAGCGTCGCGGTGAGCGGCAGCGTCTTGCCCTGGAGCTCCAAGTCGGCTCCCTCGCACACCTTGAAGTACGCGAACTCGTTGTCCATCGTCGAGAGCGACGCGCCGTCCGCCCCATCGAACTCCATCAGTCGCGTGACGATGCCCGCCATCACGGCCTCGACCTCGCCGTTCAACGAGGCGACCTCGAGCTCGCGTTCGAGCGGCGTGCTCACGTGATGATCCCCAAGCGCAGCGCCGTCGCAACCACCTGCGTGCGGGTCGACGCGCCCAGGCGGTCCGACGCCTTGCGAAGGTGTGTACGCACGGTCTCAGAGCTGATTCCCAGGCGGCGGCCGATTTCCTCGTGCTGGAGCCCCTCTGCGAGGAGGCGCAGTACGTCGAGCTCGCGTGCGGTGAGTTTCGCGTTGGGTGCCCGCAAGATGTGAGGGGTCGATGCCGAATCGGCTCGGATCTGACACATCAACTATTGGCATCGGGCCGGGAAACTGGTATCCCCATCCCCCCGATCGGGGATCCCCTTCGAGCAGAATGGTGAGCCGTGAGCTCCTCAGGCGGCGTTTACGCATCGGGAGCGCCGACGTTCTCCGCCTTCTCGCGGATGGTCTTTCGAACGACGAGATCGGCAAGAAGCTCTTCATCTCGGCCGAGACGGTTCGCACGCATGTGCGCAAGGCGATGGACAAGCTCGATGCCGACACGCGTACGCAGGCGGTCGCCCGCGCGCTCCGCGACCTATGGAACCTGGTTGCGGCGCAGCCGGAACCAGGTTGCTGTCTTGCGTGAGTAGGTCCCCATGCGAGCTCTGTGTCAGTTACGACCGATGCTCGGCGATTGCGGGAGCAGAGCATCGCAGGGCGTCTGTGGGTCGCCCTCGCAGCAGCCCAGTTTGAAGGCACAGCGGGGGCACTGCCAGGTTCCGTGCCGCCATTCCATCGGCGTCGGGCAGCGCCAGCAGTTTTCCTGCTCGGTCATCGCGCGAGTCAGAGTAGGGGTCGCACAGGACGTTGGTAAAATGGCGCGCCATGGCGGCGTAGCTCAGCTGGTTAGAGCGTCGGACTCATAACCCGAAGGTCGGTGGTTCGAGCCCACCCGCCGCTACTGACCGCCCTACTCAAAGCCCCGTTGCCGGGGCCTTCGAGCGGGGCGAACACGAGACTCCTGATCGCCAGCCTGGTGGTCGCCGAACCCGTCCGACTCCTCAGTGCTCGTGAGGATGGTCGATCATCTCGCCCGGGTCCGTGGTCGAGACGGTGCGCCAGGAGTCCCACGTGATCTTGAGGATGACCAGCGTGATGACGAGACCGATGATCGGATCTGCGATTTGCGTGCCAAGCGCGACGACCGCCGCGCTTGCGACGACACCGAGCGAAACGAATCCATCGATCCGAGCGTGGTTACCGTCAGCGACCAGCGCCGGACTCGACAACCGCGTCCCGGCCCGCAGCCGAACTTGAGCGGCCACCTCGTTGCCGATGAAGCCGATCACTCCGGCGGCGGCGAGCACCCACAAATGCGTGAGGTGCTGCGGATGGCTGAAGCGCATGATCGTCTGGTACAGAGCGACACACGCGCTGACGAAGATCGCCAGCACAACCGCGAGGCCAGCGAGCTTCTCGCCCCGGAACGACCTGAGGAAAAACGCGATGCCGAGGGGCACAGCCGTCAGCGCATCGCCGTAGTTGTGGATCAGATCAGCGAGTAGCGCGACCGAACCCGAGAGCACGAACACGACAGTCTGAGCGGCAGCCGCAATTCCGAGAACGGCGAGGCTGATCGAGACGACCTTGACGCCCTCGCGTGAGCGGACAATGGAGCGGTCTACAAGTCCGTGCGAGTGCCCGGGCTCGCCGTGCTCGTGGTCGTGGTCGTGGTCGTGAGGATGCTCGTGCGCCTCGACAGGGCGCGAGAGAAGCGGCAAGACGATGTGTCGGTGCGGCGCGGCGTAGGGGTGACGGTGGACGCGGATTCCGTGCCGGTGCGTTGCCTCAGCCACAGCGTCGAGAGTAGCGAGCAGTCGTAGACTCGACTGATGCGAGTCGGTCTTCTCTGGCGGGCCGAATGGGATCCGCCTCAGCCCGATATCTCGATCATTCAGACGTGCAAGTTGCGCGAGATGTTCGCTGCGTTCACCCCACTCGATGTTCGCGCCGAACCCGTCATCTACTCCGACGACAGGGTCGACCAGTCACGAAGTAAGCTGCTTGGCCTCGACGGCGTGCTCGTGTGGGTGAACCCGATCGAGCATGGACTCGATCGCTCGAACCTCGACCCTCTTCTGCGCGAGGTGGCCGAGGCAGGTGTGTGGGTCAGCGCACACCCGGACGTGATCCTGCGGATGGGTACGAAGGAGGTGCTCGTGGACACCGCGAGCATGACGTGGAGCACGGACACGAAGCTGTATCGGACGGCTGAGGAACTCCGCGCGGCGTTGCCTGGTCGCCTTTCCGAGCGTGGCCCGCTCGTGCTCAAGCAGCATCGTGGGATGGGCGGCAACGGCGTTTGGAAGGTCGAGGCGGACGGCTCGGCGTCGGTGCGCGTACAGCACGCAACGAGGGAGAGCGTTCCAGAGCGGCTGACACTGGAGGAGTTCCTAACTCGATGCGACCCGTACTTCGCAGGCACTGGGCTGATGGTCGAGCAGCCTTTCCAGCCCCGACTCGCTGAAGGGATGATCCGGGCCTACATGTCTCACGACGAGGTGGTCGGCTTCGCCCATCAATACCCGCGAGGGTTGCTGCCACCTGCCGACGCCGCCCGCGTGCCAGCATCAAAGACCTTCGAGCTTGCGAGCGAGGCCGCCTACTCTGACCTGCGCACGCGCCTGGAATCGGAGTGGGTGCCCGAGATGCAGCTGATCCTGGGCCTCGACACGTACTCGCTTCCGGTGATTTGGGACGCCGACTTTCTCTACGGGCCGAAGACGAAGGACGGCGACGACACGTACGTGCTCTGTGAGATCAATGTCAGTTCGACCTTCGCGTTCCCGGAGCACGCGATGCCCGCCGTGGCTGAGGCAGCCGTGCTGCGAATTCACGAGCGCAAGAAGTAGGGCCGGAGGAGGAGCGACCTCGTGCCTCGTGTTGAGAATGGGGCGCGCTGTTCAGGCGTGCACGGTGTTGTTCATTCCCGGCTGATGAAGCAGAAGCAGTACTCGTCGGCGCCGCCGGAACCGTCGCCAGGAGCGAGGAAGTGCAGCTTGTCGACCATGTGGTTGCGGCCACCGGCGAACGGTTTGTAAATCCCGGTTCCCTCCAGGATCGTCAGTTCGGCGGTTCCTTCCATGAACTGTCCACCCTGACCGTCGTCGACGAAGACGAGGTCCTGTTCGCCGGTGAAGCGCATCGAAAACGAGCCTCCAGGGACGTGATAGGCGCACAGGTCCCCGTTGAACTGCACGTAGAAGTCGCCGATCGTCTTGGCGGCGTCGGTGTGACCCGGAGTTCCGTCAACCGGGTAGATCCTCGTGGTTGAGTACGACCCGTCGTTCAGGTCTACCTTCGAAAGGCCGAGGTTTGGCCCCTGCGTTACGGGCTGGTAGAGACCCTTCAGAAGCAGCACGAAAGAGTCGTCCGGCTGAGTCTTCGCTTGTGCTCGGACCTGTCCGGGCAATGCCAGGGCAGCAATGGCGACCAGTCCCCCGCCGATTGCAGTCTTTCGGTTGACGGTTTGGTCGTTGAGTGACGCGAGATCCACGGCGGTCTCCCTCCGGATCCGATTTCCCCGCTTCGGTTGGAGCAGGGCTGCTATCGCAGCGAGGAAAGAGGGCTCGGCGTCGCAGAGGCCAGAAGGTGCCTGCCAGAGAGGCGATGTTGCGCGACTCAACCCGCTGAGCACGCGACCCTATCGTGCTCGTATCAGATGTCAAACGCAGTGGCGACAACGGAGCAGCTCACCTGCGCCAGTGTTTGGGACTGCACCCTGAACCAAGACGAACCAGATTCGTTCTCTGAATCTGATTCGCGAGTTTCTCGGAGGCCGCGGCAGCTCGAAACTCGTGAATCTGGTTCGGCTGCGCCGAATCAGATTCGGTGGCCTTAGACCGCGTCAGACACGAACCAGGTTCGAATCAGGCGTGAGGACGATTGCCCTGAAGGTTCACGCTTCACGCCCGGGTCCCGCTACACTGCTGCGGCCCCAGGGCGGTGCGTCAGCGTGCCCGGGTCGTCCCATTTTCACTCTTAGAGAAGAGACATGGCCAAGACCGGAGTCAGAGTTGCGATCACCCTCGCGTGCACCGAGTGCAAGCGGCGGAACTATCAGACCATGAAGTCCAAGCGGAACACGCCGGACCGCGTCGAGTTCCGGAAGTACTGCCGTTGGTGCGGGTCGCACACCCCGCACCGGGAGACCCGCTAGGGACGCCATGGCGACGGCGCCACGCCAGCAGCCCCATCCTCCCGGCCCCGCGGACGAACGCCGGCGGTCGAACTTCATCGCCGAATCGTGGGCGGAGCTCAAGAAGGTGGAGTGGCCCGGTCAGAACCAGGTGATCCAGGGCACGGTCGTGGTGCTCGTCGCGTGCGTCGTCGTCGGCAGCTACCTCTACATCAACGACCAGATCTGGAAGCAAGTCGTGTCCAAACTCTTCCTCGGTCAGTAAGGAACCCAATGTTTCGCTGGTACGTCGTCAACACCTATTCCGGCCATGAGAACAAGGTCAAGGCCAATCTCGAGCACCGCATCGAGTCGATGGGGCAGCGCGTGCGCTTCCGCCGCGTCGTCGTTCCGACCGAGCAGGTGATCGAGACCAAGGACGGCCAGAAGGTGCAAGCCGAGAAGCGTGTGCTGCCCGGCTACGTGCTCGTGAACATGGATCTGAACGACGATGCATGGACGGTCGTGAAGAACACCCCGGGCGTGACCGGCTTCGTCGGCGCCGGCTCCAAGCCCGTGCCGCTGTCGCAGCCTGAGGTCGACCGCATCCTCAAGACCGGCGCGAACGCCGGCGGCGACCGCGCGCGCACCACGATCGAGTACTCGCTCGGGGAATCGGTCAAGGTGACGTCGGGCCCGCTCTCGGACTTCGACGGCGAGATCGTCGACGTCAACCCCGATCAGCAGAAGCTCAAGGTCCTGGTGGACATCTTTGAGCGCCAGGTTCCGGTCGAGCTCGGCTTCGACCAGGTCAAGAAGCTCGACTAAAGGACGTTATGGCGAAGAAAGTTCTCACGCTGATCAAGCTGCAGATCCCCGGTGGTCAGGCGAACCCTGCACCGCCGGTCGGCCCTGCGCTCGGCCAGCACGGCGTCAACATCATGGAGTTCTGCAAGGCGTTCAATGCGCAGACCGCGCAGGAGAACGGCCGCATCATCCCGGTCGAGATCACGGTCTACGAGGACCGGAGCTTCGACTTCATCACGAAGACGCCGCCGGCGGCGGTTCTGATCAAGGAGGCTCTCCGGCTGGAAAAGGGCTCGGCCGAGCCGAACCGGACGAAGGTCGGCCGGCTCACCAAGGCTCAGCTCCGCTCGATCGCGGAGACGAAGATGCAGGATCTGAACGCGCGTGACGTCGAGCAGGCGATGCTCGTGATCGCCGGGACGGCCCGCAGCATGGGCGTGGAGGTGGAGGCCTAATGGCTCAGCACGGGAAGCGGTATCGCCAATCGCGGGGCGACATCGACCGCGAGCAGATGTACACGCCCGTCGAGGCGGTTCGGTTGCTCAAGGAGCAGCCGGCTGCCAAGTTCGACGAGACGATCGAGGTGCACCTGAACCTCGGCCTCAACGTGCGCCATGCGGAAGAGCAGCTGCGCGGCACGATGATGCTGCCGCACGGCACCGGCCGCGAGCAGCGCGTCGCCGTCTTCGCCGAGGGCGACAAGGCCCGCGAGGCGGAGGAGGCGGGCGCCGACGTCGTGGGCTCGGCCGACCTCGCCAAGCGGATCGAAGAGGGCTTCACAGACTTCGACGTCGCCATCGCGACGCCGGACCAGATGGGTAACGTCGGGCGCCTCGGCCGTGTGCTCGGCCCGCGCGGCCTGATGCCGAACCCGAAGACGGGCACCGTCACCTTCGACGTGGCGAAGGCCGTCAAGGACGCGAAGGCAGGCAAGCTCGAGTACCGCACCGACCGCGGCGCCAACGTGCACATCCCGATCGGCAAGCGTTCCTTCGACGAGCGGGCGCTGGTCGAGAACTACGCGGCCCTGATCGACGAGATCGTGCGCGCGAAGCCGGCGGTCGCCAAGGGCAGGTACATCAAGAAGATCACGCTCGCCTCCACGATGGGCCCAGGGATCCACGTCGACCCGACGAGGACCAGGGCGATCGTGGAAGAGCTTGATGGTGCGCAAACGCAGGAGGCCGTGCAAGCTACGGCCTAGGTAACAAAGCCCGTCGCCACAGACAGGAGGCAGCCCGCTCGCGGGCAGAGGCCCTCCCGAGGCGGCCTCCTGGGAGATTCAGCTTCATCCTCCTCGCGAGCCCGCCGTCCAGCGGGCTCGTCGCATGAAAGAGGAGGTGAAATGCAAAAAGAGGACAAGGAACGTGTCGTCGCCGAGTTGACGGAGAAGCTCCGCAACGCGGAGACGCTCTTCGTCGCGGACTACCGCGGCCTGACGATGCCCCAGATCGACGCCCTGCGCGGGCGGTTGCTCGAGCACGGGGCGAAGCTGTCGGTCGTCAAGAACACCCTCACCCGCCGCGCGGCGCAGGCCGCCGGCACGGATGCGCTGCTGGCGCTCCTGGAGGGCCCGTCGGCGATCGCCTTCATCGAGGCCGACGGTGACATGGTTGCCGTGGCCAAGGCGCTCGCCGATTCAGCACGCGAGACGAAGGTCCTCGAGATCCGTGGCGGCATCATGTCCGGCAACGAGATCTCTGCATCGAGCGTCGAGGAGCTCGCGAAGCTGCCGCCGCTCGATGTGCTGCGTGGCCAGGTGCTCGGCGCGATCGTTGCGCCGCTCTCCGCGATTGCCGCGCTTGTGAACGCGCCGCTGCAGAACCTCTACGGGCTGATCGACGCCCGGATCGAGCAGTTGCACGCGCAGGGAGAAACGGAAACTCAAGAGTCTGAAGAACCGACGGAACCTCAGGAGGCTGACGAAGATGGCAGCAGTTGACACGGTGTTCGAGCAGCTCGGGAGCATGACAGTGCTCGAGCTGGTCGAGCTCAAGAACAAGATCGAAGAGGAGTGGGGCATCACCGCCGCCGCTCCGGTCGCAGTCGCGGCAGCCGGCGGAGCCGCCGGCGGCGGCGAGGCCGCCGCGGAGGAGAAGACCGCGTTCGACGTGGTCCTCACCGGGGCGGGCCAGCAGAAGATCCAGGTGATCAAGGTCGTGCGCGCGGTCACCGGTCTCGGCCTCAAGGAGGCCAAGGACCTCGTCGACTCGGCTCCCCAGCCGGTCAAGGAGGGCGTGAACCAGGAAGAGGCCGATCAGGTCAAGGCCCAGCTCGAGGAGGCAGGCGCCTCCGTCGAGATCAAGTAACGGGGCTCGAACTGGTGTCTGACACCGGGTTTCCCGGTGTCAGACACCCTTTCTGCTACATTTCCTCCAGTTGGCCCAGCGGGTCCCTCGCCGCGCGCTTACGGCTGGAGAGACGCCTCCGCTATCGTGGGGGGTTGCGCCGACGTCCGGACACGTCCACTTTCGCACGCCTTCTTCACCCTTTTTCATCTCTGCTTCGCCCCTCACCTCATAGCCAGTAAGGGAGGCTGTTCTACTTGGCCAAGACGGTCACAGCGCCACGCGCGCGCCATTCCTTTTCCCGCCTCAAGCACGTTCTCGACCTCCCCAACCTGATCGACATCCAGCGCGAGTCCTTCGACTGGTTCCTCAGCGAAGGCCTCCGGGAGACGATCGACGATATTTCACCCATCCAGGACTACACCGGCACGCTGGCGGTGGAGTTCGGTGAGTACCGCTTCGGGGAGCCGCAGTTCTCCATCCAGGAGTGCCGCGAGAAAGACCTCACCTACCAGGCGCCGCTCTCGATGACGGTCCGCTTCGTGAACACGGAGACGGGCGAGATTCGCGAGCAGACGGTCTTCATGGGGGACTTCCCGATGATGACCGACTGGGGGACGTTCATCATCAACGGCACCGAGCGCGTGATCGTCACGCAGCTCGTCCGGTCGCCGGGCGCCTACCTGATGGAGCCGAAGGACGCGACGAAGCAGGTCTTCACCGCGAACCTGATGCCGAGCCGCGGCTCGTGGCTCGAGCTCGAGATCGACAAGAAGGGCGTCGTCTACGCCCGCATCGACCGGAAGCGCAAGCTGCCGATCACGACCCTGCTTCGTGCCCTGCCGGCCGAGGATCCGACGACGGGCTTCAAGCTCGACACATCGACGAACGACGCGATCCTCAAGCTCTTCGACAACTCGCACTTCATCGAGAAGACGCTCGACAAGGATGCAACCACGCGCGAGGAAGAGGCGCTGATCGAGGTCTTCAAGAAGCAGCGCCCCGGCGAGCCGCCGACGCTCGACAACGCCCGGAACCTGCTGAAGTCGCTGTTCTTCGATCCGAAGCGCTACGACCTGACCAAGGTCGGCCGTTACAAGCTGAACCAGCGGCTCGGCGTCGACGTGCCGGACGACACGCGTGTCTTGACGACTCAGGACATCATCGCGCTCGTTCAGAAGCTCGTTGCCATGCCGCACGCGATCGGCCTGAACGACGAGTCGAAGGACTACGCAGCCGACGGGATCAGCATGAACCGCGATCCGATCCGCCAGGAGCTCGACGAGTACGAGCACTTCGGCAACCGTCGCCTCCGCACGACCGGCGAGCTGATTCAGGAGGCGTTCCGCGTGGGTCTCTACCGCATGGAGCGTGTCGTCCGTGAGCGGATGACGACGGAGGACGTCGACACGATCACGCCGCAGACGATCATCAACATCCGCCCGGTCGTCGCGGCGCTGAAGGAGTTCTTCGGTTCGTCGCAGCTGTCTCAGTTCATGCAGCAGACGAACTCGTTGGACGGCCTCACGCACCGCCGCCGCCTGAGCGCCCTGGGTGCTGGCGGCTTGACCCGTGAGCGCGCGCCGATCGAGGTGCGCGACGTCCACCCGACGCACTACGGGCGCATGTGCCCGATCGAGACGCCGGAAGGCCCGAACATCGGCCTGATCGGCTCGCTTGCCTCGATGGCCACGGTCTCCCAGTTCGGCTTCATCCAGACGCCGTACCGGAAGGTGACGGGCGGCAAGGTGACGGACGAGATCTTCTATCTCGACGCAGCCGAGGAGGCGCAGTACACGATCGCGCAGGCCTCGGAGCGGGTCGACAGGAGCGGCAAATTCGAGCACGAGCAGGTGCTCTGCCGCTCGGCCGAGGGCGAGGCAGTGATCGCCGCCGCCAAGGACATCGACTTCATGGACGTCGCACCGGCGCAGATCGTGTCGGTCGCAACCGCGATGATCCCGTTCCTCGAGCACAACGACGCGAACCGCGCGCTGATGGGCGCGAACATGCAGAGGCAGGCCGTGCCGCTGATGATCCCGCAGGCGCCGCTCGTCGGCACCGGCGTGGAGTACAGGGCAGCCGTCGATTCCGGCGACGTCGTCGTCGCGAAGAACGCGGGCACGGTGATCGAGCTCGACGCCACACGTGTCGTCGTCGAGGGCCGCGGCACGCGCGACGAGTACGAGCTGACGAAGTTCATGCGCTCGAACCAGGGGACGCTGATCCACCACCGGCCGATCGTGCGCCAGGGCGACAAGGTCGTCGCCGGCGCGGTGCTGGCGGACGGCTCGTCCACCGATCACGGCGAGCTCGCACTCGGTGCGAACCTGCTCGTCGCGTTCATGCCGTTCGAGGGCTACAACTTCGAGGACGCGATCGTGCTCTCCGAGCGGCTTGTCAAGGACGAGGTGCTCACCTCGATCCACATCCACGAGTACGAGATCGACGCTCGCTCGACGAAGCTCGGCGACGAGGAGATCACACGCGACATCCCGAACCGCTCGGAGGAGTCGCTCCGCAACCTCGACGACCGCGGCATCGTCCGCGTCGGCGCCGAGGTCGGCTCGGGCGACCTGCTCGTCGGCAAGGTCACGCCGAAGGGCGAGACCGAGCTGACCGCGGAAGAGAAGTTGATCCGCGCCATCTTCAAGGAGAAGGCGCGCGAGGTCCGCGACACGTCGCTGAAGGTCCCGCACGGCGAGGGCGGCGTCGTCATCGACGTCAAGACGTTCTCGCGCGACAACGGCGACGACCTCAGCCCAGGCGTCAACGAGCTGGTGCGTGTCTACGTCGCGAAGAAGCGCAAGATCTCCGAGGGCGACAAGCTCGCCGGGCGCCACGGCAACAAGGGCGTCATCTCGAAGATCGTCCCCGAGGCGGACATGCCGTTCCTCGAGGACGGCCGCCCCGTCGACATCCTGCTCAATCCGCTCGGTGTGCCGAGCCGCATGAACATCGGCCAGATCCTCGAGACGCATCTCGGCTGGTCGGCGGCGCACGGCGTCTTCGCGAGCGAAGAGATCGAGCCGATGGACGGCAACGCCGGACGCGTGATCAACGGGCCGAAGCCGACCCCGATCGCCACGCCGGTCTTCGACGGCGCCACGGTCGAGGACGTCGACTCCGCGCTGCTCCTCTGGACGCAGCAGAACCCCGACAGCCCGATCAAGATCCTGACGGACACGAACGCTCCGCTCGGCCGCCAGGCCTCGGGGAAGGTCCGCCTGTTCAGCGGTCGCACCGGCGAGCCGTTCGAGCAGGAAGTGACCGTCGGCTACATGTACATCCTCAAGCTGCTCCACCTCGTCGACGACAAGATCCACGCGCGTTCGACCGGCCCCTACTCGCTCGTCACGCAGCAGCCGCTGGGTGGCAAGGCGCAGTTCGGCGGCCAGCGCTTCGGCGAGATGGAAGTGTGGGCGCTCGAGGCGTACGGCGCGGCGTACACGCTGCAGGAGATGCTCACCATCAAGTCCGACGACACCGTCGGGCGCGTCAAGGCGTACGAGGCGATCGTCAAGGGCGAGAACATCGCCGAGCCGTCGATCCCCGAGTCGTTCAAGGTGCTCCTGAAGGAGATGCAGTCGCTGGCGCTCGACGTCGGTGTGATCTCCGAGGACGGCGGCGAAGTCGAGGTTCGCGAGGAGGACGACGAGCTGCTCCGCGCCGCGGAGGAGCTCGGGATCGATCTTTCTCCCGGATCGCTGCGGGCCGCCGCGCGGCAGCCCACGGCGCAGGAGTCCGAGGAGGGCCAGGAGCGCGTCGACACCGACGGCGAGCTGGTGCTCCCCGCGGACGAGTCGCTCGTCGATCTCGACGCGATCGAGCTCGACGCCGAAGACAGCGTCGACGACGAAGAGGACGCCGAGCCCGTGGGCGCAGCCGACGACGATGCCCCGATCGACATCGAAGACTGAGAACCGACGACCACGCACCTAAAGACACAGCGAAAGTAGGCGAGAAACACTTGATCGACATCAATGAGTTCGACGCGATCCGCATCGGTCTCGCGTCGTCGAAGCAGATCCGCGACTGGTCGTCGGGCGAGGTCACCAAGCCGGAGACGATCAACTACCGCACGCTCAAGCCCGAGCGTGACGGTCTCTTCTGCGAGCGCATTTTCGGCCCGACGAAGGACTGGGAGTGCTACTGCGGCAAGTACAAGCGCGTCCGCTACAAGGGCATCATCTGCGAGCGCTGCGGCGTCGAGGTGACGCGGCAGAAGGTGCGCCGCGAGCGCATGGGTCACATCGACCTCGCCGCGCCGGTCTCGCACATCTGGTTCTTCAAGGGCGTGCCGAGCCGCATCGGCTACCTGCTCGACATCGCGCCGCGCGAGCTCGAGAAGGTGCTCTATTTCGCCGCGTCGATCGTGACGAACGTCGACAACGAGGCGCGTGCCAAGGATCTGAACGGCCTCGAGGACAAGGTCAAGTCGGAGTCCGAGCAGATCTACGTCGATCGCGACGAGCAGCTCGCCGACCTCGAGAAGCGGCTTGCCCGCAGGCGTGCGTTCTTCGCCGAGGGCAAGGAGAAGGGCTTCGACGAGGACGACGACTTCTGGACGCGCGGTCTCGCCACCTGGGCGGAGGAGCAGGTGCTCCCGCCGCTCGAGGAGGCGCGCAAGCTCGTCGGCGGGCTCTTCCTGGAGCTCGTCCCGCAGATCACGACCGAGGACGCGAAGAAGATCCGCGAGCTCGTCCGCAACGCGGCGATCCGCGACGACCGCAAGCTCACCCCGCGTGAGCTCGAGCAGGTCAGCGTCGCCGGCGAGCAGATCCTCGCGGCGATCCTGCCGATCGAGAAGGAGCTCGAGAAGGCGACCGGTGCGAAGAAGGGCGCGATCACGAAGCACATCCATCGCATCGTGGACGGCCTGCTCACCGGTGAGGAGCTGAACGAGGAAGACGCCCAGATCGCAGCGGGCGTCGATCAGAAGAACCTGGACAAGGCGCGCGGCCTCGGCAGCGGCCTGCTCAAGGACGTCGTGGACACCTGGGAAGAGGGCCAGGACATCCGCGAGCTGACGAACGATCTCTGCCTCCGGACGGACGGGAAGATCCGCAAAGAGGATCTCGACTCGCTGATCCAGTGGGCGCTGAAGGTGCGCGAGATGTACCTCGACATCGAGTCTCGCCGTGAGGACACGCGCGAGGCCGCCGTCGACTCGGTGCGCCGCCTCGAGCAGACGTGGCAGCTCTTCCGCGACCTCGAGCCGAAGATGGTCGTCAACGACGAGCAGCTGTTCCGCGAGCTGAAGGACCGCTTCGGTTCGCCGTACGGGTTCGGCGTGTACTTCCGCGGCGGCATGGGAGCGGAGTCGATCCGCGACCTGCTCCGTGACCTCGACCTGAACCTCGAGGCA
Organism: Gaiellaceae bacterium; assembly: GCA_036271075.1. Lineage (GTDB taxonomy): Bacteria > Actinomycetota > Thermoleophilia > Gaiellales > Gaiellaceae > PALSA-600. Next base: position 4,090 of record DATBBH010000129.1, on the reverse strand, counting down.
GCGACGCTGCGCGACACGATCAAGACGTCCAAGGGTCAGAAGCAGCAGCGCGCGATCAAGCGCCTGAAGGTGGTCTCGGCGTTCATCAAGTCGCAGAACCGCCCGGAGTGGATGATCCTCGAGGCGATCCCGGTCATCCCGCCGGAGCTGCGCCCGATGGTGCAGCTCGACGGTGGCCGCTTCGCCACGTCGGACCTGAACGACCTCTACCGCCGCGTCATCAACCGGAACAACCGCCTCAAGCGGCTGCTCGACCTCGGCGCGCCGGAGATCATCGTCAACAACGAGAAGCGGATGCTGCAGGAGGCCGTCGACGCACTGTTCGACAACGGCCGCCGTGGCCGCGCCGTCACCGGCCCGGGCAACCGCCCGCTGAAGTCCCTCAGCGACATGCTGAAGGGCAAGCAAGGCCGGTTCCGCCAGAACCTGCTCGGCAAGCGCGTCGACTACTCGGGCCGCTCGGTGATCGTTGCCGGCCCGACACTGAAGCTGCACCAGTGCGGCCTGCCGAAGCTGATGGCGCTCGAGCTCTTCAAGCCGTTCATCATGAGCCGGCTCGTCGAGCGGAAGTCCGTCCAGAACATCAAGGCGGCCAAGAAGTACGTCGACTCGATGACGCCCGAAGTCTGGGACGTCCTCGAAGAGGTGATCGCCGAGCATCCGGTGCTCCTGAACCGCGCACCGACGCTGCATCGTCTCGGCATCCAGGCCTTCGAGCCGATCCTCGTCGAGGGCAAGGCGATCCAGGTGCACCCGCTCGTCTGTCACGCGTTCAACGCGGACTTCGACGGCGACCAGATGGCCGTGCATCTTCCGCTCAGCGCGGAGGCGCAGGCCGAGGCCCGCATCCTGATGCTCAGCTCGAACAACATCCTCTCGCCCGCAAGCGGTCGCCCGCTTGCGACGCCGACGCAGGACATGGTGCTCGGCATCTACTACCTGACGTACTCGAATCTCGACCTGGCGTCGCTCGAGTCCGCGAAGTTGAAGCCGCATCCGCGCCGCTTCGACTCGGCGGACGAGATCGAGGTCGCGCTCGAGATGAAGGCCGTCGGGCTGCAGGAGCCGATCGAGTTCCGCTTCAACGAGGAGCTCCACCTGACGACGCCCGGTCGCGTGCTGATCAACTCGGCCGTGTACCGCGCGCTCGACGAGCTACTCCCGCCGGAGCAGGAGCTCGAGTTCGACTTCATGAACAGGACGCTGGCGAAGGCGGATACCGACCGCTACGTGCTGTCGCTCTCGGACCGCTACGGCGCACACACGCTGGCGCCGGTCCTCGACACGATCAAGACACTCGGCTTCAAGTACGCGACGAAGGCCGGCGTCACGATCTCCAAGAACGACATCGTCATCCCGCCGGACAAGGAAAAGATCCTGGCCGGCTACGAGAAGCGCGTCGAGGAGGTGCACGGCCAGTACGACATGGGCCTGATCACCGAAGACGAGCGCCACGAGACGATCGTCAACATCTGGACCGAAGCCACGGACGAAGTCGCCTCCGCGATGGAGGATCACTTCGACGAGCTGAACCCGGTGTTCATGATGGCCAACTCCGGCGCCCGCGGCTCGATGAAGCAGATCCGCCAGCTCGCCGGCATGCGCGGCCTGATGGCGAATCCGAAGGGCGAGATCATCGAGCGCCCGATCAAGGCCAACTTCATGGAGGGCCTATCGGTGCTCGAGTACTTCATCTCGACGCACGGCGCCCGCAAGGGTCTCGCCGACACCGCGCTCCGCACCGCGGACTCGGGCTACCTGACGCGGCGGCTCGTCGACGTCTCGCAGGACGTGATCGTTCGCGAGGACGACTGCGGAACCGATGACCACATCGCGCTCCCGATCCGCACGAGCGACGGGCTGAACAAGTCGCTGCTCGGCCGTGTGATCTCTGCCGACACGTACAAGCCACTCGCGTCGGGCAAGCCCGGCAAGTCGCTCGTCGTGGAGCGGGGCGTCACCGTCACCCTCGCACTGCTCGAGGAGCTCGAGGTCGAGCTCGGCGAGGACTTCCTCGTCCCCGTTCGCTCGGTGCTGAAGTGCCACGCCGAGACCGGGGTGTGCAAGACCTGCTACGGCATCTTCCCGGCAACGGGCGAGATGTGCGAGATCGGCGACGCGGTCGGCATCATCGCCGCGCAGTCGATCGGGGAGCCGGGCACGCAGCTGACGATGCGGACATTCCACACCGGCGGCGTCGCCGGCGCGGACATCACGCACGGCCTGCCGCGTGTCGTCGAGATCTTCGAGGCGCGGAACCCGAAGGGCGCGGCCGTGCTGGCCGAGCTCGGAGGGCGCGTCGAGCTCGAGCAGACGGAACGCGGTCCGAAGATCTCCATCCACCCGACTGAGGTCGGCAAGGACGGCGAGCTCGCGGATCCGGTCGAGTACCAGCTGCCGCGCCGCACCCGGCTGCTCGTCACGAACGGCCAGGTCATCGAGCCCGGCGACCCGCTCAACGAGGGCTCCCAGAACCCGGCCGAGAAGCTGGCGCTCCGGGGCTCGACGGAGACCGAGCTGTACCTCGTGGGCGAGGTTCAGAAGGTCTACAAGAGCCAGGGCGTCGAGATCCACGACAAGCACATCGAGTTGATCGTCCGGCAGATGCTGAAGAAGGTTCGCGTCGAGTCGAACGGCGACACCGATCTGCTGCCGGGCCAGCTCGTCGACCGGGCGATCTACGAGCGCGAGAACGCCAAGGTGAAGGCGAAGGGCGAGAAGGCGACACATGAGCCGCTCATCCTCGGCATCACCAAGGCGTCGCTCGCCACGGAGTCGTTCCTGTCGGCCGCCTCCTTCCAGGAGACGACGAAGGTGCTGACGGACGCCGCGATCGAGGGCAAGATCGACCGGCTGCTCGGGCTGAAGGAGAACGTGATCATCGGGAAGCTGATCCCGGCGGCCACCGGCCTGAAGCGGTACCGGAACATCGAGATCTCGCCGAGCGAGCCGATCGTCCGCGAGGCCTACGAGCGGGACACGCTGCTCCAGGCGCTCGAGGAGATCGGCCAGGACGGCGCGGTCGACTTCGGTGGGCTCGACCTGGGCTTCGGCGGCGAGCCGGGCTCGGACGAAGTGACGTCTCACGAGGCCGGCGAGGCCACGGAGACGCCCGAGGTCGACAGCCCGCTCGACGACTAAACGCCGTGAAATCCGGCGGCCTTCGGCCGCCATGACGATTTCACGTCGCGAGTGTGCGAGGCCCGGCCAAGCCGGGCCTCGCTGCGTTCTGACCACAGGTCCGTAACGAGCGTGAGCTACAACGTGCGCGTGAGACGGATCCTCGTTCTCGGCCTCGCTCTGCTCGCGGTCGGCGTAGGTGTCGCGCAGGGCGGTGGGCCTGCCGCGCCCATCCCGCTGCCCTGCGGGCTTCCGCAGGCGCAGCCTCTGTGGGTCGACTACGCCGACGGGATGGTTCCGTTCTGGTCGACGATCTTCGCGCGGCCCGGCATCGTCGGTGCGGCGTCGAACTTCATCGTCCCGCCGCAGCTGCGCGCCAAGGGCGCCCAGACTGTCTACTTCGACCTCTATCTGAGCAACCGCGTCGGGACGCCGTCGCAGCCCGCCGACCCGTCGCTCGTCCAGGCTCGCGCGGACAAGCTCTTCGACACGGCCGTTTCGTCGTCCGGCTGCGATCACCCCTTGATTGCCGAGAACGAGCTCTTCGGTGCGCAGCTGCCGACGCCGTGGACTGTGACGACGGCGCAGTACCGCACGAACGTGCTCGCCTATCTGCAGCGGCTGGCGGAGCGTGGCGCGCGGCCGTTCCTGCTGCTCTCGAATCGTCCCTACACGCATGACGCCGACTCCGACGCCTGGTGGCAGGCCGCGTCCCAGGTCGCCGACATCGTCCCCGAGGTCTACTTCTCCGGACCGCAGATCTCGAAGCAGGGCGCGGTGGCCGGCAGCCGTCGCCTGCGCGCGACCATGCGTTCGCGCATGGAGGACCTGATCGAGATCGGCGTGCCGACAGACCGGCTCGGGATGATGCTGACCTTCAGCTCGACGCCGAAGGCCGGCGGCCGTGAAGGGCTACAGCCGCTCTCGAAGTGGCTGGACGTCGTCAAGTGGGAGGCGATCGCGTCCAGGC
>DATBBH010000128.1:0-1895 GCA_036271075.1 Gaiellaceae bacterium | reverse complement strand
GGGTTCTTGTAGTGGTCGAGGATGACCTCGCGGTACAGGCTCTCCAAGCCGGCGTCGCTCATGCAAACACCTTACGGACGGCATAGAGCCCATCGACGAGCTGATCGATCTCTTCCGGGATCGTGTAGAGGTAGAAGCTCGCGCGGTTCGTCGCTGCGACGCCGAGCTTCTGCATCAGCGGCTGGCAGCAATGGTGGCCGGCGCGAATCGCGACGCCCGACAGGTCGAGGATCTGAGCAACGTCGTGGGGGTGGATCCCTTCGAGGTTGAAGGACACGACCCCGGCACGCCGCTCGGCGCCCGGACCGTAAAGCTTGATGCCCGGTACGTCTGCGAGCAAGCCGAGCGCGTAGGCGGCGAGCTCGTGCTCGTGAGCCTCGATCGCGTCCAGGCCGATGTCCTCCAGGTAGTCGATCGCGAGGCCAAGGCCGAATGCCTCCGCGATCGGCGACGTTCCGGCTTCGAACTTGTGCGGGAGCTCGCCCCACGTCGTCTTGTCGACGCGGACCGAGTTGATCATGTGGCCGCCGAGCAGGAACGGCTCCATCGCCTGGAGTAGGTCGCCGCGTCCCCAGAGGACGCCGATGCCGCTCGGACCGCACATCTTGTGGCCCGAGATCGCCACGAAGTCGGCGCCGAGCGCCTGCACGTCGAGCTTCATGTGCGGTGCCGCCTGCGCCGCGTCGCAGACGAAGACCGCTCCTTGCTCATGCGCCCAGGTGACGAGCGGCGTCAGGTCGTGGATTGTCCCGAGCGAGTTCGAGACGAGATTCGTCGCAACGACCTTGACCGTGTGGTCGCGCGCGATCTCGTCGAGCTGCGAGAGATTGGGATCTCCGTTTTCGTCGATTTCGAGCATGAGGAACTCGGCGCCCTGCCGCTGCGCGATGTACTGCCAGGGGACAAAGTTCGAGTGATGCTCGAGCTCGGTGACGACGACCGCGTCACCAGGGCCGAGATTGTTGCCGCCCCACGCGTACGCGACAAGGTTCAACGCCTCGGTCGCGTTGCGGACGAAGATCACTTCGCGTACGTCTGGCGCGTTGAGAAATGCCCGAACCTTTTCGCGCGCACCCTCGAGGCCGCTGGTCGCACGCTCTGCCAGCGTGTGCACCGCTCGGTGAACGTTCGAGTACGACGTTTCGTAGAACTGCGTCATGCCGTCGAGAACCTGCCTCGGCTTCTGCGACGTGTTCGCGGAGTCGAGGTAGGCGAGCGGCTTGCCGTTGATCTCCTGCTCGAAGATCGGAAAGTCGGCGCGCAGCGCGCGTGCGTCGAGCTTCTTTCCCGCCGTCACGGCCACCAAGCCATCGTACCGGCGCGTCTGCGGGGCTCCCTACCGGGTGCGGAAGGAGGCGCCGACGTAGCCGGCAGCGGTGGCCGTGCCTTGACCTGCGGGGACACGGGCCGTTCCGGCCGTGTTCGCGTGGTATGTGTGCCCGGCGATCCGGAACGTTGCTGCGGACACCGGCGTGAGATCGTCGAGCGCCTGGACGAAGTGCGTCACCACCGTGTGCTTGCCGACCTTCTTGACCTGCCGGTAGGCACGCACGATGAGCCCCGGCTCGAGCCGCTGCTCGACCAGGGACGAGCCCGTGTTGAGAATCACGTCGACCGCGCCTACCTTCCCGGGAAGCCCGAGGGTCGAGAGCTGGTACGCGGTGCCCGGGAGCCCGGCGGAGACGAGCGCGCCGGTGTGCGCCGCATGCGTGCGCGAGCGGGTGACGTGCACGCGTCCCTGTCCCGTCCAGGCCGCCCAGAGCCGGCCGGCCGGATCGAGGGAAAGACCCATGTGCGGATCGCCGCCCGTGAACTTGCCGTTGAAGCCCATGCCGCTCGTCTCCCTCGTTGCGCCCTTGAACCGCTCGACATCGAACGCCTTTGCAGTCGGATAG
>DATBBH010000127.1:0-14584 GCA_036271075.1 Gaiellaceae bacterium | reverse complement strand
CGGCGCTCGACGATGTCATGCAATCGGCCGCGGCCGCCGAGGAGCATTCCGCGGCATTGGCGACGAACCAGGAGCGTCTCGGCCAGGCGACGGAGCACCTGCAGGCCTCGCTTGCGCAGCTCGCCGTGCTGCGTGCCGCCGCCGACGAAGTGCGCGCCAAGTTCGACCGGCTTCGCCGAGTCGTGCCGAGCAAGTGACGCGCGTCGGCGCGATCGACCTCGGCACGAACGCAACCCGCCTGCTGGTCGCCGACGTGGAGGACGGCCGGGTCGACGAACTGGTGCGCAGGACGCACATCACGCGGCTCGGCGAGGGCGTGGACGCACGGCGCCGCCTCCTCCCCGTCCCCGTCGCGCGCGTGCGGAACGTCCTCGCGGATTATCGCCGCGAGCTCGAACAGCTCGGTGCCGAGCGGACACTTGCGGTCGCCACGAGCGCGGTCCGTGACGCCGAGAACGGCGAGGCGTTCCTCGGCGAGGTCGAATGGTCCTACGGGTTCGCAACGCGGCTGCTCAGCGGCGACGAGGAAGCTGCGATGACGCTCCGCGGCGTCGGGCCGCTCGATCCCGGCACGGTGATCCTCGATGTCGGCGGCGGCTCGACCGAGCTGATCACCGGGAGCTTCCGCACCAGCATAGACATCGGCTCCGTTAGGTTGACCGAGCGCCACGGCAGCGACTGGGACGCGGCCGCCGCGGAGATTCGCTCACAGCTGCCGGAGCTCGCGGCCGAGCGCGCGCTCGGTGTCGACGGGACAACTGCCGAACTCGCTGCGCTGGACGCCGTCACGGTGGCCGGCATCGCCCAGGTGCTCGACTGGCTCCGCACCTCCACCGACGCCGAGCGTCGCGAACGCCTGCTGCAACCAGATCGCAGCGATGTGATCGCGGCCGGTGTCCTGATCGTTCGCGAGGTTCTCCCGCACCTCGGCCTCGACCGGATCGTCCCGTCCGAACGCGACCTCTTGAACGGTGTCGCGCTCGAGGCGGCGGAGTTGCCCGCTGCGGCGGAAGGAGACGCCCCGCCTGGGGCCTATACCTGCTGCTAATCAGGTATTTGCGTTCGCAAGCTTTCCTTGCTAAGATGCTTGCGCAATCAAGGATCAAGAGGAGGAAGCAGAAATGAGCACCACCACCCAGACAGGGACCGCAGTCCCCACGGGCACCTGGCAGGCGGACACCGTCCACTCCAGCGTTGGCTTCGAGGTTCCCTATGCGGTCGCGACGTTCAGTGGCCAGGTCACCGACTTCGAGGCCACGCTCACCGACGGCAAGCTCGTCGGCTCCGCCGGCATCGAGAGCATTCAGACCAAAGAGGAGAACCTCCAGGCGCACCTGCTCTCACCCGAGTTCTTCGACGCCGAGCGCCACCCAGTGGTCGGCTTCTCCGGCACGCTGAAGCGCGACGGTGACGCCGTCGAGATCGACGGCGAGATCACGATCAAGGGCATCACCCAGCCGGCCGTCCTCACGGGAACGATCGTCGGCCCCACCGTCGACCACTTCGGCGCGACCCGCGTCGGGCTGAAGCTGCAGACCACCGTCGACCGCACGAAGTTCGACATCAACTGGAACATGCCGCTCCCGAACGGCGAGCCGGCACTCGCGAACGAGGTCACCCTCAAGGCCGATCTCACCCTGGTCGCCCAGGAGGCGTAGACAATGCGCGTCCTCGCGATCAGCGGCTCGCTCAGAGCCGACTCGAACTCAACGGCCCTCCTCCGCGCTGCGCGCGAGGAGGCGCCGGAGGGCGTCGACGTGATCCTCTGGGACGGATTGAAGGCGATCCCGCCCTACGACCAGGATGACGACGTCGTCCCGGGCCCGACGACGGTCGCCGCCTTCCGCGAGCTCGTGCGTGAGGTCGACGCGGTTTTCTTTGCCACACCCGAGTACAACTCGTCCGTTCCGGGCGCCCTCAAGAACGCGCTCGACTGGGCCTCGCGGCCCGTCGCGACGAACGTGTTCCGCAACAAGCCCGTTGCAGTGGTCAGCTCCAGCGCTGGAGCATTCGGCGGAGTGTGGGCAGCCGCGGAGCTCCGCAAGGTGCTGAGCGCGATGGGCGCGCGAGTCACCGAAGCTGAGCTGTCGGTCGGCCACGCGCACGAGAAGCTCGACGAGAACGGTCGGCTCGTCGACGACGACGTCCGGCAAGGTCTCCGCGAGGCGCTCGAGACGCTCCTCGCGGAGATCAACTCTCGGGTCGAAGTCGCGGCCTAACCGGGATCAGACACCTTCGGTGTCGGGCACCTCTTCGTCCTCGAACAGGCGCCGCTGAACGGCCACCCGCGAGAGCACACCGACCAGCCTGCCGGCCTCGACGACCGGTACGCGCTCGTAGTCGTGCTCTTCGAGATAGGCAAATGCGTCCGCGAGCACCGCGGACGCCTCGATCGTGGCGTTCGGCGGCTCGGCGATCCTGCCAAGCGGCGTCTGCTTCGGATCGAGCCCGCGCGCAACGACCTCACGTACGAGCGTCTTTCGCGTGACCACGCCAACGAGTGTTCCGTCGTCCTGGCAGATGAACACCGCGCGTACATCGGGACGCGCGAGCGCCTCGCCAGCCTCCTGCGACGAGGCAGAGGCCTTGAGCGAGAACGGCTCGGGGACCATGGCGTCCTTGACGAGTTGCTCGTGCATGGCTACGGGTACACGCCGCGCGCCTCGAGCGCGCCGGAGACCTCGTGGATCGCCGCGACGAGCGCCGCGTCGCGCAGCAGGATGTCGTGCTCGTGCGACTTGTTCCAGACGCGGTCGAACGCGTCCGCCATCTTGTCGGCGAGGCGGCGGCGGATCTCGTCGTGGTCCCAGAAGAGCCGCCCGAGATCCTGCACCCACTCGAAGTAGGACACAGTGACGCCGCCGGCGTTCACGAGAATGTCGGGCAAGACGGGAATGCCGCGCTGGGCGAGAATGCGATCGCCTACGTTCGACGTCGGCCCGTTTGCGCCCTCGGCCACGAGCTTGCAGCGGAGGTTGCCGGCGTTTGCACCCGTCACCTGGTCCTCACGCGCAGCGAGCACGAGAATGTCGCACTCGAGCTCGAGCAGCGTTTCGTTCGTGATCCGCTCGACGCCGTTGTCGTAGCCCCTGAGCGAACCGTGCTCGGCGACGTATGCGTGCAGGGTCGGGATGTCGAGACCACCCGGCGCGAGGATGCCGCCGGAGAGGTCGGAGACGGCGATCACGCTCGCCCCCCGATCGTGCAATTCGGTCGAGGCGATCCCGCCGACGTTGCCGAAGCCCTGCACGACGCAACGCTGGTCTGCGAGGTTCCAGCCGAGCCGCTCGCAGGCGCGCTCGACGCACATGACGACGCCTGCGCCGGTCGCCTCGTGGCGGAAGAGCGAACCGCCGATCGAGACCGGCTTGCCCGTGACGATCTCCGGCACGGCGTAGCCCTTCTGCATCGAGTACGTGTCCATCATCCACGCCATCGTCTGTTCGTTCGTCGCCATGTCCGGTGCCGGGATGTCGAGCTCCGGTCCGATGAACGGCGCAAGCTCGGCGGTGAAGCGGCGCGTGATCCGCGACAGCTCCCCCGGTGACAGGTCACGCGCGTTGCAGCGGACACCACCCTTCGCGCCGCCGTACGGCAGGCGCAGGAGCGCACACTTCCACGTCATCCACATGGCAAGCGCCGCGCACTCACCCAGGTCGACGGCCATGTCGTAGCGGATTCCGCCCTTCGTCGGCCCGAGCACCGAGGAGTGCTGAACGCGGTAGGCCGGGAAGATCGAATACGTGTCGTCGTCCATGCGCACCGGCAGCGTGAGGATCACCGCCCGCTCGGGAGCGCGCAGCCGCTTCGCGACGAAGTCGGGCACTTCGGCGAGCTCGAGCGCGTGATCGAGCTGGGTCAACGCCTGCTGGTAGAGCGGCGTGTCCCACTCGAGCTGCAGCGCCGGATGGACGGCCTTGGCCACGGCCCGGAGGGTACCTGGCTGCGGCTCCTAGTCCAGCAGTGTGCGCAGGAGCTCAAGCTCGTCCGGGTCGTCCGTCAGGAACGCACCGCGGACAATCGTCCAGATCCGGATTCGGCGGTCGTCGAGCCCCGCTGCGACGAAGGCCGCGATCCGCCGCTCGGTCTGCTCGCGGTCGGTCATCCGGTAGTCGAGTGGGTTCCGCAGCCACGAGAAGAGGTCGTACTCTCGATCCGAGAGGTACGGCTTCGGATCGATCGCAACGTACCGACTGCCGTGCCGAAGGATGTTGTGGTGGTGGAAGTCACCGTGCACGAGCCAATCGTGACCGGGCTCGAACTCCTCCCACAGCTCGCGCGCGTACGGCGTGAGAGCGCTGACATTGTCGTCGAGCCATCGCGGCACCTCGTCTGCGACCCGGCGAAACGGCGCACCTGCTCTTCGCCAGAGTCGTGTCGCGATGTCGACGGCGACGGCAGTCGCCTCGTCTTCTGACAAGTTGGAGATGTCGTCGCCCGGGACTGCGCGTTCCTCCAGCAGCGCGCGCCGTGCCGGATCGGCGCGGTGCAGTCGCACGGCGCCGTCGCCGGCCCAGAGTTCCAACGCGGCGTGCTCGTCCAGAGACTCGTCATCGCCCGCCCAGGCGACTTTGAGAACGGTGTCCGCGCCGACGGGGGCGACATAAGAGACGTGCGCCATCGCGAAGGGCTCACCGAGGTTCAGATGCCATTCGGCCGCGACCTGCCGCGCCACGCGCTCGGTCTCTGTCAGATCGACCGACACTCACCAAGCTTAAGGCGGCGTAGGCTCGACGGAGCCGCCCAGGAGCGCAGGTGCCGGCTTGGCCGGCGCCGGAGCAAAACCGGGGCCGGGGCTGCGGCACCCCGACCCCGCGACGAGGGTACCGGGACCCAGAAACGGACAAAGGAACCGACTGACCCGCGTAGTACCCTCACGCAGATGTTCGAAGAGTCGAAGTTCCGTCGCGCCTGGCTGCGTGGTTACAGGCAGGGCGACGTCGAGCTTGCAGTGGCGCGGGCAACGCTCACCCACGAGCACATGACCCACGAACTGAATGCGACGAGAGCCCGCGCGGACGCCATGCAAGTGGAGATCACCGAGCTGCATCGCCGCATCGAGACGTTCCGTCAACGTGAGCTGGAGATGGCGAGGACGCTCGACGAGCTCCGTGAGCGGCGCGAGCAGATGGAGCGGGAAGTGGCGAGCCGTGCGGAGCAGATCATCGGCGAAGCCGAACACCGGTCGGCCGCATTGCGCACGGAAGGTCTTCGTCAGGTCGGCGAGCTGCAGCTTCAGGTCGAGCAGCTGCTCGGTCTGCGTGCGGGGTTGAGCTCTGCTCTCAAGCGTGTCACCGCGGACATCAGCAACGCGCTCGATCGGCTCGCGGCGGCGCCCGCGCGCGCGGTGGAGGAGATCACGCCACCCGCGCCGGAGACTCAAGACGAGTTCGACCCCGGCTTCGCGCGCTGGTCTCCCGAGACCGAGTCCTAGACCAACTCACAACCGGCGGAAGAGCGCGAGCGAGCGCGACTCGACGGCGACGTCGGCGCCCGCCACCGGACGATCGCACTCGCAGTATCCACTCGAGAGCAGGGGCTCCCACCGCGTGCCGAACCGCCGTGCGGGCAGCCGGAACGTGATCTCTTCGAAGAACGCGTTGAAGAGGAGCAGAAACGAGTCGTCGCGCATCTCCTCACCCTGCTGCGTCTCTGCACCGAGCTCGTCGCCGTTCAGGAACACGCCGATCGCCCGCGACTCGGTGTTGTCCCAGTCGCGCCGCGTCATACGGCGGCCGTCAGGGCGCATCCACCAGACGTCAGGGAGCTGCTCACCGGAGCCGTTGAAGAACTTCGTGCGATGGAAGACGGGGTGTGCGCGGCGCAGCTCGATCAACTGGCGCGTGAACGTGAGGAGATCCTCGTCGGCTGAGTCCCAGTCGATCCACGAGATGCCGTTGTCCTGGCACCAGGCGTTGTTGTTGCCACCCTGCGTGCGTCCGATTTCGTCACCACCGAGCACCATCGGGACGCCTTGCGAGAGCAGGAGCGTCGCAAGAAAGTTGCGCTGCTGGCGCGTGCGCAACGCATTTACGGATGCATCGTCTGTCGGCCCCTCCACACCGCAGTTCCAGGATCGGTTGTCGTCGGTCCCATCGCGATTGCTCTCGCCGTTCGCCTCGTTGTGCTTGTCGTTGTACGAGACGAGGTCGCGCAAGGTGAAGCCGTCGTGTGCGGTGATGAAGTTGACCGACGCGAACGGTCGCCGGCCGTCCGTCTGGTAAAGGTCGGCCGAGCCGCCGAAGCGCGATGCAAAGTCACGCAGCGGCGCGCGTCCGCGCCAGAAGTCGCGCATCGTGTCGCGATAGATGCCGTTCCATTCCGACCAGAGAATCGGAAAGTTGCCGACCTGGTACCCGCCGGGACCGACGTCCCACGGCTCGGCGATCAGCTTCACCTGAGAGAGGATCGGGTCCTGGTGGATGATGTCGAAGAAGGCCGAGAGGCGGTCGACCTCGTAGAGCTCGCGCGCAAGAGCCGACGCGAGATCGAACCGGAACCCGTCGACGTGACACTCGGTGACGAAGTAGCGCAGCGAGTCCATGATCAGCCGCAGCACGGTCGGGTGGACGGGGTTGAGCGTGTTGCCCGTGCCCGTGTAGTCCATGTAGAAGCGCAGGTCTTCCGGCATCAGCCGGTAGTAGCTCTGGTTGTCGACGCCGCGGAAGCTGAGCATTGGGCCAAGGTGGTTGCCTTCCGCGGTGTGGTTGTAGACGACGTCGAGGATCACCTCGATCCCGGCGCGGTGCAGCGCCTTGACAACGCCTTTGAACTCGCGCACCTGGTCGGACGTCGCAGCGTAGAGCGAATGCGGCGCCAGGTAGCCGATCGTCGAGTAGCCCCAATAGTTCGTGAGGCCGCGGTCGTGCAGGAATCCCTCGTCGGCTATGTGGTGCACCGGTAGGAACTCGACCGCCGTGACGCCGAGTGACTTGAGGTAATCGATTGCGCCCGCGCTGGCCAGCCCACCGTAGGTCCCGCGCAGGTCTTCGCGGACCTGTTCGCGCAGCTTGGTGAACCCTTTGACGTGAAGTTCGTAGATCACGGTCTGGTGCCACGGCGTGCGCGGCCGCACCCAGTCGTCGTCCTCCCAGTCGAACGCCGGATCGATCACGAGTGAGCGCGGGATCGCGGGCGCGGAGTCGGTCTCGTCGATCGTCAGGTCTGCGTCATCGCCTCCACCCGGGACGTACGGCAGCGTGTTCGCGGCGCGCCAGTCGACCGAGCCGTCGATCGCCTTCGCGTAGGGATCGATCAGCAGCTTCGCGCCGTTGAAGCGTCGCCCGGTCTTCGGGTCGTACGGGCCGTAGACGCGGTAGCCGTACCGCTGTCCCGGGCCGACACCCGGCAGGTAGCAGTGCCAGTTGAAAGCCGTGCGCTCGCGCAGCTCGATGCGCTCCTCCTCGCCTTGCTCGTCGAACAGACAGAGCTCGACGCGATCGGCGTTCTCGGAGAAAAGCGCGAAGTTCGTCCCGTCCCCGTCCCACTCCGGGCCGAGCGGGAACGGCTCGCCCGGCCAAACACGGCGGCTCATTTCTGCTACTCGACGCCCGTCAAGAATGCGAGGACGCGTTCTGTGAGCAGTGTCGCGGCGCTCTCGTCGTAGTCCGGCAGGCTGCTGTCGGCGAACAGGTGCCCATCGCCGGGATACAGGAACAACTCGGCGCGATCGGTCGTCTCGACAAGCTCGCGCGCGGCCGGAAGATCCTCCGCCGCCCACTCGTCGCCTTCCATCATGTGGATCTGAAGGGGGACTCCCGGCGGCCAGGAGCCGCCGAACTCGGAGGCCGGGAAAGCAGCGCTGAAGAGCAGCGCTCCCTTGGCGCCCGGACGTGTCTGCGCCAGCATCTGTGCCGGCATCGCCCCGAGCGAGAACCCGGCATAGACGAGCTCGTTCGGCAAGTCGGCGGCGGCGAGTCGACCGCGCTCCGCCATCGTCCCAAAGCCAACCTCTCGCGCATAGCCGACGCCTTCGTCGAGGTCGGCGAACGTCTTGCCGTCGTACAGGTCAGGAGCGTGAACGGTGTTTCCGGCAGCCCGTAGCTCGTCTGCGAACGCGAGGAATCCGCGAGTCTGGCCCTGCGCGTGATGGAAGAGCAGTACTTCGGTCATGACCCATTTCCTATCACGGTTAGAGATCTCGGCCCCTCAGTCGCGTTCGCCGGGCTGAAGCCAGACGACGCTGAGCGGCGGCAGCGTCAGCGAGGCCGAGTACGGCTGGTCGTGCCAGGGGCGCGGCTCCGTTGTCACCCGCCCCAGATTCCCGACGCCGGTGCCCCCGTAATAGGCGGAGTCCGTGTTCAAGAGCTCCGTCCACGCGCCGCCGACCGGCAGGCCGACGCGATACCCCTCGCGCGGCACGGGTGCGAGATTGGCAATGCACACCACCTGGCGTAGGCCATCCTTCGACACGCGCGCGAAGACGAGCACGTTGTTGAGCGCGTCGTTCGGCTCGATCCAGCGGAAGCCCTCGTGCGAGAAGTCGACCTCCCAGAGCGCCGGCTCCTCCTTGTAAATGCGGTTCAGGTCGCGCATCAGATCGCGGATGCCTGCGTGCTCGGTGTGGTCCAGGAGCCACCACGGCAACTCGTCTTCGTGTGCCCACTCCCACGGGTTCGCGAGCTCTCCTCCCATGAAGAGCAGCTTCTTGCCGGGATGCGCCCACATGTAGGCGTACAGCGCGCGCAGGTTCGCAAGTTGCTGCCAGCGGTCGCCCGGCATCTTCGAGAGCAGCGAGCCTTTGCCGTGCACGACCTCGTCATGCGAGAGCGGCAGGATGAAGTTCTCGTTCCACGCATAGACGAGCGAGAACGTCAGCTCGTGATGGTGATAGCGGCGATGAATCGGCTCGTGCTGGAAGTAGCCGAGCGTGTCGTGCATCCACCCCATGTTCCACTTGAGGCCGAAGCCAAGACCGCCCAGGTAGGTGGGCCGTGACACACCGGGCCAAGCGGTCGACTCCTCGGCGGCCGAGATGACACCCGGCACGCGCGCGTAGACGAGCTCGTTCATCTCCTTCAGAAACGCGACCGCGTCGAGGTTCTCGCGGCCGCCGAATTGATTCGGGATCCACTCGCCCTCCTGACGCGAGTAGTCGAGGTAGAGCATCGACGCCACCGCATCGACCCGCAGACCGTCGGCGTGGTACTCGCGCAGCCAGAAGAGCGCGTTCGCGAGCAGGAAGTTCTGCACCTCGCTCCGCCCGAGGTTGAAGACGAGCGTGCCCCAGTCGGGCTGCGCGCCGAGCCGCGGGTCCGCGTGCTCGTACAGCGCCGTGCCGTCGAACCGAGCGAGCGCCCATTCGTCGCGCGGGAAGTGCGCCGGCACCCAGTCGAGGAGCACGCCGATGCCGTTCGCGTGCATGTGATCGACGAAGTAGCGGAAGTCGTCGGGCGACCCGAGCGTAGAGAGCGTCGCGTAGTAGCCGGTCACCTGGTAGCCCCACGAGCCCGAGTACGGGTGATGCATCACGGGCAGCAGCTCCACGTGCGTGAAGCCGAGATCGCGTACGTATGGGGCAAGCTGATCCGCGAGCTCGCGCCAGCCGAGCCCTTTCCGCCACGAAGGCGCATGCACTTCGTAGATCGTCATCGGCCCGTCGAGCGGCTCTTGCGCGCTGCGCTCGGCAACCCAATCACGATCGTGCCACTCGTATTCCGACTGGAAGACGACCGACGCCGTCTTCGGCGGCACCTCGGCTTCGAACGCAAGCGGGTCGGCCTTCTCGCGGCCGTCCAGATGGAACTTGTAGCGCTGGCCGACGGCCGCGCCCACCACGATCCCCTCCCAGATCCCCGTCTCCTCGACCGGGCTCAACCGATCGGCGGCCGAGTCCCACTCGTTGAAATCACCGACGACGCTGACGTAGCTTGCATTCGGCGCCCAGACCGCGAACCGAACGCCAGCCTCGACCGCGTGCGCGCCAAGCTTCGCGTAGAGGTCCTCGTGCCGGCCGGCGCGCGCGAGCCAGATGTCCACCTCACCGAACGCGGACTTCGCCTGCGCCCGGCGCGTCACACCGGCACGTCCTCGTCCAACATCCGCTGGATCCCGGCGACGGGGATCCTCACCCAGTCGGGACGGTGGTTGAGCTCGTAGCGCAGCTCGTACACGGCTTTCTCCAGTTCGAAGACGCTCAAGAGCCTGTCCATGCTGCTGCCTGACGGGACGAGCGATTGCTCGACCGTCTCCCGGTAGCCCTCGAGGAACTGCGTCCGCGCACGGCCCTCCCAGCCGTCCGGCGGCTCCGCCCCTCGCAACAGCGGGCTCGCCGACGCGGCATATGCGAACGAGCGCAGCATCCCCGCCACGTCACGCAACGGGCTCCGCTTCCGCCGGCGCTCCGGCAACGAGCGGGCCGGCTCACCCTCGAAGTCGAGGATCAGCCAGTCGTCGTCGACCCACAGGGTCTGCCCGAGGTGAAAGTCGCCGTGGTGGCGAATCACGCGGCCCGGGCCGCCCAGGTTCGTCAGCAGGCGCAGCCGCTCGCGCACTTCCTCGCCACGCCCCCGGATCGGCTCGAGCTCAGGGACGTCGTCGGGCAGATCGAGGAAGACCGACTCGATCTCCTCGTCGACGGTGGCGGTCAGCAGTCCCAGCGACTCGCCCGAGGTTTCCTCGGGAGAGAAGCTCGGGTCGTGCGCGTCGGAGCCGAGCGTCGAGTGCATCCGTCCCGTCACCTCGCCCAGACGGCGCGTGCTGGCGATGAAGGCGTCGGCACCGTCGTGCATCGTGTCGAGCGCGCGCTCCCAGCCGTCGCGACCGGCGACGAACTGCTGGAGGATGCCGAGCGTCGCGTCCATCGGCCGGCCCGCGTACGAGTACCACCCGATGAGCTGCGCGATGTTCTCGAACCCGTGCTCGGTGAGGAAGCGCAGTAGTTCCAGCTCGGGATTGATCCCCGCCTCGAGCCTACGGAACACCTTCAGGATCAGCTCGTCGTCGAACACGATCGACGTGTTCGACTGCTCGGCGCCCACCGGGCGCGCCTCGCGCAGCTCGCCTTCGAAGCTGGAGATCGCGGCGAATTCGACCAGACCCTCACCGCCCGAAAGCCGTACCCCCTGCCGCATCATCGATACGAGCTCGCGCACGTTGCGCGGGTCGGTGAGAGCGTCGAGGGTCGCGTCTGCCAGCAGCTGGTACGTCTCATGCGTCCCGGTGTCGAAACGGATCTCGACGAGCATCAGCTCGAGCCGCGGGTCCTCGTCCCGCAGCACGGCGCGGTCGACGACCTGCGAGTGCGACACCTCTCGCGTCTTCGAGGCGTACCACCGCTGGCTCGTGACGAACTCGATCAGCTCGCGTTCATCCGTCACTCGACTCGTCCTT
Organism: Gaiellaceae bacterium; assembly: GCA_036271075.1. GTDB lineage: Bacteria > Actinomycetota > Thermoleophilia > Gaiellales > Gaiellaceae > PALSA-600. The sequence continues at coordinate 3,253 of DATBBH010000127.1, read as the reverse complement.
CTTGAGCTGGAACCAGAAAAACCCACGCGGCGCCATCGTCAGCAAGTAGGGCAACTCGCCGATTCGCGGAAAGCGCGTGCGGCCGAACATCTCCTCCGGCACCAGACCCTCCCAGCGCGAGAGGTCGAGCTCGACCGCCTGCGCTGAACGGGCGAGGTTGTGGACGCACAGCACGATGTCGTCCTCGTAGGTGCGCACATGCGCGAAGATGCGCGGGTTCTCGGGCCGCAGCGCCTCGTAAGTGCCGAGCCCGAAGAGCGGATGATCCTTGCGCAGAGCGATCAGGCGATGCAGCCAGCGCAGCAGCGAGTTCGGTTGCCGCAACTGCGCCTCGACGTTGACCGCCTGGAAGCCGTACACCGGGTCCATGAGCGGCGGCAGATAGAGCTGCTGGAAATCGGCGCGGGAAAAGCCGCCGTTCCGGTCGCCGGTCCACTGCATCGGTGTCCGCACGCCGTCACGATCCCCGAGGAAGATGTTGTCGCCCATTCCGATCTCGTCCCCGTAATAGAGAACGGGCGAACCTGGGAGCGAGAATAGGATCGCGTGCATCAGCTGAATCTCGTCGCGCCCATTGTCCAACAACGGCGCGAGCCGGCGACGGATGCCGAGATTCAGCTTCATCCGCGGATCCTTGGCGTACTCGTCGTAGAGGTAGTCGCGCTCGTCGTCGGTGACCATCTCGAGCGTCAGTTCGTCGTGGTTGCGCAAGAAGAGCCCCCACTGTGCGGTGTCGGGGATCGGCGGCGTCGACTCGAGGATCTCGACCATCGGCAGCGCGTCCTCGCGGCGGATGGCCATGAACATGCGCGGCATCACCGGGAAGTGGAAGGCCATCTGACATTCGTCGCCGTCGCCGAAGTACTGCACGACGTCCGCCGGCCACTGGTTCGCCTCGGCCAGAAGCACGCGGTCCGAGTAGCGCGCATCGACCTCGGCCCGTACGCGGCGAAGGAATGTGTGGGTCTCGGGGAGGTTCTCACCGTTCGTGCCGTCGCGTTCGTAGAGGTAAGGCACGGCGTCGAGGCGGAACCCGTCCAAGCCGAGGTCGAGCCAGAAGCGGAGCACGTTCAGCATCTGCTCCTGCACTTCGGGGTTGTCGTAGTTGAGGTCCGGCTGGTGGCTGAAGAAGCGGTGCCAGTAGTACTGCCCGCGCACCGGGTCCCAACTCCAGTTGGACGGCTCGGTGTCGATGAAGATCACGCGCGCCTCACTCCACCGGGTGTCGTCGTCGCCCCATACGTACCAGTCCCCGTGCGGGCCTGTCGGCTCGCTGCGGCTCGACTGGAACCACGGATGGTCGGCCGAGGTGTGGTTCATGACGAGGTCGGCGATCACCCGCATCCCGCGCTGGTGCGCTTGGTCGACGAAGTAGGTGAAGTCCTCGACGTTCCCGTAGTCCGGATGGATGCTGAAGAAATCGGCGATGTCGTAGCCGCCGTCGCGGAGCGGGCTCGGGTAGTAGGGCAGCAGCCAGAGGCAGTCGATACCGAGCCATTGCAGGTAGTCGAGCTTGTCTGCGAGACCGCGGAAGTCGCCGGAGCCGTCGTCGTTGCCGTCGTTGAACCCGCGCAGGTGGATCTCGTAGAAGACCGCCTTCTTGAACCACAGCGGATCGCGTTCAAACCAGTTTCCCGGTTCTGTCATGTGTGCAGCTCCGTCATGTGTGCACCTTGATCAGGTGTGACTGGCCGGCGCCGAGCTTGACGTAGTTGCGGCCGACGCGCCACGTGAAGGCACGCTCGCTGAGCAGGTCGTGCGCGTCGAACGCCGGCGGCAGCCCCAGCGCGACGGGAATCACACACGCGCCCTCCTGCTCTGCGAAGGGGTCGACGTTGACGATGCAAATCACATCGTCCTTCGCATACGCGATCAAATGGTCGTTCTCGGTCTCGAGCCAGCGCAGGTTCTCGAGCCGCTGCAGCGCCGGCTCGGCGCGGCGCAGCTCGTTCAGGCGCTGCACGAGCGGCAACAGCGGTCCGTCGAGCGCGCGCCGCTTCACCTCGTACTTCTCCGAGTCGAGGTATTCCTCGGAGCCGTGCGTGACCGCCTGGTTCTCAAACGACTCGAAGCCCGAGTAGATGCCGTAGGAGGGCGAGAGCGTCGCAGCCAGCACGAGTCGCGCCTCGAACGCCGGCGGGCCGCCGACCTGCAGGTACTCGTGCAGGATGTCCGGTGTGTTCACGAACGCGTTCGGCCGGTAGAACTCCGACCAGTCGAGCAGCTGCTCGACGAACTCGACGAGCTCCGCCTTGGTGTTCTTCCAGGTGAAGTAGGTGTAGCTCTGGGCGAAGCCGAGCTTGGCGAGGGTCGTCATCAGCGACGGGCGGGTGAAGGCCTCTGCCAGGAAGATCACTTCGGGATGGTCGCGGCGCACTTCCGCGATCAGCCACTCCCAGAACGCCGCAGGCTTCGTGTGCGGGTTGTCGACCCGGAACACGGTGATCCCGCGCTCGACCCAGAAGAGGACAACGTCGCGTAGCGCCTGCCAGAGCCCTTCCCAGTCCTCGGACTCGAAGTTGACGTTGTAGATGTCCTGGTAGCGCTTCGGCGGGTTCTCCGCGTACTTGAGCGTTCCATCCGGCCGACGGTTGAACCACTCGGGATGCTCTTTCAGCCACGGATGGTCGGGCGAGCACTGGATGGCGAAATCGAGCGCGAGCTCGACTCCCGCAGCCCGTGCTGCCGCGACCATCGCGGCGAAGTCCTCCCAGCTGCCGAGGTCCGGACTGATCGCATCGTGCCCGCCCTCGGCGGAGCCGATCGCCCACGGGGACCCGACGTCGTCGGGCCCGGCGGTGACCCCGTTGTTGCGGCCCTTGCGGTTCGAGCGGCCGATCGGATGGATCGGCGGAAGGTAGACGACGTCGAAGCCGAGCTCGGCGAGGCGCGGCAGCTGTGCGCGCACGCCCTCGAAGCCGCCCCACGAGCGCGGGAAGAGCTCGTACCACGCGCCGAAGCGCGCGCGCTCGCGATCGACGTCGACCTCGAGCGGAGGCGCAAACACCTCGCCGTGGCGGTCGTCCGCCTTCGCCGCGAGGCCGTCCTCGACCGTCAGCTTCTTCCTGCCGAGCAGGACGGCCCCCTCGGCGAGCTCGCCCGACAGGTCGTCCTGCCCGCCGTCGATCTTCCGCCGCACCTCGTGCTGCCACGTCGCGATGCGGTCCGTCCACGCTGCGATCGCGAACTCCCAGCGGCCGGGACGGTCGACGGCGAACGTCCCGTGCCAGCGGTCGTTGCCGAGCAGCGTCAG
>DATBBH010000126.1:0-19155 GCA_036271075.1 Gaiellaceae bacterium | reverse complement strand
GCGTGCAAGGCATGGACGAACGCTGCGTCCGAACCGACCGTGCGTTCGATCGCCGCCGCACCCGACGACAGCAGGACGACCGCGTCGTTCGTCGAGCACTCGCCGTCGACGGTGATCGCGTTGAAGCTCACGGCGACGGTCGGCCGCAGAAAGTCGATCGCCTCGCCCGGCTCGAGCGGGTAGTCGGTCGTCAAGACCGCGAGCATCGTCGCCAGGTTGGGGTGGATCATCCCCGAGCCCTTCGCCATGCCGCCGACGGTGAATCCCGCGCCGTGCGAGACAGCGGTCTTCGCGTGCGTGTCGGTGGTCAGGATCGCCTCGGCCGCATCCGCACCGCCGACTGCGGAGAGCGCGGCGGCGGCGGTGTCGAGCCCGGCGACGATGCGCTCCATCGGCAACGGCGCGCCGATCACGCCGGTCGAGAGCACGATGATCTGCTCGTGCGCGAGCCCGAGGAGGGAGGCGGCATGCTCGGCGGTGGCGAGCGCATCGGCGAGTCCCTGCTCGCCGGTCGCCGCGTTCGCGACACCGGAGTTGACGACGACCGCCTGCGGCTGCGCCAGCTCGAGGTGCCGCTTGGAGACGACGACCGGCGCGGCCAGCACCCGGTTCTGAGTCCACATCGCGGCGCCGGTGGCCGGTGTGAGCGAGCGCACGAGCGCCAGGTCGCGGCTCTCCTTGCGGATCTTCGCGTGCACCCCCGCGGCGACGAACCCGGTAGCGGCGGTAACGCTCATGCCCGCTCCAGCGCCGGCAAAGCCGGCACTTCCGCTCCTTGGGCGGCTCCGTCCAGCCTACGCCTCATACGAGCACTCCGTTCAAGCGGAGCCCGGCGGTCTCGGTGAGCCCGAGCGCGAGATTGGCGTTCTGCACGGCTTGTCCGGCGGCGCCCTTGCCGAGATTGTCGAGGGCGCAGATGACGATCGTCGTGCCGGTCGCGCCGTCGGTGAAGACGGCCAACTCGGCACCGTCGGTGTTCTGTACGCGCGCGAGCTCGGGCGTGACGCCCGCGGGGAGCACCCGCACGACCGGGCTCTGGGCATACGCCTCGTCGAGGAGCGCGCGCGCGTCGGCGTCGGTCTGCACGTAACACGTTGCGAGGAGGCCGCGGCGCACGGGGAGCAGGTGCGGCACGAAGCAGACGGGCAGGCCGAGCTGCTGCGCGATCTCCGGCGCGTGGCGGTGGGCGCCGACGGCATACGGCGAGAGGTTCTCGAGCACGAAGCCGGCATGCGACGACGGCTTGAGTGACTTGCCGGCCCCGGACACGCCCGACTTGGCGTCGACCACCGCGCCGGTGATCGACCCGGCGAGCGGAACGAGCGCCAGGAGCGCCGCCGTGGCGTAGCAGCCGGGGTTCGCGATCAGCGGACCGTGCGCCTGGAAGAGCTCGGGCAGGCCATAGGCCCAGGCGCCGGGCGCGGTGCCGTACCACCTGTTCGCAACGGCCTCATCCGTGAGCCGGTGCGCACCGGAGAGATCGACGACGATCGCACCTGCGGGCGGCTCGAAGGCCGCGGCCTCGTCGTTGTCGAGGCACAGGAAGAAGAGCTCCGCGTTGCTCGCTGCCGCCTCGGCATTCGTCACGAACCGAGGCAGAGCGCCGTTGAGGCGCGGATCGAGCGCCCCGGCCGCCTGTCCGGCAAGCGAGTCGGAGCCGAGCGCGACCGGCTCGAGCTCCGGGTGGGCCAGCACCCGGTCGAGCGTCTCCTGGCCGGCATAGCCGGCGCAGCCGAGGATGGCGGTGCGCGTCATCTACGAGAACTATACAGACTGCTGCAAATTATGCAGTGCGGATCGAGATCGCCGCGCCCGGCCGGAGCCGCCCCAGGAGCTGCAGCAGCTCGGGCCGCGGCAGCGAGACGCAGCCGTTCGTCGCCTGGCCCGTGTCGTCGTGCAGGAAGATGCCGCTCCCACGGCCGGCGACTGCGGGCCCAACGTTGTACTGCACGACCGCGAACTCCCGGTAGGCGACGGTGGCGCGCCAGAGCGCCTCGCTGCCGCCGTGAAACGGCGGCGTGACGCCGCAGGCCAGATGCCGGAAGCTGTTATACGAAGGCGACCGCGGATCCTCGTCCCACCAATCGCCACAGCGGAGGCGGTGGTAACCGAGCTGCACGCCCGGGTTCGGATCGAGACCGTAGATCGTCGGCCCGAATGCGAACGTGCCCGTGGGCGTCGTGCCGTCGCCCTCCCGGTGCCGGGCCGAGAGCCCGTGGTAGCCGACGCGCGCGCGCCAGGGGCCGAAAACGCGGCGGCCGCACTCGCTGACGGTCAAAGTCGCGCTCGTCGACCTCGCGCTCGGCGCGACCACCGATACCCGCTGCGGGCACGCGAGCATAAGAGCGAGCGCAAGCGTCAGCATCGCGAAGGCCAGAGTACGCTGCGTGCCGCATGGCCGCGCTGCCTCCGTTCCACGCGTCGACTGCGCCCGTGACGGTTGCGCAACTCGGCGCATCGTGGCGGCCCGGCTGTCCGGTCGGGGCGGCTCAGCTCCGTACCGTGAGTGTCGCGTATGTCGGGTTCGACGGACGCGCGCATACCGGCGCGCTGGTCGTCAACCGGAGCGTGACCGGCGATGCGATCGCGGTCTTCCGCCGCCTCTATGCCGCGCGCTTCCCGATCCACAGGATGGAGCCGATTGCGCGGTTCGGCGGGAGCGACGAGCGCTCGATGGCGGCCGACAACACCTCGGCGTTCAACTGCCGCTCTGCCGTCGCTCCCGGGCCGAAGCACTGGTCGGTGCACGCCTACGGGGAGGCGATCGACGTCAACACGGTCGAGAACCCCTATCTCGTGGGCGGGCGCGTGCTGCCTCCGCCCGGCCGTGCGTTCATCGACCGGTCGCACTATCGGCGCGGCATGGCGGTCGCCGGAGGCGTGCTCGTGCGCGCGTTCGCGTCAGTCGGCTGGCTCTGGGGCGGGCGGTGGAGCGGCTCGCCCGACTGGCAGCACTTCTCCAAGACCGGTGGCTGAGGGCTGCACGTCCTCGAGCCGGTCGACGCGCGCGAGGTCGGGGAAGAACCTCGGCCAGACGAGCGCGAGCAGAATCGTCAGCACGCCGCCGGCGACGACCGCCGGCACGGCGCCGATCAGCGCGGCGGCTGTGCCCGACTCGAATGCGCCGAGCTCGTTGGAAGCGCCGATGAACACACCCTGAACGGCGTTGACACGGCCGCGCAGCGCATTCGGCGTCGCGAGCGCGACCGTGGTCGCGCGAATGTTCATCGAGATCATGTCGACGAAGCCGCTGACGGCGAGCGCCAGCGCCGAGAGGAGAAACCAGCGTGAGAGGCCGAAGACGACCATGCTCGCTCCGAACGCGCCGACGACGAGCAGCAGCGTGCGCCCCGCGTGCCCGCCGAGCGGTTTGCGGGCGAGGCGAATGCCGGCGATCAGCGCGCCGACCGCGATCGCGCTCCGCAGCACTCCGAGCCCGAGCGGCCCCGTGTGCAGGATCGACTTCGCGAACAGCGGCAAGAGGGCGACTGCCCCTCCGAAGAGCACGGCGAAGAGATCCAGCGTGATCGCGCCGAGGATGATCGGCGTCGCTCGGATCAGGCGGATCCCCCCGAGCAGGCTCTCGAGACGCGGTGGCTGAGGCCCAACTCGTTCTGCGACCTCGGGGCGCCTGACACGCAGGATCAGGAGCGATGAGGTGATGAGCAGCACGATCCCGGTCGCATAGACCGCCTCGGGCTTGATCGCAAAGAGCAGCCCGCCGACGGCCGGGCCCGCGATCGTCGAGATCTGGCCGGCCGTCGAGCCCAGGGCGAGCGCGCCGGTCAGAATCTCCGCGGGCACGAGCTCCGGCACGACGGAGCGTCCGGCCGGATTTCCGAACGCCGCGAGCGTCCCGGTTGCGACCGCGAGCGCGAGGAACGGCCAGAGCTGGTGCGCGCCGTTGATCGTGACGATGAGGAGCAGCGCGAACACGGTGGCGTCGGCGAAGCCCCAGATGAACACGACCGTGAGGCGCGGCAGGCGATCGGCCAGCTGGCCCGCCGGCAAGGCGAGGAGCGGCAGTGGGGCGAACTCGGCGAGCCCGACCAGGCCCAGGTCGAAGGCGCTGTGGTGGATCGAGTACACCTGCCAGCCGATCGCGACGGCGGCCATCTGCATCGCGACGCTCGAGCAGAGCATCGCGCTCAAGAGTCGGCGGAAGTCGCGGTGCTCCAGCGCTGGGGGCAACGAGATCACTCCGCACACTCTGCCTTCTTGGGTTCTTCCTAGGTCCCACAGAGCTGCGGCATAGAGGCGGTTGCTCTACTGGAGGCGAGACAACAACACCAGGAGGACGAAACTCGCATGCCCAGGAACACGAATCGGATCGCCGCCACGGTTGCCGTCGCGGTGCTCGCCGGTGCGGGGGCCGGCGCGGGGGCTGTAGCGCTCTCGCAGGGCTCTACTCACACGACCACCACCGTCTTGGCCGCGACGAGCGGCAGCTCGAACATCGCCGACGCGACGCTCAGCATCGGGCAGATCGCCAAGAAGGCGACCCCCGCCGTGGTCGAGATCGACGCGACCTCGGCCGGAACCGCGACGCCCTTCGGCGGGCAGGGCTCGGCCCAGTCGGCCGAAGGAACAGGCTTCGTCTACGACACCAAGGGCGACATCGTGACAAACGAGCACGTCGTCGACGGCGCGAGCACGGTGTCGGTCAAGTTCTCGGACGGCTCGACCTACAAGGCAACGGTGGTCGGCGCCGACACGTCGAGTGACCTCGCCGTGATTCACGTCAACGCACCCGCGTCGAAGCTCGTGCCTCTGACGCTCGCAGACTCGAGCAAGGTCGCCGTCGGCGACGGAGTCGTCGCGATCGGCAATCCGTTCGGGCTCGACGACACGGTGACCAGCGGCATCGTCAGCGCGATCAACCGCGAGATCTCGGCACCCGACAACACGCCGATCGAAGGCGCGATCCAGACCGACGCCGCGATCAACCACGGCAACTCGGGTGGCCCGCTCCTCAACGCGAAGGCCCAGGTGATCGGCATCACCTCGCAGATCCAGAGCGACTCCGGCGGAAACGACGGCGTCGCCTTCGCGATCCCGTCCAACACGGTCCGGACGATCGCGGACGAGCTCATCTCGAGTGGCAAGGCGCAGCACGCGCTGCTCGGCGTCAACGTGAAGACGGCAGCGAACGGTGTTGCGGTTGCAGACGTTCAGGCCGGCAGCGCCGCCGGCAATGCGGGCCTCAAGGCCGGCGATGTGATCACCGCTGTCGACGGGACAACCGTCACCTCCGCAGAGCAGCTGCGCGCGATCATCGACTCGCACCAGCCGGGCGACAAGCTGTCGCTCACCGTCCTGCGCAATGGAGCGACGAAGACCTTCTCCGCGACGCTCGGAAGCCGGAGCTAGGAGGTCAGGCGACGACGGGAGACGCCACCGTCAGCACGGCCTGTTTGGCCGGGCCGGCGGTGGCGGTCACCGTTGCGATGATCGTGTGGCCGGAGTCGCCGGCCACCAGCGTGTAGTTCGCGGCGGTCGCCCCGGCGATCGCGGTACAGAGTCGTCCGTTCGTGTTGCAGCGCAGCCATGCGTACGTGAGGTTGACGGGCGACCCCGACCAGGTGCCCGGCGTGACGGTGAGGACCTGGCCGACGCTAGGCGTGCCGGCGAGCGTCGGCTGAGTCGTCGCCGTGAGCTTCGCCGCCTTCGCGGCGACGAGCCCCGCGAGTGCGCTGTAGGCCGCCGTGGTTCCCGTCGAATCCGTCGCGCGAACTCGCAGGCCGATCGCGTGGTCGATGTCGCTCGAGCTCTGCGTGTACGTGCCCCTCGTCGCACCACGCACGGAGCTGCAGTGTGCACCGACCGCGTCACAGCGGTACCACTGATACTCGTAGGTGATCGTTCCGCTGCCCGACCAGGTGCCGGCGGTGGCGGTCAGCCGGCTGCCCTGCTGGAGCGTGCCGGCGATCGACGGCGACCCGCTCGCCACAGGCCCGGGCGTCGCACGCACGACGCCGGCGCTGACACTGAGCACGGTTTGCTTCCCGGCAATGACGGCGGCGAGCATGACGTGGCCGATGTCGCCCGCGGCGACGCTATAGGTGTCCGTCGTCGCGCCGGCCACCACGGTGCACAGGCGGCCGTTCAGGTTGCAGCGACGCCACGCATAGGTGAGCGGCCCCGTTCTCGCGCTCCAGGTCGCCGCCTCCACCTTCAGTCCCTGGCCGACGATCGGCTCGCCGCTCAGCGGCGGCTGCTTCGTCGCGACCAGTGTCGCTTCCCGCGCGGCCACGAGTCCCGCGAGCGGAGCGTACGCCGTGGTCGTGCCCGTCGTGTCCGTTGCGCGCACGGCGAGCCCGATCGTCCGGCCGACATCCTTGGCCACCTGCGTGTAGGTGCCTCTGGTCGCGCCGTGGACCGAACCGCAGTGCGCGCCGTTCGCGTCGCAGCGGTACCACTGGTACGCGTAGGTGATCGTGCCCTGGCCGGACCACGTGCCGGCGGTCGCGGTCAGCTTGGCGCCCTGCTGCAACGACCCGGTCACCGAGGGGGGCGAAGCCGAGGTCGGGCCGGCGAGGAGCGCGGCGAGTCCGAGGGCGATTCCGAGCACGTGGTGAAGGATCCCAGCAGGGTCGGCCGAGACGACGGTGGGCTGTCTTCAGCACCGGAAAAAGAAAATCCCACCGGGTCGGTGGCGCTTTCGTCCACCTCACCAACTGCCCGATCAAGACTTGCGTCCGTCACGACCGCTTGGTGCGGCTTCGACCTACTTGCGCCCCGCGCCCGGCGGGATCCGCACTGTAGGCCGGAACGTGCGGCGCGCGCAAGGGGCCCGAATCGAGAAAGTTGCACATTGCGGATGAATCGTCTTACCCGGCACGCAATGCCCACGCGAGCCCAGTGTCGAACTGTGCCCGCCACTCGCCTCGTGCGTTTGCGTAACTGTGGTAGCTCGTCGCGACGCCGAGCCTGCGCAGTTCACGGACGAACGCGAGGGTCTGCGCGGGCTTGAACCAGTGGCTGTGCCCCGGCCCGGTCGAGAGGAAGAAGCGAGTGCGATCACGGCGCATGATCGCCGCCGAAGTGGGCGCGAGCTTCGTCGGATCGTTGGCAGCCAGCACCTGCTTCGACGCATGTTTGAACGGGCCGTCGTGCAACGGCGAGAAGTACGCGGACCAGGCCTCGATCGTTCCGAAGAGGTCGGGATGCCGGAGCCCGACGTCGACCGCCCCGAAACCGCCCGCCGAGAGGCCGGCGATCACGCGGCCCCGGCGTGTCGCAATGGTCGGCAGTTGCGCATCGATCCACGGCACGATCTGGCGCACCAACGGCGCAGCGATCCGGCCGGCCCACTCGCCGTTGTACCGTCCGTCCGGCCCGGCGGCGGGCAGCACGGCGATGAACGGGGTGATCGCACCTTCGCTGATCGCAGTGTCCGCCCAGTTCACCAGATCGGTGCCCAGCAGGTACTCGGCCGGTGAGCCGGGCATGCCGTGCAGCAGATAGACGACGGGATAGCGGTGCGCCCGGCTGAAGCCGGGAGGCAGATAGACGTACCCGGGACGCTGCTCCCCTGCGAAGATCCCGGTCTGGACGGAGCCGCCGGCCGGTCCCGTTGCATAGGGCGCGAAGCCGGGCAGGAGCGAGGCGGCTGTGAGCATCGAGACGAGTGAGATCACGGATTCGACGGTAGTTGCGAGCGTATGAATTCTCGGTTAGGTCTTAGTTGGCGCGGTTACAACTCTCCGATGAGGCGCGCGGCATTCGCGGTGCTCGTGCTGGCCGTTGCGGCGGCGACGGCTGCGGTCGCGCTCGGCCGCCAGACCCACAGCCTGGACGAAGGGATCCGATCGGTTGCCCTCGGCGGCACCGCGCACGCGCTCGTCGTGCTGCCGGACGGTTACGCGACGAGCGGCAAGCGCTACCCGGTCGTCTATTTCCTGCACGGACTGCCCGCCGGGCCGGGCGCCTACCGGAACAGCACGTGGCTCGCGGACACGCTCGAGCGCGTCGGCCCCGCGATCCTGGTGATGCCGCAGGGCGCCAAGTCGGGCGACACAGACGCCGAGTATCTGAACTGGGGTACGGGGCGAAACTGGGAGACGTTCATCGCCGAGGAGCTGCCCGAGGCGATCGACAAGCGCTTCCGCACGGTCCGTTCGCGCAGCGGGCGCGCCATGATCGGGCTGTCCGCGGGCGGCTTCGGCGCGACGGTGCTCGGCCTGCATCACCTCGGCCGGTTCTCGGTCGTCGAGTCCTGGTCGGGTTACTTCCACCCCACTGACCCGACGGGGACGCAGTCGCTCAACCGTGGGCCTTCGACGAGCGCGCACAACTTGATCTCTGTCTTGAAGGTGGACGAACGGAGACGGCCGACGTTCTTCGCTTTCTACGTCGGTGACGGCGACACGCGCTTCCTGGCTGAGAATCTTCAGTTGAACCGGGAGCTGAACGCGGCTCACGTTCGGCACCTCTTCACGGTCTACAGCGGCGCCCACACGACGGCGTTGTGGCAGGCGCACGCTCGCGTGTGGCTCGGGCTCGCGCTTGCCCACCTCGCACACGCCGCCTAATGCGCACTTAACCGGGCCATAAGCCAGCGTTCGAGGGGAAGGCCCCGGTCTGCAGGAAAACCCTGCAGGCCGGGGCTTTCCCATGTCGCCCGATCTGCCGTAGTTGCCGCTGGATGACGGGGCGGTGATGACAGGGTGATGACAGGCGTGCGGGGGTTTCACCCCCGGGAGTGTCCGGTCTGGTTGTGCGAGGAGTCGAAGAAGCCGACCACCCCGTCGCTCAGCCGGCATCTAGGCGGTCAGGCATCGGAAGGCCAGCACGGGGTGTAGTTCGATCGTGTTCGGCGCAACACCGGTCTGGCCATGGTTGAAGTCGAAGAACGCAACCCCGGTCACGGCCGCGCGCGAACACAGCCGCACCGCCTTGCGTGCCGTCGCCATTTGCGTTCGCCGCACCGGCGTTGCACGGGTGGTGCAGCCGGGAGCGGGCGTCTCCGCGATCATCGTCTGGCCGCGATCACTGAGCACCAGGTGGAGTCCTGGTCATCCTCGGCTCGCACGAGTGTCACGGCGGCGACCACGCGGTAGACGTGCCGCTCGAACGGCAACCGCGTCGACGGCAGGTGCAACAATGGACGAGGCCGACAACGAGCGGGCGATGGTCGCCCGGCTGCAGCAGACACGGAGCGTGCTCGAGGACGAGCTGACCGAGCTCGGCCGGCAGCGTACGGAGCTCCGAGAGGCGATCGAGCGGGAGGCCGCGGAGCACAACATGGAGCTGGTCGACGACGAGGAGGGCAGCGATGCGGTGGCGCCGCCGGCAGCCTGAGCCGGTCGCGGTCGAGGTCGAGTGCGGGATTCCGCAGTCCGAGAGTGCTGCGCCGGTCGCACCACCGGAGCCGAAGACCGCGGCAGAGATCGCGAACGACCGCATCATCGCCAAGCAGCTGGCGGTGGCGGAGCGGGAGCGCGAACTCGTGCGTGTTCGTGCCGAAGCAAAAGCGCAGTGGCTGGCAAACCGCTCGCCTGAACAGCGGCTGCTCGACCTTGGCGGCATGGATTACTCGAGGTTCGTCTTCTGAGGCTGGCGATACTAGGCAGCCGACAGGCCCCGGGTGGGCGGCGTACGCTCGCTTGACGGGGCGGCCGTTCGTGGGACTTTGGTCATTGGGACGGCTCCGCACGCGCCAGCCAGAACCCGTCCGAATCGCCGACGCGGACGCAGGTGTAATCGCAGGGCTGCGTCCGACCGAGGACAGAACTGCCGGCCGGCGGGATGCCGCTGTCAGGGAGCCTGACGACGCGCGAGCGCGGGACTCAGCGAACCCGGCAATGAGAAGCAACCTTTGGTTGGCGTCCGCGACGCACACGCTCGACCGTCGGCTTCCGCAACGCGGCGTAGGTCGAGCGGACGATCGGAAGGACTGCGTTCGCGCTGACGCGAGAAGATCTCGCCGTGCTTGAGGCCGCTTGACGCGCAGCCCTGACGTCGTCTGTCAGAATTCGAGCTAGTGCAGGCCCGATCGGGATTCGTCTCGCCCGGCCGCGCGGTCGCGGCGCTCGCAGCCGCTGTCGTGTTGCTCGCGATTCCGGCGAGCGCGGGCGCGGCGACGCTCCCGACCGGCTTCACCGAGACGGCGATCACGACCGCCCTCACCGCGCCGACGGCGATGACGTTCGCACCGGACGGCCGCCTGTTCGTCGCCGAGCAGGGCGGCGCGTTGCGCGTGATCAAGAACGGCACGCTGCTCGCCCAGCCGTTCGTCACCGTGACGACGACGATGTCGGGCGAGCGCGGGTTGCTCGGAGTCGCGTTCGACCCGAACTTCGCCACGAACAACTTCGTCTACGTCTACTACACGGCTACCACGCCGACGGTGCACAACCGCGTGAGCCGGTTCACCGCGTCGGGTGACGTCGCCGTCCCTGGCAGCGAGGTGCAGGTTCTCAACCTGCCCGACCTCGGCCCGACGAATCACAACGGCGGCGCGATCCACTTCGGCCCCGACGGCAAGCTCTATATCGGGGTCGGGGACAACGCCACCGGCAGCAACTCGCAGTCGTTCACGACGCCGCTCGGGAAGATCCTCAGGATCAACAGCGACGGCACGATCCCGAGCGACAATCCGTTCTTCAGCTCGACGACGGGAATCAATCAGGCGATCTGGGCGCTGGGGCTGCGCAACCCGTTCACCTTCGCCTTCCAGCCCGGCACGGGTCGGATGTTCATCGACGACGTCGGCGAGAACACATGGGAGGAGATCAACGACGGCATCGTCGGGTCGAACTACGGCTGGCCGACGACCGAGGGGCCGACGAACGATCCCCGCTTCCGCAGTCCGATCTTCTGGTACGGCCACGGCACCGGCCCGACGACCGGCTGCGCTATCGCAGGCGGCACGTTCTACAACCCGCCCGTTGCGCAGTTCCCGGCGGACTACGCCGGCAAGTACTTCTTCGCGGATCTCTGCAGCGGCTGGATCCGGAGATTCGATCCTTCGACCGGAACCGCGACCGACTTCGCGAGCGGCATCTCGTCGCCAGTCGACCTCACCGTCGGAAGCGACGGCAGCCTCTACTACCTCGCGCGCGTAAGCGGCTCGAGCGGCAGCGTGTATCGCATTAATTACACGCTGAACGTCGCGCCTGATGCGGTCGACGACGCGCTGACGACGCCGGAGAACACGCCGGGGACGGTCAACGTCCTCGCCAACGACACCGATCCGAACAGCGATCCGCTCACAGTCATGACGCTGACCCCGACCGCCGCACACGGCACGGTGTCCTGCACCGCGGCCGGCCTCTGCACCTACACGCCGAACACCGACTTCTTCGGCCCCGACTCGTTCGACTACTCCATCTCGGACGGTCACGGCGGCACCGATACGGCAACCGTTCACGTGACCGTGACGCAGGTCAACCATGTCGACGTCCCCGGCGTACCGACGGGAGTAACGGCGACCGCAGCTGACGGGCAGGCGACCGTCAGCTTCACTGCGCCGGCGTCAAACGGGGGCTTGGTGATCGACTCCTACACCGTTATCGCCTCGCCAGGCGGGTCGACCGCAACTGGCAGCGCGAGCCCGATCACCATCTCCGGCCTCGCCAACGGCACCATCTACACCTTCACCGTCACCGCCAACAACGCCGTCGGGGCCGGGCCGCCCTCGGCGCCCTCGAACGCGGTCATACCCAGCGCGCCGGCGAGCAGCGGGGGCGGCGGTGGTGGCGGTGGCACGTCAGTCCCCGACCTCAAGGTCTCGCTGTCGGCGTCGAAGTCGACCCTCGCGGCGGGAGACGAAAGCGATCTCGTTGCGACGGTCACGAACAGCGGCGGTGCCGGCTCCCTGCAAACACACCTCGTGATCACGCTGCCAGCGACGATGACGCTGCTCGGCCCCCCCGCCTACGATCGCGGTTCCGGCTGCACCGGAACGCAGACCATCGACTGTTTCCTCGACTACATCCCGAACGGCGCCGCCACCCAGGTCTGGTTCGCCGTTCGCGTCAGCGGCAGCGGCGCGCAGACACTCAGCGCCGTCGCGAGTGCCGACCGGGACGCCAACCTTGCCGACAACACGTCTTCGATCATTCTCACCGTTACAACCACAGCTAGCGGAGGAGGCGGTGGCGGAGGAGGCGGTGGAACGCCGCAAGGCAAGACCCTCACCGGAACCGCACGCGCCGATCGGCTGGTCGGCACGCCCTACGCGGACGTGCTGAACGGAATGGGCGGAAACGACACACTCCTCGGAGGCAAAGGCAACGACATTCTCAGAGGTGGCGCCGGCAACGACCTGCTCGTCGGCGGACTCGGCCACGACAGCCTCTACGGCGGGCCCGGAAACGACGTCCTAGAGGCTCGTGACGGCCAACGCGACACAGTCTCCTGCGGTCTGGGTCGGGATACCGCGTTCGTCGACAAGCTCGACCGCGTCACCGGCTGCGAAGTCGTCCACCGGAAATAGACCTAGCTAACGGACACGAATCCGATTGAGCGGTTTCCGTTACAGACCTTGGCCCTGCGGGCGATGGCCGAAGAAGCGTTTAGCCGGAGAGGTCCGCGCGGCGTAGCGTGAGAGCGGGCCGGGTCGGTGTCAGCGCCTCGGATGTTCGGATCGCCGACCCGGCGCCCAGTTCTTCGATCAGCCAGGAGCTAGCAGCGGAGCTCGGCTCTGATGCGAGCGGCGTCGCTGACGAGCTCGGTCGCCGTTTCTTCTCGGATGCTCTTCCCGGACTGAGCGTTCACCTGATTGATGAATGCGTTGAGGATCGAGCATGTTTCCGAAATCTCGTTCGTGGCGAATGCGGTACGCGCGTCCGTGATCTTGTCAAACAGACTCGTCCCAGGACCAACTCCCGCGACCGAAGTCGCAAGGTCAGCGAGCTGCTGGTTTACGTCGGGGCTCACCGGGCCGACCGTGGTACCCGTGAAGTCGCGATCATCGGCTGGCTGCACGGGGCATGGCCCGGTGACACTCACGTCGAGCGAGAAGCCGCTTGAAGCCACATTGACAACGCCACTCATGCTTGGCGTCGCTGTGAAGATTTTGAAGCCATAGACGTGCTTCGCGACGGGGAAGTTCCCCGTTCCCGGCCCCTCATGCGTCCACGTTACGGCGGTTCCGCCACTCGTTACTTGCGGCATCCACTGAAGGTTGACGAGATCTGCCCCTGGAGGGAAATCGGTCGTGGCTGGCGGTGTCGCGGTGACGACACCCGACAAGCCGCTGAGCGTGATCGTTGCGATATCGCCAGGAAACGGGCAGACCGCATAGTTGTCAAAAGGATCGTAGGTAAGGGTGTACGTCCATTCGGTCGGACCCGTCTGCACTCCAACGAACGATCCGGCTCCGGCCGGAGCTGGAGCGAAAGCTCCAAACGCAGCGACCGCGACCACCAGAGCAGCAAATCTTGTCATTGCAATGTCCCCCTCTGCGTTCCCTTGCAGTGACTTTCGACGCCAGATTTAACACCTGGCCGCTAACAGTCGTCTAACCGTCGTCGGGCCCCGGCCACGATCGGCCACGGCGGAGAACCAGATCGAGCTTCACCCGCTCATCTCGCTCAAGCGGCTCTAACCCCTCAGGCGGTTCACAAGCTCTGTCGGCGACTCGTCTAGCTCCCCAGGGGGCGGGCCGGGCTGCGCGCACTATCCCGGAAGGTTCGGCGCGAGGCTTGAATGCAGCGCACTTGCCAGCGGGGGAGTCGAACCCCGGTCGGAGCGGCGGGCAGTCTCTTAGCCCGTCTGTACCGGCCCGTGCGCTGCGGCGCGAGCCTATCGGCGGCGGCCGGGTGTGGCGTCACCCGAAACGGTGACGCCCCGCGCCCTGCGCCGCAGCAGTGGTGAACGCGCACCTCGTCCGAGACAGAGACGAGTTGCTCTCGCTCTCATTCCGGCGGCAAATAGTCCGCGAGGTCGCTCATCGTTTCAGTCATCTCTGACTGCCAGGTTTCAACGGCCTGATCGGCGAGAGCGAGAAGTCCAGTCAGCCACGCTACGGCGTCCGCGTCGTCGTGGTCGTTGGCGTACGAGGTCAGCCGCTCAAAGGGTTGCCGCTGCTCGATGGGTTCGGGCTCAGCGGGTTCGGGTGTCTTGTCGGGTATCACGCCTGGGTCGATGTCAGGCGCCGCCTCATCGCCGTGAAGGAACCACACGTCTGAGCGGCCGAGGATCCGTTCGAGATCGCGCATGCGCCGGTACGGCACCACCTCTCCCGACTCGTAGGCGCCGACCGACCGCACCGTGACTCTCAGTTCGCGCGCCAGGTCTTCTTGCAGCATGCCGCGCTCCTTGCGCGCCTGAGCGATCCGTGCACCGATCGCCTTGGCGTAGGCCTTGTCTGGACTCCATCCCATGACGCGAGTGAACCCCCGTGGTTGACGGTCGACGACGTGCAGGCGGTGCTGGCGGCTTCGGAGTTGTCGCCGGCGACGCTACGGGCCTATGGGGTGGCGCTCAGGGGCATCCTCGACCATGCGGGTGTCGACCCGAATCCGGCACGGTCGTTGCGTCTGCGTTGGCTGAAGTCGCAGTCGGAGCAGTTCAGCCCGATGGAGGCGGCGGAGGTTGTCGCGATCCTTGAGCGGGTCTCGAAGCGGCTCAGGTTGCCGTTGATCGTGGCGGAGCAGTGCGGGCACCGTGTCGGCGAGCTCGCGAAGCTGACGTGGGCGGACGTCGACGAGCAGGGCTGCCGGTTCAGGTTGCGCCGTGAGACGACGAAGCGGAACAGGCCGCGGTGGGTGCCGGTGCCCGCATGGCTGATGGACGTCGTCGCCGACTCGTGTCCGCGTGAGGACCGCACACCGGAACGCAGGGTGTTCGTCGGCTTCAACGTCTCGGCGGCTAGGTCGGCGATGCGGCAGGCGTGCAAACTGGCCGGGATCGCGCACTACCACCCGCACGACCTGCGTCACCGCAGGGTGTCGCTGTGGTACCGGCGCGGCGAGAACCCCGTGCAGATCGCGGAGTGGGCCGGGCACTCGGCACGGATGAGCCTCGACGTATACGCGCACGTCTTGGTCGGTGGGGAGGTTCCGGTCGCCCGGTTCCTCGAGCTGCTCGGGCGTGGCGGCGATGACACGGTGATGACGGAACTGCCGCGGGTGGCCCGAGAAAGCCGCTCGTGCGCCTAATCCCGGCTTAACCGGGCCTTTAGCGAACGTGCCGTAAAACGGAGGCCGTGCTCGGGACGGCTCCAGCTTTCCAGGCACGCCTCCGACTCGGCGCGGCGGCCGTCGTCGCGTTCGTGGCCGTGGGCCTCTTTGGCGCCTACCGCTACGTGGACAACTACTGGGTCTATCGCGGGTTTGCGCCGCCCAAGGATCCGGCCTTCGTCCATGTGCGCGGCGCGGCCACGCACTTCGACCTGACGAGCGCAGCGTTGGGCGGTCGAACCCAACTCGTGGACGTGTACCTCCCGCCCGGCTACAACACGAGCCCGCAGCGTCGCTTTCCGGTCATCTATCTCCTCCACGGTGTGCCCGGCCGCCCGGCGGCATTTCTGGACACCGTCCGGCTCGGAGTCGTGGAGGACGAGCTCCTCGCGCTGCACAAGGCTCGCCCGGCGATCCTCGTGATGCCGTTCGGGTCCACCGGCTCGTTCACGGACGAGGAGTGGGCGAACGGCGTCCGGCCGAACTCGAACTGGGAGACGTTCGTCGCTCGAGATCTCGTGCGCGCCGTCGACGCGCGCTACCGAACGATTCGCAGCGGGAGCGCCCGCGCGATCGCGGGGCTGTCGGAAGGCGGCTACGGCGCGCTGAACATCGGCCTTCACCATCCGGGCGAGTTCGCCGTGCTCGAGAGCTGGTCCGGTTACCAGCGCGCCGATCCGATCCGCTCGATCTTCGGCCTCGACCGCTCGGCACTCGCGCGAAACAGCCCGAGCTTGACCCTGGGCGCGGTTGCAGCGCGACTGCGGCGCGCACACACGTACGTCTGGTTCTACAGCGGCACGGGCGACCACTACCTCAAGCAGAACACGGCGTTCGCAGCCGAGCTCGCGCGCTACCACATCCCGTTCCACTACTTCGTCGTTCACGGCGGTCACAACTGGGGGATCTGGCGCGGCAACGCATCGCGCGCTCTGCTCGCGATGTCTCGGAGGCTGCATGGCGCGTAAGCTCGCCACGCTGCCCGTGCTGCTGGTCGTCGCAATCGCGACGAGCGGCTGGTTCTATCTGTACAACCCCGCCTTGCCAGGCCCGCGTGTCCGGCTTGCGCTGCCACTCGACGAGCTGTCGCATCATGCGTCGACCTCGCTCGTCTGGTTCGTGCTCGTCTGGGGCACCGCCGCAGCCGCGCTCGGTTTCTATGCGCGGTGGGCGCAGATCGAGCGGCTACCGGCCGCGCTGCTCTTCGCCGCGCTGGTCGGGACGTTCGCCTACCTGCAGACCGGTGTCTCCGTCGCGGTGGTGCGACAGATCTCGGCACGCGCAGCGTTCGACGTTGCCTCTCGCCTCTCGGCCGTCTACCTACCGGCGGTGATCGTCGCGCTCGGCGCGGCGGCCCTCGCCGTCGGCCGCCGGCATGAGCGAGCGCCGGTCGTCGTTGGGACGCTCGTCGGCATCGGTGCGCTGCTGAACCTCGTTCACGCGGTCATTCCAGGCGAGAACACCGGACTCGCACGCAACTTCACACCCGACGCAGTCGGGCCGTTCGCCCATGCGGTAGGCGTCGTCGCCTCTGTCGCGCTGCTCGTCGCAGCCCGTGGCCTCGTGCGCCGGCGGCATCGCGCGTGGCAGGTCGCCGTCGGGGTCGCTGCGCTCTCGACGACGCTGCATGTGCTGCACGGCATCAACCACGGCACCCTTGCGTCGGTTGTGATCCTGACGCTGCTGCTCGCGCGTCGGCACGACTTCGACGGCCCGGGCGACGATTCGACGAGCCGGATGGCGTTGCAGCGCCTCGGTCTGTCGCTCATGGTGATCGCGGCGTACGCCTTCACGGTGCTCTGGATCAATCGCATCGACGCCGACCAGCCGCTGACGCTTCGTTTCGTGCTGCGTGAGACCGCCCGGGGCCTGCTCGGTCTGCAGGTTGCCGGCTCCCCGCACCTGAATGGTCACTTCGGCGACTGGTTCCCGCTCTCGCTGCTGCTGTTCGGTGTGGCGACGACGCTTTGGGTGGTCGCCGGCTGGCTCGCACCTTGGCGGCATCGCGTGCGACAGGAGCAGCACGAGCGCGAGCTCGCGTCGGCGCTCGTGCACGCCTGGGGTGTCGACACGCTCGCGCCGTTCGTCTTGCGGGCCGACAAGTCGTACTTCTTCGGGCCAGACGAGTCCGCGTTCCTGGCCTACCGAGTGGTTGGGGGAGTCGCGATCGTCTCGGGCGATCCAATCGGACCGCCCGAGACGTTCGACGCGCTCCTGCGGCTGTTCGTCACCCACGCGCACCAGCGCGACTGGCGGGTGGCGATCCTCGGCGCATCGGAGCGCTGGCTGCCGCTGTACGCCCGCCATGGGCTGCATTCGCTCTACCACGGTGACGAAGCCGTGGTCGACGTTGCGTCGTTCTCGCTCGACGGCCGGGCGATCCGCAAGGTTCGGCAGTCGGTGCACCGACTCGAACGATCCGGGTACAGCGCACGCGTGCTGCGTCCCAGCGAGCTCGAGCACGGCGTGCGCGATCAGCTGGAGAGCGTCTCCCGCGCGTGGCGAGGCAACGAGCCAGAGCGTGGCTTCGTGATGGCGCTCGACCGGCTCTTCCGGCTCGGAGATCGCGACGCGCTGTTCGTCGTCGGTTTCGCCCCCGACGAAAGCGTGGCCGGCTTCCTGCACTTCGCGGTGTCGTCGGTCGGGCATGCGCTGTCGCTCTCCTCGATGCCGCGACTGCGTGACAGCCCGAACGGGTTCAACGAATGGCTGATCTGCGAGACGATTGCCTGGGCGCGCGAGCACGACTACGACCAGGTCTCGCTGAACTTCGCACCGTTTGCCGCGCTGCTTGCGCCGGAGGCCGAGCTCTCGAGCCTGCAGGGCGTCCAGCGGCGCGCGCTGCTCACCCTGAAAGGCCACTTCCAGTTGGACAACCTCCTGCTCTTCAACCGCAAGTTCGCGCCGCGCTGGGAGCGGCGGTTCGTCGTCTACGAGAAGCGTCGCGACCTGCCGCGCGTCGGCGTTGCTGCGCTTGCCGCGGAGGCGTACCTGCCCTTCCAGGGCAAGCGGTGAGCATTGGGGCCGGGCTCGTTCTCGCGCTCGGGTCGGCCGTCGCACTCAACTGGGGCTGGATCGCGCAGCACACCGCCGCGTCGGATCTACCGGCGCTCACTCTCCGCCACCCCGTTGCGTCGCTGCGGCTGCTCTTCCGCGATCTCCGCTGGCTCAGCGGCTTTCTCGTCGGTCTCGGCGGCTGGGCGCTCTACATCGGAGCCCTCGCGCTCGCGCCGCTCTCGCTCGTGCAGGCCGTTGCGGCCGGTGGGATCGGCATCCTCGCGCTGTTCGCCCACCGTGCGGGAGCGCCCCTCTCGAGGCGCGACCGGGTCGCGGTCGCGGTCTCGACCGGAGGTCTCCTGCTCCTGGCGATCTCGCTGGCGGGGGGCGCCGACGCGGGCCGTCAGCCGAGTGTCGTTGCGGTTGCGGTGTGGCTCGCCGCGTCGCTTGTCGCAGCTTGTCTCGGCATCCTCGGAGGCGCTGCGCTCGCACCGGGGGCCGGCCTCGGGCTCGCCGCCGGCATGCTCTACGCGGCCGGTGACGTCGCGACCAAGTCGGTCTTCGGAGGCGGTTGGTGGCTGGTTCTCGTAGCCGTGGTACTCGCCGCGCACGGGGCGGCATTCGTCGCGCTGCAACTGGGGTTTCAGCGCGGACGCGCGCTCGCGACGGCCGGCGTGTCGACCCTGCTGACGAATGCCCTGCCGATCGCAGCGGGGATCGCTGTCTTTCACGAGCAGCTGCCCGGCGGCGCGTACTCGGTGCTACGCGTCGCGGCCTTTGCGGCCGTCGTCGTCGGCGCGACATTGCTCGCGCACGAGCCTTAGGCAAGAATCACGATCCCGTCGGCGTCGCTGTGCAACGTGGCGCCCGGGAGGAAGGTCGCGCTGCCGAAGCTCACGGGCACGTCGAGCTCACCCGCGCCGTGCTTGCTGCTCGGCCGAGGATTCGAACCGAGCGCCTTGATGCCGAGCTCGAGCCGCCCCAGCGCTTCGACGTCGCGGACGCAGCCGTTGATCACGAGCCCCGC
>DATBBH010000125.1:0-8752 GCA_036271075.1 Gaiellaceae bacterium | reverse complement strand
GAGGCCTGGCTCTTCGTCGCCGGTGGCCTGCTGGCGACGATGGACAGCCGGCTCGGCGGCCTGCTCGGTGACGATCTCCAGCGCGTGCGCGCCGAGCGCCGCCGCTGGATGGCGGCCGACGCGAGCGACTGAGCAAAAAGGTCCCCAGACATGGAAAAGCCCCGGCTGCGGCACCCGGGGCTCTCCCTGGTCAGGCGGGGCGCCGGTTGGGCGGTCTCCGAATGGCAATGGCTCTGCGGCCCAGCCGTACCTTCGGATTTGTCGCCTCTGGCGCTCCCCCTGCACTCGACCTGGCGTCCGGCCGTGGTGCAAGGTGGACTTACTGTACGAGCGTAGTCCGAGTCTGTCAAGTAGCTCAGTCAAGTGATTTGCCGATTGGCTGCTTGACGGGAAAATACCCGCAAGTGTGCCTCTTTCGAGGGACTGTCCCTTTGAGGGGATTGCGTTCCGGTGAAGTGTCGGGCATGCTTGGCGGGCCGCATGATTCCTCGCGCCGCAAGAGCGAGCACCACCCAAGCGCCCCGCGCGCCTCGTCTCGGCGAGCGCCTGCGCCAGCTTCGCGTGGCCGCAGGGCTCACTCAGACCGACCTCGCGGGAGACCGCTTCTCGAAGGAATACATCTCCCAGATCGAGCGCGGCAAGACGCGCCCGACCACGGAGACGGTCGAGTGGCTCGCGCTTCGCCTGGGAGTCGACGCCGGCTTCCTCGCGAGCGGCGTTTCCACTGACGACCGCGCCAAGGCCGAAGCGATCCTCGCTCGCGCCGACTCGTTGCTCGAGGATCACGACCTCGAGGCGGCGATCGAGGAGTACACGCGGGCGCTGCCCGCAGTCCTCGGAACCGGTGCGCCGGAGTTGCACGTTCGCGCGCTGAACGGCGAGGCGATCGCGCGCGCCGAGAACGGCGACATCAAGGCGGGCCTCGCCCTGCTCGCGGAGTCCCGTGTGATCGTCGAAGGCGACGGATTCTCCGACATCGACCGCGCCGAGGTGCTCTACCGGCTGGGGGTGTGCAGATACCGGTTGTCGAGCATCTCGACCGCGGTCGGGCTCTTCAACGAGGCGCTCGCCCTGGCCGAACGCTCCGATCTCGCGTCCGACAAGCTGCGCCTGAACATCTTCGCGTGGCGCTCGCGGTGCTATCGGCGCCAGCGCGACTATGAGGCCTCGCGCGAGGACGTCGAGCGCGCGCTCGAGCTCGCCGAGTCGCTCCAGGACGCCCGCGCCCTGGGTGCCGCTTATTTCCAGGCCTCGCTGCTCGCCGAGCGCGACGGCCACTACGTGCTCGCCCGCACCTACGCGGAGCAGGCGAAGACGCAGTACGAGGAGCTCGC
Organism: Gaiellaceae bacterium; assembly: GCA_036271075.1. GTDB lineage: Bacteria > Actinomycetota > Thermoleophilia > Gaiellales > Gaiellaceae > PALSA-600. Next base: position 7,418 of record DATBBH010000125.1, on the reverse strand, counting down.
CGACCGCGCGAACGTCGGCCGGCTGATGAACAACCTCGGCGCGGTCGAGTTCCTGCTCGGCAAGCCCGAGGTCGCCGTCGAGCATTTCAAGCAGGCGTTCGCGGTGGCGCTCGAGCTCGGGCGCGACGAAGAAGCCGCAACGGCTGTGTCGTCGCTCGCGCAGGTGCATTTGCGCACCGGCGATGTCAAGAAGGCCGAGGAGCAGGCGATTCACGCGCTCGAGATCATCGGCGAGCGCGTTGACATGCTCGACGAGATCGGGAACGCACGGCTGGTGCTGGGGCGCGCGCTGCTCGAGCAAGGCCGTCTCGAGGAGGCGGACGAGGCGTTCACCCGCTCGGAGGATGCCTTTGCGAAACTGTCGTCGGCCTCGCATCGCGCCGCCGCCTGGGTGGCGCAGGGCGACCTCGCAACCAAGCGTGGGGACGAACGGCGCGCCGCGGTGCTCTATCGCCGCGCGGCCGAGGCGCTCCAGGACTTCAGGTTCTAGGAAGGGAGGTGTTCACTGTGGCAAACCTGTTTGCAACGCTCGCTCGTAGGCGCACGCTCGTGTTGCTGGCGTCGGTCGTTGTGGCGGTCGTGCTCGGCAAACTCGGCGTCGGGAACGGGAATCATTACGGCTTGTGGGACGGCCCGGCCTGATCATGGGCCCGTGCGACACGCGCGTTCTCAGCTGGGGAGCCGGCGGCGCGCTTGTCACGGACTAGGTCTTTGCGGCTGACCTGCGCCTGAGGATGCGCAGGTCGTGCAGCACGTCTCTTGCGTGGACCTGGCCGCCGTAGAGAACGCGTTCAATCCCGGCGGGGTCGACGAGTGCGGTGTACGCGACGTGCGAGACGAGACCTGCCGACTCCCGGACGCTGAGGACGTTCCACGCCGCCCAGGCGCGTCGCAGTTCGCCGCGCGTGCCGATCAGGTAGCGGAACTGCGGCGCGAGGTGCAGCCGCCTCGCGAAGGAGCGAACTGCGGCCGGTGTGTCGCCTTTCGGGTCGACGCTGATCGCGAGCACGCGCACTTGACTCGCGGCCGGGCCGAGCGACCGGATCGCCGCGTTGAGATTCTGCGCGATCAGTGGACAGACGTCGGGACAATGTGTGTAGAGAAACGTCACGAGCACGTATCGCCCGCGCTGAGCGGCGAGGGTCACGGGCCGGCCGGCTGCGTCGTGCAGGCGGATCGGGGGAGCCGTGCGTGGCGGCGTCACTTCGCCCCCGGCGAACGTCGGCTTCGGTGTCAACGGGGCGCTGATCCTGGCAGCCGAGCTCCCGCAGCCGGCAAGGACCGTGGCCAGGAGAGCGAGCTGGGCGAGGCGCCTCATCCGATGGAACGGTAGCGGCGGGCCGCCTCAGCGGGGCTAGCCGACGCCGAGGGATGAGCCGACGCGCTCGACGATCACCTGCGGGATCCGTGCGCGCGGCGTCAGACGCAGGCACATGCGCACGATCTCGGCGCAATCTTCGGGCTGGATCATCTCGTCTGCCGCGAGCCCGGACCATGCCGCCATCGGCGTGTCGACGAAGCCGGGGCAAAGTGCGATCGCACGCACACCGTCGGCGTCGAGCTCGGCGTTCTGCGATTGCGTCAGCGCGATCACGGCCGCCTTCGTCGCGCCGTAGACGGTGAGGCCGGGTGTCGGAGTCGTGCCGGCGATCGACGCCAGGTTGACGATCCACCCCTTGGTCTCCTTGAGCAGCGGGATCGCCTCGCGGCTGACGAGCAGCAGCCCCCGGATGTTGACGCCCAGCTGCAGGTCGATGTGCTTGGCCTGCAGTGACTCGACCGTGCCGGCGATCCCGATCCCGGCCGAGTTGACGAGCATGTCCAGGCCGCCGAAGCGATTCTTGTGCTCTGCGACGACGCGCACGCAGTCTTCTTCCTTCGCCATGTCGGCGGCCACAGCGTGAGCGCCGATCCCCGCCGCAGCCGCTTCGATCTTCTCCGCCGCGCGCGAGGCGAGGGTGAGCTCGTAGCCCTCTTCGCTCAGCATGCATGCGATCGCGAGCCCGATGCCCGACGAGCCGCCGGTGACGAGTGCGCTTGGCATTTGCCGAGCCTAGAGGACTCACCGCCTCGTGCGCGAATCGGGTGCCAGTACGACGTTCCTCTCCCCTGACAGCGGCGGCTCCCTGGGCCGCCGTTGTCGCGTTACCGTGCGGGAGTGAAGCTCACCGATCTCGCGACCGCCGGAGGCTGCGCGGCCAAGTACTCGGCGTCGCGTCTGGAGGAGCTGCTCAGCGGGTTCGTCCCGGCCGACGCGGAGAACCTGCTCGTGGGGCTCGACCCGGCCGACGACGCGGCGGTGTACAAGCTCGATGACGAGCGCGCGCTCGTCTTCACGATCGACTTCTTTCCGCCGATCGTCGACGACCCGGACGACTTCGGCGCGATCGCTGCGACGAACGCGCTCAACGACGTATTCGCGATGGGCGGCGTGCCGTTGCTCGCGCTCTCGGTCGCAGCGTTGCCGGAAGAACTGCCGACGGACGTCGTGCGCGCGATCTTCGACGGCGCAGATCGTCAGGTGCGCGCTGCGGGCGCGATCCTCGCCGGCGGCCACACGATCCGCGACGCCGAGCCGAAGTACGGTCTCGCGGTCGTCGGCACCGTCTCGCTCGGCGGCATCTGGCCGAAATCCGGCGCGCAGCCGGGTGATGCGGTCTATCTGACGAAGCCGCTGGGAACGGCGCTCGTCCTGGGCGGCGCAAAGCGCGGGCTCGGTGACACCGCCGAGGCCGTGCGGTGGATGCGCACGCTGAACCGGGACGCGGCCGACGTGCTCCGGTCCTTCACCCCGAGCGCTGTCACCGATGTCACCGGGTTCGGTCTCGCCGGCCATGCCCACGAGATGGCGGCGCGGAGCGGCGTTCGCATCACCCTCTCGGCCGAGCGCTTGCCGGCGCTCGACGGCGCGCTCGACGCGGCCCGCGCGGGCGTCTCGACGGTCGGGACTCGCAACAACCGCGACTACGCCCAGCTCGAGGTGGGGCCGGTCGCTCCGGAGCTCGTCGAGCTCGCCCACGACCCGCAGACCGCGGGCGGTCTCCTCGTCTCGCTGCCGCGCGAGCAGGGGATGGCGCTCGAGGCGGAGTTCGCGCGCGCCGGACTCTTTCTGGCGCGGGTCGGCGCGGTCGACGAGGGCGCAGGCGTCGCGCTGGTCTGACGCTACAGTTCGCGCGGATGGAAGCCGGCGCCCAGCCGCTCGCTCGCGTGCGCACCTTCGCGCTTTCGCCTGCGGCCTTCCGCAGGCTCGCCCTGGCGAATGCCACGATGCTCGTCCTGATCGTCGCCACGGGCGCGACGGTGCGTTTGACCGGCTCCGGCCTCGGTTGCGAGCACTGGCCGGGCTGCGCGCAACACCATTTCGAGCCGAAGAGCTACCACAGCTACATCGAGTTCTCGAACCGCGTGATCGCGTTCTTCACGATCCTCGTCACCCTCGCGACGTGGCTGCTCGCGCCGCGGCTCCGCAAGCTCGCGTTCCTCGTCTTCTTCGGGACGCTGCTGCAGGCGCCGCTCGGGGCGTTGACCGTGCATTTTCACCTGAACCCGTGGCTCGTCCTCTCGCACTTCCTCCTCTCCGTGGTCGTGCTCACGCTCGGCGTTGTGCTCGCGATCGAGACGCGGCCGCGAGAGCGGAGCTCGCTACCCGCCTGGGTGCCGCGGGTCGGGCTCCTGGTCGGTCTCGCAGCGATCGTCCTGATCGTCAGCGGCACGTTCGCGACTGCCTCCGGGCCGCACCCGGGGAGCGCAGTCGTACGCCGCCTCTGGTCGTTCCAGCCGGCGGTCTACTGGCACGTCCGCGCGACGGCGGTCTTCGGGATCTCCTTCGCCCTTCTGCTCATCTGGCTGGTGCGGAACCGCGCGCCCCAGGTGCGCGGCGCGCTGGTCCTGCTCGGCCTGCTCGGCGTCCAGATGGTGATCGGCGAGACGCAGTACCGCACGCACCTCCCATGGTGGCTTGTGCTGGGCCACGTGACGGTTGCCGCGACGGTCTGGGTCGCGGTGACGGCGTTCGTCTACAGCCTCTGGCGCCCGCGTAGGATGAGTGGATGACGGAGCTGCGCATGGAGTCCCGGCCCAAACTGGAGCGGCCGGTGCTGATCGCCGCGTTCCGCGGCTGGAACGACGGCGGGCAGGGCGCCTCGCTCGCCGGCGCGTATCTCGCGCGTGCGTGGGCCGGGCAGGAGTTCGCGTCGATCGACCCTGAGAACTTCTACGACTTCCAAGCGACGCGGCCGATGGTCTCGCTCGTCGACGGCTACACGCGCAGGATCGATTGGCCGGAGAACACCTTCATGCACGCCCCGCTGCCCGGCGCGAGGCGCGACGCGATCATCCTGCTGGGCGTGGAGCCGAACCTGCGCTGGCGCACGTTCTCGGAGCTGATCACGGGCATGGCGCTGGACTTCAAGGTCGAGCTCGTGATCACGCTCGGCTCGTTGCTCGCCGACGTGCCGCACACCCGGCCGTCGCCCGTCACCGGCAGCGCGACCGACCCTGAGCTGATCGACCAGCTCGGCCTGCAAGCTTCGCGGTACGAGGGGCCGACCGGGATGGTCGGGGTGTTGCACGACGCCTGTGCTGCAGCGGGCCTCAAGTCGGCCAGCCTCTGGGCCGCCGTCCCGCACTACGTCTCGCTGACGCCGTCGCCGCGAGCGGCCAAGGCGCTCGTCGACCGGCTGGGCGACCTGCTCGGCGCCGACGTCGACACAGCCGAGCTCGACGAGGCAGCCGACGCGTACGCGCAGCAGGTCAGCGAAGCGGTTGCGACCGACGAAGAGACGTCGGCGTACGTCCAGGATCTCGAGCGCCGGGTCGACGAGCTCGCCGACGAGGACGATCTTCCGTCAGGCGAGTCGATCGCCGCCGAGCTGACGCGCTTCTTGCGCGACCGCGAGAACGACCAGGGCGACGACGACGTCGCCCGCGAGCACTAGCCAAAGGTGAACGAGTAGGCCTGGACGCCGCGCGAGAAGCGAAGCTCCAGCAGCGCGGTTTCCGACGTGTTCGAGGCGCGAACCGTGTAGAGCCGCTGGGCGTCGACGTTGATCGTGCGCGCCGGTTTGCCGTTGATCAGCGCGTGCACCGTGCCGCGGCCGCCGAGGACGATGTAGACGTTCTTCGCCTGGAAGCGCAGTCGCAGTCGTGCGCCCGGGCCCGCAACGATCTGCTCGGCGCCGACGCGCCAGAGGCCGTCGTACGAGAGCGTGTTGTCGGGAATCGTCGCTGCGAAGTGGTAGTGGGTCGTCACGTTCGGCACCGGATTCGTCCCGACGTAGTTCGACAGGCGTGCATAGCCGAGGTAGCTCTCAGGCGTCAGCAGGCCCGTCGGCGTCACGTCGGCGAGCTGTCGTGCGTGCGCGCCATTGTCCCCGAGCAGCAGCCGGATCAGTGACTCGGTCTTGTCGTACTCGCCTTCGCCGAAGTGTGTGTGGCGAACGTGGGCCTGCTTGTCGATCAGGAACTCGGCCGGCCAGTACTGGTTCGCGTAGTTGTCCCAGGTCTTGTAGCGATTGTCCTGCATGACCGGATATCTGATGCCGAGCCGCTTCACGGCTGCTTCCACATTCGACGTCACGTGCTCGAACGCGAACTCCGGGGTGTGCACGCCGATGATCACGAGGCCCTTGTCGTGGTACGCCGCGTACCAGGACTTGAGATGCGGCAGTGTGCGCAGGCAGTTGATGCACGAGTAGGTCCAGAAGTCGACGAGCACGACCTTGCCGCGCAGCTGCGCAAGCGTCAGCGGTTTGGTGTTGATCCACGCGCCGTCTGCATGCAGCGGTGGCGCGACTCCGTAGTTCGGGAGGCTCCCTTTGGGCGTCTTGCCGACCGCGGCGAGCGCCTGTCCGCCGCCGCGCACTTTCGACAGCTCGCGCTTGGCCGTCGAATTGTCCTCGAGCTTGTTCTGCAGGAACGTCGTGTAGCCGGGCGTCAGTGTCGCGAGGTTGTCGTCGACGTGGAAGACGAGACCGAACGCGACGGCGGCGATGACCGCTCCGGAAGCGATCCGCACCGTCTCGGCATGCGCACGCAGGCGGGTGGCGGCCTGGCGCCCACCGCGCGCGATTAGGAGCATCGGCAGCGCCACGCCGGCGGCGTAGGCCAGCGTGAGCAGGATCGCCCGCAGCCCGACCGAGTTGTTGGCGGCGACGACGGAGACCGTCGCCAGGACGGGGCCCGCGCACGGCACGAAGACGAGGCCGAGGGCCGCGCCGAAGAAGAACCCGCCGCCGATCCCGGTCGGCCGAAGGCGCGAGAACGCTGCGAGCGGCCGTTCGAGCAGGAGCGCTGCTCGCGGAATCAGCAGCGTGGCGGCCATCACGAAGAGGAGGACGATCGCAGCGTTCCGCAGGAAATCCTGCGGGAGACCGAGTTGGTCGAGGAGCCACCCGGCGAACAGCGTGAAGACGGTGAAGCTCGCGACGAGCCCGGCGACGATGCGTAGCGGCTTGCGCCCGGACGCGCCTCCGGCAAGCAGGATCGGCAGGACCGGGAGAACGCAGGGCGAGATGGCGGTCACCACTCCCGCGAGAAAGCCGATGGCGAGCAGGATGAGCATCCGTTACCGATCCAGTCTGCCGGTGATTCGTTACATGCGGCCGTTCGGTTTCAAGGCCGTGTCCGAAGCGGACGCGGTCGGCTACGCGGCGTCTTCGGTGGGCACGGCGGGCTCGGCGGGTGCCTGCTCTGGCGCGGACTCGGGCGCTGCGAGATCCGGGCCGGCGGCGCCGTTCGTCGCCGGGGCTGTCGGCGTCGCTCCCGCTTCGGGCGGCCGCTTGCGCCTGCGGCGGCGCTTCTTCGGTGCGGCGGGCTGGCCCTCGCCGTTGCCGCCCTCGGTCGGCGTAGCCCCTGCTTCGGTCGCCTGCGTCGCGCCCCCTGTCGCCTCGGTGCCCGTCTTCTTCTTGCGCCGGCGTCTGCGTCGCGTGCGCGACGGGCCGGTCTTCGGCTGCGGCAGGTTCTCCGCGATCCAGCCTGCGACCTCTTGGATCGTCCCGAGCCGCTCGCGCGCCGCCTCGAGCAGCTGCGTCGAGCGCGGCGTATAGCCCTCGGCCGAGGCGAGCAGCGCCGCACCGACCTCCCGGGGCATCTCGAGCGCCGCGTTGACGAGCTTCGCCGCATTCTCCTCGTGGCGGTGGCCGCGCGAGTTCGCGAGCGCCCCGAGGAGCCGCTTTGCGTCGGGGTACTCCTGCGAGGCCTTGCGGTCGAGCTGCTTGCGCACGGCGCGCGAGAGCTTCCACGTCCAGCGGGCGAGGATCTGGTCCGGCGCGTCCGCTTTCCCGTCGGCGATCGCGCGCAGCATGATCCGCACGCCGGCCGCGCGATCCTTCTCCCACGGCGGCGCCTGGGTGACAAGGGTGACGAGATCGTCGAAGTCCGCGCGCTCGACCTTCATCGACACACGGTCGGCGAGCGCG
>DATBBH010000124.1:0-8053 GCA_036271075.1 Gaiellaceae bacterium | reverse complement strand
GCGAACAGCCGCATTGCTTCGTCCGCGATCTGCTGCCGGGTGTGCAGCTTTTTGGACTCCCGCAAACCCACGCGATCAGTGTAACCCAATATTTACAGTTGCGGAAATAATGCTGTGCCTGTAAGTTCGAGGTTCAGCTTTCGCCGGAAGGAGAATCACGTGCTCGCCCGCCTCGCCCATTTCGTCGCTCGCCATCGCTGGCCCGTCATTGCAGCCTGGATCGTGCTCACGCTCTTCGGCGCGTTCGCCGCCGGGCGCGTCTCGAAGCGCTGGTACCAGAGCTTCTCGATCCCAGGCAAGTCGGCCTACGAAGCGAATCAGCGCGCGCTGAAGACGTTCGGCGTCGGGGTCCGGCCGCCGACCGTCGTCGTCTACCACACCCAGGGCGACGCGACGAAGAGCGCAGCGATCAAGGCGTCGATGGCCCGCGCGGCGAAGGCGAGCCCCGGCGCGCTGACCAGCTCGTACTTCTCGACGAACAACAACCCGATGTACGTGTCGAAGGACGGCCACACCACGTTCGAGCAGATCTACCCTCCGGGGCCGGCGAAGTTCGACACGAAGAGCGGCGTCGACCACATACGCGCCCTCGCGGCTGCAGGCTTGCCGGCGGGGACGACCGTGGAGGTGACCGGCCACGATCCGCTCGAGGAAGCATCGACGCACGGCGCGAGTAGCGGCCCGAGCGTGCTCCTCGAAGCCGTGATCGGCGGTCTCGGCGCGCTCGTGATCCTCTTGTTCGTCTTCGGCACGCTCCCCGCTGTGCTGATGCCGATCGTGGTGGCGATCGCGGCGATCCTCAACACGTTCACGCTCGTCTGGATTCTGACCTACATCACCAACGTCTCGATCATCGTGCAGTTCCTGATCGCACTGGTCGGGCTCGGCGTAGCGATCGACTACGCGCTGCTGATGATCTTCCGCTTCCGCGACGAGCTGCGTGAAGGGGAAGACGTCGAGACCGCACTGGTCGAGACGATGACGCATGCAGGGCGCTCGGTGATCGTGTCGGGCTCGACCGTCGCGGTGGGCCTGCTCTCGCTCGTCATCTTGCCGCTGCCGTTCATCCGCTCGATGGGCATCGGGGGCATGTTGATCCCGGCGGTGTCCGTGATCACGGCGATCACCCTGCTGCCCGCGCTCCTCGCCGTGCTCGGTGAGCGAATCAACAGCGTGCGCGTGATGCCGAAGCGCTTCGTCGACACCGGCCATCCCGAGGACGGTTTCTGGGGCCGCTGGGGGCGGCTCGTCCTCCGGCGCCCCGTCCCCGTCGCGGCCGTTGGGATCGTGATCGTGGCGATCCTCGTCGGGATCGGCGTGCAGCTGAACCCGAACGAGGCGCAGCTGAAGAACTTCCCCGGCACCGGCACCGCGATCGCCGGACGTCAGATGCTCGCCGATGCCGGGATCAGTCCCGGCGTGATGAAGCCGCTCGACGTGCTCGTCGAGAACGGTGGGAACCCGCAAGCTGTCGCGCTGAAGTTGAGCAAGGTCGACGGCGTCACCGGCGCCGCTGTCCCCGCCGGCTGGCAGCGCGGCTCCGATTCGATCGTCGAGGCCTTCCCGGCGACCGATGGAGCCGCGCCCGGGATCCAGAGCATCGTCGACCGGGTCAACGGAGCGCTGAAAGGAACCGACGGCACGCTCGGCGGCGTCTCGGCGGCGGACCGCGACTTCGTGCACGCGGTCTACGGCAACTTCCCGTACGTGCTCGCGTTCGTGATGATCCTGACGCTGATCCTGCTCGCACGCGCGTTCCGATCGATCGTCCTGCCGATCAAGGCGGTCTTTCTGAACCTCGTCTCGCTCGGAGCCGCGTTCGGGATCGTCGTCTTCATCTTCCAGGATGGTCACGGCTCCGGGCTCTGGAACATCACGGCGACGCACGCGATCACCGCGTGGATCCCGCTGATGATCTTCGCGTTCCTCTTCGGCCTCTCGATGGACTACGAGGTCTTCATGCTCTCGCGCATGCGGGAGGCCTACGACGAAACGGGGTCGACCAATCAGGCAATCGAGCTCGGCCTCGCTCGCACCGGCAAGCTGGTCACGAGTGCGGCGCTGATCCTGATGTTCGCCTTCCTCGTTCTGTCCTCGAGCCCAGGGTTCGAGATCAAGGAGTTCGCGATCGGGCTTGCGGCGGGAATCATCTTCGACGCGACGGTGATCCGCGGTTTGCTCGTCCCGTCGTTGATGCGTCTGCTCGGGCCGGCGAACTGGTGGATGCCGAACTGGGCCCGCACCGCGCTCTTCCTCCCGAAGGAGGAGCAGGAGCGCGTGCCTGCGGAGGTCGCAGCAGAGAACGCGTAAGGGGTCACCGCGCCGCTCGTCGCGGCCCGTCTTAGCCGAATCCTGAGCACGATGTTCACGGGCTCTTCAGATTCGGGCCGCGATGATGGCGCCCGTGCCATTCGACCGCAACGAACGGCGCCGGCTCGACGCATTCAGGCGCCGACGTCGGCGCGCCCTGGTCCGCTGGGCGGTCGGGGCAGTCGGGCTGGCCGCGTGCGCGCTCGTGGTGCTCGCGGCGACGAACGACACGGGACGACACGCTGCCCGATCCACAAGGAATCCGCAGCGGACCAGGCGTGTCGTGCTCCACCCGCCTGGGCCGATCCCCGGCTACCTCCTCATCGCCGACCGCGGCAACAACCGCATGCTCCTCGTCGACAGCTCGCACCACATCTACTGGCGATACCCCGGCGGCGGTGCGCCTGCGATGCCGTTCAGGTTCGATGACGACACGTTCTTCGGTCCGCGCTTCGACCGGATCATCTCCAACCAGGAGGATCAGGACACGATCCAGATCATCTCGTTCCCCGGCAAGCACGTTCTGTGGCGCTATGGCCATGTGAACATCAAGAGCGGGCGACCTGGCTACCTGAACACGCCCGACGACGCGTACCTCCTGCCGTCGAACCGAGTCACCGTCGCGGATGCCTACAACTGTCGCGTCCTCTTCATAACGCTCAGCCGCCGAATCGTCCGACGGTACGGCACGACGGGCGTGTGCCGTCACGATCCCCCGCGGTACCTGGGCGCAGTGAACGGAGCGACCCCGCTCGCCGACGGCGGCACTCTCATCAGCGAGATAGCAGGCTCTTGGGTCGACGACATCGGACCGACGGGAAAGCTGCGGTGGGCGGTTCAGGCACCGGTCTCGTATCCGTCCGACCCGCAGCTGGTCAGCCACAACCGGATCTTGCTTGCCGACTACGCAAATCCGGGCCACGCGATCATCATGACGCGCACCGGTCACGTCCTCTGGCGCTACGGCCCGGCAAGCGGGCCCGGCGCCCTCAACCACCCGTCGCTGGCGACCCTGATCGCGCCCGGGTTGATCGCAATCAACGACGACTATCGCCACCGCGTCGTGATCGTCAGCATCCGTGAGCACCGGATCGTTTGGCAGTACGGCCACACCGATCATCCTGGGACCGCGCCGGGCTACCTGAACACCCCCGACGGGCTCGACTTATTGCCGACCAAGGACGCTCAGGACTCGCCTGTGCGTGTCCGGCTCCTGGCCGCTCGCGCAGCCCGACCGGTGCGGCATCCCGCAGGCGCCGGTGTGACCGTCACTGCGCCGTACCGGCTGCCCGCACCGGTCGAACGCGAGGTCGCCGTCGCACACAACGGCACCGTGATCCTCGCGGGTGGCCTCGACAGCGGCGGCGCGTCGACCGAGGGCGTGTTCCGCCTGAGCCCGGCAACGGGTGCCCTGAGCTCACTCGGTACCGTCGCCCAGGCTTTTCACGATGCCGCTGGAGCGATTATCGGCAATGCCCTATACGTCTTTGGGGGTGGCGCGGCGCAGAGCAGCTCGAGTGTCCAGCGGTTCGATCTGGGCACGAACACCGGCCGCATCGTCGCCCACCTGTCGCGCGCTCTCTCGGACATCGCCGCTGCGCAGACTTCGGCCGGCGTGTTCCTCGTCGGCGGCTTTGACGGTCGGATTCCTCGGTCCGAGATCTACCGCACGACCGACGGGATGCACTTCGTGCTGGTCGCCCGCCTCCCGGTCGGTCTTCGCTACCCGGCCGTCGCTGCGCTCGGCTCGAAGATCGTGATCGCCGGTGGCATGTCGCCGAGCGGGGCAAGCAGCAACGTCTTCGTCCTCGACTCACAGACGGGCCGCCTACGACGGCTCGGCCGGCTGCCGGTTGCCGTGGCCCACGCTCAGGCGTTCACCCTCGGCGGTGTCGTCTACATCGGCGGTGGGGTCGACGGGAATGGAACCGTCACGAGCTCGGTGACTCGCATCGACCCGGCCTCCGGTCGGATCGCGCGCGTCGCAGGCTCCGTGCCGGTGAGCGACGCAGCGACAGTCGCACTGCCCGGCGCCGCGCTCGTCATAGGTGGAGCGACAGCGACCGGAACCACCGGTGCAGTTCGGCGCGTCACCGCCGGCTGACCGCTCGTTGCGGGACGTGGATGAACACAGCTGCTCCGGGCCGAACGAACGACCGGGTCCCGAACCCAAATGTGTCTGCCCCATCGGTGGCGGGGAGGTTGTACTCGGCAACGTCGATCGTGTTGCCCGTGTGAACGCCGGTGACGTAGGCGACATGACCAAACGGACGCGCAATGTCCGGCCAGACCGCAACCGATCCGACGGTCGGGGTTCGGTCGACCGTGAGCCCGGCAAGCAGCGCGACGTGCGGCCAGTTCCAGGCGTCCATCGAGCCGCGAATGAACCAATCGATGCGCTGGTGGTTGGCCGACAAAGCCCACGCGACGTACGACGTGCAGTTGCACGCGTACATCCCCCATCGATCGACCACCTCACCGATTCCCGCGCCCGGACAGCGAGCGGCGTAGGGGTAGCCGTACACGAGCGGCGTCCGTGATGCTGACGCGGACGTCGAAAGGGCAGCGAGCAGAGCGAGCGTGACAGCGGCGCGCCGAAGCATCTCGCCCAGTATCGTCGCAGGCATGAAGAGCGGCATCCATCCGGACGAACTGGCGGCGCGCAGAGCGCACCTGCTCGAGCGGGTCGCCGAGCAGAAGCTCGACGGCTACGTGCTCTTCGACGAGAAGTACATCCAGTACTTCACGAGCTTCGGGTTTCTCGCGACCGAACGGCCCGTCGCGTTCGTCGGCAGCACGTCCGGCGAGCTCGCGGTGTTCGTGCCCGAGTTCGAGGTGGAGCGCGTGCGGGAGGAGACCGACTTCGAGCGCGTCGAGTCGTATCCCGAGTACCCGGGGCTCGAGCACCCGATGCACATCTTGGGGCGCGTCCTCGAAGACCTTGGCCTACGGCGGGTCGCGGCAGACAGCGACGGGTACCCCGGCATCCTCGGTTACGCCGGCCCGGCGCTCAGTGACGTGACGGGCGGCGAGGTAGCGCCGCTGGCCCCGTTCATCGAGTCGCTGATGGTGCGTAAGAGCGGTGCCGAGGTCGAACTGATCCGGGAAAGTGCGCGGTGGTGCGAGCATGCGCACCGACTGCTGCAGGAGTATTCGCGGCCGGGGACGACAGAGGCCGAGGCAAGCCTGCGCGCCGGGCACGAGGCGACGCTGGCCATGCTCGCCGCGCTCGGGGCGAGGTTCGGAGGCCAGCAGGGCTCGGCCGATGGAGCCTCGGCGGGCTACCGGGGTCAGATCGGCCGACGCAGCTCCTGGGCGCACGCGGTCGCGCACAACATCGAGTTCAAGGTCGGCGACGTCCTCGTCACGGAGACGAGCGCGCCGGTGTGGGGCTACAACGCCGAGCTCGAACGGGCGATGGTGATCGGCCCGCCCACGCCGGAGATGCGCCGCCTGTTTGCGCACACGGTGGCGGCGCAGGAGACTGCCTTCGCAGCGCTGCGGCCCGGTGTGACGTGCGCCGACGTCGACAACGCCGTGCTCGACTACTTCGCCGCCAACGACCTGATGCCGTACTGGCGGCAGCACGTCGGGCACGCGATCGGCTTGCGCAATCACGAGGCGCCCTTCCTCGACACGGGCGACCACACGCGCGTCGAGGAAGGGATGGTCTTCACGATCGAGCCGGGCGTCTACTCGAGCGAGCTCGGCGGCTTTCGGCACTCGGACACCGTCGTCGTCACGGCTGACGGCATCGAGATCCTCACGGACTACCCGCGCGACCTCGCGAGCCTGACGATCGACGCCTAGTCCGCAGTCGATGCCTGTACACGCGCACTCGCTCTCGCCGTTGAGGCAGGATGGCCTTCGTGAACGCGTGGGACCCCAACCCCGACCTCGAGGCAGCGACGACGCTCGGCAACGCGCTGCGCGCAGTGGGCTACACCACCGAGGCGATCGAAGAGCTGCTCGGCGAAGAAGGGCCTTCCGCCGACCTCGCCGACTCGGTCGTCCTCGAGCGGCGCCTCCCCCGCTCCGCGATCGCGACCACGATCCGGCTCCTCTTGCTGCAGCGTCCCGTGACAGCGACCGATGCCACGGCTGCGCTCGGCCGAGACGCGGTCGAAGCGCTCCTCGGCATCGGGCTCGTGACGACCGAGGGCGAACGCCTGCTGCCGCGTGCGCGCGTCGTTCCAGCGGAGAGCATCTACCTGGCGTTTGACGGCTTCTCGCGGGGTCAGGACGACCCCCCGGGCTGGGTGTCAAGCTTCACGCCAACGGCGTACTGGCTTGCTTCCCTGACGCCGCGCCGCCGGGTTGGACGCGCGCTGGACATCGGCACGGGGAACGGCGCGCATGCCCTGCTTGCCGCGGCACACGCCGACCATGTGATCGCCACCGACGTGAATTCGCGGGCCCTCGCCTTCACGCAGATCAGCGCGGCGCTCAACGGCATCGACAACGTCGAGACCCGGCTCGGCAGTCTCTTCGAGCCCGTGGCCGGCGAGACATTCGACCTGATCACGTGCAATGCGCCCTACGTGATCTCCCCCGAGCGGCGCTGGCAGTATCGCGACGGCGGCCTGCCGGGCGACCAGCTGTCCGAGCGGGTCGTGCGCGAGGCTGCGCCGCACCTGGCCGACGGCGGTCACGCGTCGGTGCTCGTCAGCTGGCTCGCCGAATCGGAGGACGAGCCGGACGAGCGCGTTCATGAGTGGCTCGAGGGAAACGGCTGCGACGCGTGGGTGCTCGGCCTGAGCGGCGCCGACCCCCTCGATCACGCCGCCGGCTGGAACGACCACTTCACGAGCGATCCGGACACGATGGGAGCCGCACTCGACGAGTGGACGCAGTATTTCGACGCGCTCGACGCGGGCTGGATCACCGAAGGCGCCGTGCTGATGCGCAAACGCGACGGCGAGCACCACGTGGTCCGCGCCGATCCCGTCGACGAGGACGAGCTCGAGTTCGCGAGTGACCAGATCGAACGCGTCTTCGCGGCCCTCGCGCTGATCGGCGAGGAGGGCGCGTCCGCGATCCTCGAGGCACGGCTGACGCTCGCCGAAGAGGTGCGGTTCGACCAGGAGCTCGACCGGCGCGGCGACGTGCAAGAGATCCGAATCATGCTCGACGAGGGCACGTGCCCCGAGGTCGAGCTCGAGCTGAAGACGGCCGAGCTGCTGACGATGCTCGACGGCCACAAGACACTCGACCAGGCGATCGAGCGAACGGTGCGCCGCCACGAGCTCGGCAAGCGCGAGGCCACCGAGCTCCGCCACGATGCACTACACGTCGTCCGGGAACTCTTCGAGCAGGGGTTCTTCGAGCTCGTGCGCGTGCACGCGTGACGTCGACGTCCGATCTGTGGGACGCGCACAGCGACGTCGCGGTCGTCTGCGAGCTGCAACTCCGCCAGTTCGGCGGCGTGACGGCGTTCTCGGGCGCAATCGCGACCGTTCGCTGCCTCGAGGACAACGTGCTCGTGAAGCAGCGCGTCGCCGAGTCGGGGAATGGCCGTGTGCTCGTCGTCGACGGCGGCGGCTCGTTCCGCTGCGCGCTCGTCGGTGACAGGGTCGCGGGCCTGGCGCTCGAAAACGGCTGGGCGGGGCTCGTGATCAACGGCTGCGTCCGCGACGTCGAAGCGCTGGGGCGGCTCGAGCTCGGCATCAAGGCGCTCGGTTCGAATCCTCGGCCGAGCAGCAAGCACGGCGCGGGTGAGCTCGACGTGCCCGTGAGCTTCGGC
>DATBBH010000123.1:0-1923 GCA_036271075.1 Gaiellaceae bacterium | reverse complement strand
CACGTCGTAGCGATCGCGGTGCTTCGTGTAGATCTTGACCAGGATGACGGCGAAGCGCTCCATCGGGTCGAGGCTGAACCCGTTCATCCGCACTTTGACGCTGTCGTGCGACAGCGTGAACATGCCGAGCGATTGCTTCGTAGCGAGGTCGATGATCTCGACTTTTTCGTTGCCGGGATCGCTGACGTAGAGGTGTTTCCTGTCGAACGACAGCGAGATCTCGGGGATGCCGACGGTGGTGTGCAGCGTGTCGCGCACGCTCATCGTCGCCTCGTCGAGGACGAGGATGTTGCGCGCGTACGTGCCGACGTAAATCCTGCCGTCGCCGCCCGAGGGAATCGGATCCCCCGACGATTGCTTGACGGATTGGGCGAGGAGCGCCAGCGGCGAAAGCGCGACGAGCGCGGCGGCGCGGCGAATCGCGTGTCTCATCGGCGACTCATGGGCGAAATCATGGAAAAACAAGATCGATCTTGCGCCAGTCCTTCTGCGCGGACGCGCACTTCGCGGTCCAGTCAGGAGCGTAGTTGTAGAGATCCGGCACGTGCGCCGGCCAGAAGCACGTGAGGTGGCAGTCGAACAGGTCTCGCTCGACCGGCTGGCAGAGCCCCGCCGTTCCCCCACTCGAATCGACCTCCCACCCCGGCGAAAACACGAACGAGCAGCCGAGCGGCACGTGCGGGCCGGTCTGCGGCGGTCCGCCCTGCTGGAGGGCGACGACGTCGTTCTCGAGCGTCGCTTCGATCCGGCGAGCCTTCTGGTTGATCGGCGTCAGATGTCGCATTGGCGGGTGGACAGGTGGACGGGTCAGTCGAACTGCGCAAGGAATTCAGGTTTCTTCTCGGCAAGAACGCCGTACACTTCCAGGCAGGTGTTCGTCCAGGCGCGAATCCATTCGCAGTAGTGCAGGTTCGGCTCGACGGTCGAACCGTACCGCGTGTGCGCTTCATGGTAGCAGCCGCCCGCGCAGAGCGGCCGGGCCCAACACGTCGCGCAATCCGTCTTGTTGGCGATGTGGTGCTTGAGCAGGAAGTCGTCCTGGCGCGAATGGTCGATGCCGTCGAACACGCTGCCCAGCTTGTGCTCGTTCGATCCGGCAAAGCGATGGCAGAGCGCGACGTCGCCGTCGGTCGCCACGCCCATCAGCCCGAGCCCCGCGCCGCACGGGTACGCCTTGTTCATCCCTTTGTGAATCTCCTCGAGCGTGTCGCGCACGTTCGAGAACCCGTGCCGTTTGCCGGCGAGCGCGGAGTCGAGGAACTCCGCGGCCAGCGTCTGGAAGCCGGCGAGCAGTTGCTGGAAGCCCTTGTCCTCGATCGCGTACTCGCGCTGCCACGACGTCGTCACGGGGGCGAAGCCGACTTCCCAGAAGCCGAGCTCCTCGTAGAGATGCCGGTAGATCGACGCGACGTCGAGGTTCTGCCCCGTGAGCGTCACCCGCGCGCCGACTGGCCGCCGCCGGTGGCGCCGCAGCAGCTCCTGGATGTTCGGCACGATGAGGTCGTAGCTCCCCATCCCGTTGGAGAAGACGCGGAACTTGTCCTGCTGCTCGCGCGCCCCGTCGATCGACACCGTGACGCCGACGTCGTTCTCGACGATCCAGTCGATGATTTCCTCGCGCAGCAGCGTCGCGTTCGTCGTCAGGCTCGCGTTCACCTGCTTGCCCAGCGGCTCGGCGCGCTCCCGGGCGTAGGCGAGTGCCGACTTCAACATCTTGAAGTTGAGCAGCGTCTCGCCGCCGAAGAACGTCAGGTTCACCGCCGGCGACTCGCCGGCTTCCAGACGCTGGCCGCGGATTTCCTCGACTCCGCGCTCGCCGGCAAACGGCACGGGTTCTCGAACGTTCGCGACACGCTCGAGGAGATTCACAAAGGGATGAACAAGGCGTACCCGTGCGGCGCGGGGCTCGGGCTCATGGGCGTG
>DATBBH010000122.1:0-30133 GCA_036271075.1 Gaiellaceae bacterium | reverse complement strand
CGCTCGTCGTCGCGCTGCCCTTGATGCGCCTCTCGGGGCTCGCCGCCGGGATCGCGACGTTCGCGGTGCTTGAGATCACCCACAACTTGCTGCGCTACGAGGAGAGGATTGGGCCCGGTCTGAACACGTTCTCGTCCGTTCCGGAAACGACGGGCCTGCGCCAGGCCGCGCTCGGAGCGCTCTTCGTGGTGGTGGTCGCCTTCGCCTACAGCCGCAGCCGCTACGGCCGCCTCCTGCGCGCGACGCGGGAGGACGACGCGGCGGCCCGCGCCGTCGGCGCATCCGTCTACCGCCAGCGGTTGATCGCCTTCGCGATCTCCGGCGCGCTCTGCGGGCTCGCAGGTGGCCTCTACGTGCACCTGCTGCCGCTGAACACGGAGACGGTCTACCTCGATCTCACGTTCATCACGCTGGCGATGCTCGTCGTCGGTGGGGCGACGAGCCTGTGGGGCGCGGTCGTCGGCGCGCTGGCAGTGAGCGCGCTCGACTCCTATCTCGCAGTGGCCGAGAACGGCACGTCGTTCCTCGGCTGGCACATCGATCTACCCGCGGGAACACGCGTGATCGTCGTCGGCACGCTGATGGCGACCGTCCTCATCCTGCGGCCGTCGGGTCTCACCGGTGGCCGAGAGTTCAAGCTGTGGTCGAGATGACCCGTATCTGCATCGCCGGCGCCGGCGTGATCGGCAGCCTCTTCGCCGCGCACCTCTCGCGCGCCGCCGAGGTCTCGGCGCTCGTCCGCCGCAACGAGCACGCGCGCGCGCTGAGGGAGAACGGCTTGCGCGTCAGTGGCCGCGCCGAGTTCGTCGGCCGCGTCAGCGCAGCCACCTCGCCCGACGAGCTGCCCGAGCCGGAGCTGGTGATCGTCGCCTGCAAGAGCCTCGATCTCGACTCGGTCGCGGCGCAACTGCAGGGTCACTGGCCGAACGCGACGCTGATGACGGTCCAGAACGGAATCGGCGCCGGCGAGGTGATCGCCGGGTACGGCGACTGGCGGCTGCTCGCGGCGGTGACATTCATGAGCGGCACGCGTCATGAGGACACGCACGTCGAATATGTCCTCGACACTGCGACCTGGATCGGCCCCGCGCGCGGGACGACGCCCGCTGACGCGCGAGTCGTGGCCGAACTGATCGTCGCGTCTGGACTGAAGGCCGAGGCTTTCGACGATCTGCGGCCGGCGCAATGGTCGAAGCTGATCTTCAACGCGACCGTGAACACCGTCGCGGCTCTGACCGGCCTGCCGCACGACCCACACTTTGCGGCGCTCGCCGCACCGAGCGATCTCGGTCATCTCGTGCGCGCACTGATGGACGAAGGCAAGGCGGTCGCCGCCGCCGTGGGCGTGGAGCTGCGTGAGGATCCGTGGGAGATGAACGTGCTCGCGACCCAGCGGGGCAGCGCGCACTACCCGTCGATGCTCGAGGACGTCGATGCGCACCGTCCGACCGAGATCGACATGATCACCGGCTCGCTCGTGCGCGAGGCGCACCGGGTCGGCGTGCCCGTACCGTTGCACGAGACGATAGAACGGCTGATCAGGGCAAAGGAGGACAGTTGGTGAGGGTTTGTGTCGTCGGATGCGGCGCGGTCGGGTCGCTCTTCGCGGCAAACCTCGCAACGCTCGACGACGTCGAGGTCTGGGCCTATGACCTTGCGCAGGCGCACGTCGATGCGATCAACCGCGACGGGCTCAGGCTGACGGGCGCCGGCGAGGTGCTCGGCCGCCTGCGCGCGACGAGCGACCCTGCCGACCTGCCCCCATGCGACTTCGGCATCGTGGCGACGAAGGCGATGCACACCGACTCGGCGATCGCAGCAACAGCCCACGCATTTGCGGGCGGCTGCGTCGCGACGGTGCAGAACGGCATCGGCAACGAAGAGGTCCTCGCCAGGCATGTCGAGCGCGTGATCCGCGGCACGACGTTCCCGGCCGGAAAGATCACCGCGCCCGGCGTCGTTCAATGGGACGTGAAGGGCGACACGACCCTTGGCCCGTTCGAGGAGCAGCCCGCTCCGCTCGCCGAGATCGAGCGCCTGGCCGACGCGTGCACGCGCGGGGGCATGCCGACCCAGGCGGTCGCCGACGCGCGCGGCCCGCAGTGGCGCAAGGTGATCTTCAACGCGGCCACGAACCCGCTCGGCGCTCTCACGGGCCTGACCCACGGCCGCGTCTGCGAGCGCCCGGACCTGCGCGCGCTCGCCTCGCGGCTGGTCGACGAGGGCAAGGCGGTCGCCGCAGCCCAGGGCATCCAACTCGACGCCGATCCCGAAGAATTGATCGACTATGCGGCGCGCCCCGAGGTTGCATACGGCCACAAAGCGTCGATGCTCCAGGACGTCGAGGCGCGGCGGCAGACCGAGGTCGACTACCTGAACGGCGGGGTCGCGGAGTTCGGGCGCCGGCTGGGCGTGCCGACGCCGACACACGAATCCATCTGGGCACTGGTGAAGGGAGTTGAAGCGGCGTGGGGGCAGTGATGCCGAAGGCGGAGATCGAGCGGCGCTACGGGCTGATGCGCGAGGCGATGGCGCGTGACGGACTCGACGCCGTGATTGTCTCGGGCAACGAGTACACGGGCTTCGAGGGCGCCGTCACCTACATGTCGGGGTTCGTGATCGTGCACAGGTACGCGTACGTGCTGCTGCCGCTCGAGGGCGAGCCTGCGATCGTCTTCCCCCGCGAGGCGACCTACGTCGGTGAGCACGGCACCACCTGGATCGAGGAGCAGGTGTTCGTCGACAAGCCCGGCGACTGGCTCGCGGACAACGTACGCGGCAAACGGATCGGCGTCTACGGCCTCGACTACGTGATGACCGTACGCGACTTCGGCGCCCTCAACGACGCTGCCGAGATCGTGCCGTGGGACGTCGCGTTCGACCACGCGCGCGCGGTGAAGAGCGAGCTCGAGCTCGAGTCCGTGCGTGACAGTGTTCGCATCAACGCCGAGGGCTT
Source organism: Gaiellaceae bacterium (assembly GCA_036271075.1). Classification (GTDB taxonomy): domain Bacteria; phylum Actinomycetota; class Thermoleophilia; order Gaiellales; family Gaiellaceae; genus PALSA-600. The sequence goes on along the minus strand of DATBBH010000122.1, from coordinate 27,177 downwards.
CTGGATCTTCCTCGAGCACTTTGCGCCCGGGAAGACGGAACGCGAGATTCTTGCGCACTGCGAGCAGTACTTCGTCGAACAGGGCTGCGGCCGCTTGACGATGGACATGGTGCTGACCGGACCGAACGGCGGCGCGCTGCCCGAGTTCAAGATCGCAGGCGACTACCGGATCAAGGAAACCGACATGGTGCTGCCTTCCCTCGAGATCGCCGGCTCCGGCGGCCACTGGGTCGAGGTGTCACGCGCGATCTGCCCCGGGGAGCCGAGCACCGAGACGAAACAGATGCTCGAGGGCTACGAGGAGTACTACGAGGCTGCCCGCGGCGCGCTGCGCGAGGGCGCAACGGCGCACGACGTGCATCGCGCTGTGTCGAAGGGATTCGTCGACCGCGGTTTCAAGCTCGGCCATGTCACCGGCCACTCGATTGGCATGACGATGATCGAGTGGCCGAAGATCGGCGAAGGCGACGAGACTCAGCTGCGTTCAGGGATGGTGTTCTCGATGCATCCGCACGCGATCTCCCAGGATGGACAGGCGTGTCTCTATATGCAGGACACGTGGCTCGTTACCGCGGACGGCGGTGTGCCGCTCGCTGACCTGCCGATGAAGATCTTCGACGGGACGGAGGCAAGGCGATGAACGAGCTCGCGAAGCCGATTCTCGAGGGTGAGGGCGGTTCTGACTATGAGCGCTACCTGCGCACCGACGAGCTCCTGCGCCTCCAGAAAACAGCCGACGAATGGGTGCACCGCGACGAACTGCTCTTCCAGAGCGTGCACCAGACCTCCGAGATCTGGCTCAAGCTCGCCTGGAACGAGATCGAGGAGGCGGGACGCCTCGTCGCCAACGACGAGCTCGCTGCGGCGACCCGGCTGCTGCGCCGGGCGAACGACTGCTTCAAGCTCGTCACGTCGGCGCTCGACATGCTCGAGCACATGTCGCCGTGGGAATACACCGAGGTGCGCAAGGTGCTCGGTCACGGCAGCGGCTTCGACTCGCCGGGCTTCAGGGAGTTGCGGCGCGTCGCGAAGCCGCTCGGCGAGGCGTTCCATGCGGCGCACGAGCGCGCCGGGCTGACGCTGGCCGAGGTCTACACCCGTGGACGCGAGTACGAAGAGCTCTACCAGCTTGCGGAGCAGCTGATCGAGCTCGACGAGCGCATCATCGTCTGGCGTGTGCGCCATTTCAAAGTCGTGCAGCGTGTGATCGGCGGCGACGTGATCGGCACGCAGGGCACACCGGTCGAGGTGATGGGCCGCCTCATCCACCACTCGTTCTATCCGGAGCTCTGGGACGTGCGGAACGACCTCACGAGAATGAACCTGCCCGAGTGAGCGCGTTTCAGGGGATCGCTCTCGGCTGCGGCAACTTCGGCGGGATCGGCTCGTCGCCCGCGTTGTTCGGGCAGGGCATCCCGGAGGAGGAGGCGTTCGCGATCATGGACCGCGCCTGGCAGAGCGGTATCCACTGGTTCGATACAGCGGACGCTTACGGCGGCGGCCGCAGCGAATCGTGGATCGGCCGCTGGCGCGAGGCCCGTCGCCCTCAGGGACTGGTGTTGACGACCAAGGTGTTCAACTCTCCTGCTGGGGATCCCGACGACTTTGGCCTCGCCCCGGAGCGGATTCGCCGCGAGCTCGAAGGCAGCCTGGAGCGACTCGGCGTGGACTGCATCGACCTCTACCTTGCGCACGCACCGGACCCCCGGATACCCCTGCATGAGACGATCGCCTGTTTCGAACGGCTTGTCGCCGAAGGTTCGATCGGTGCCTGGGGGCTTTCGAACCACGACCATGCGGAAATCGCCGAGGCGCTTCGACATGGGCGGCCGGCAGTCGTCCAGAACGCGTACTCGCTGCTTGACCGCGGCGACGAAGTGGGTGTGCTGCCGCTTTGCGAGGCGAACTCGATCTCGTACGTCCCGTTCAGTCCACTCGCGGGCGGGTGGCTGACCGGCAAGTACCAGCGCGGCGAGCCGTTCCCGGACGGCTCGCGCATGACGCTGCGCCCTGAGCCGTACGAGCAGTTCGTCGACGACCGGGTCTTCGACGGGCTCGACCGGCTGCGCGAGGAAGCCGAGTCTCGCTCCGTCTCGATGGCGGCGTTGGCGTTTGCCTGGGTGCTCGCAACCGTCGACGGCGCGGTCTGCGGCCCGAATCGCGCAACGCATCTCGATCCGATCCTCGAGGCGCGCGAGCTGACGCTCTCGCCGGCCGACCGCGACCGCATAGGCTCGTTCTTCACATGACGGTACGTGTTCTCGACGAGGAGGACGTCCGGCGGCTACTGCCGATGGACGAGTGCATCGAGGTGATGGCCGAGGCGCTCGCCGCGCTCGCGCGAGGCGAGTTGCACAACCCGCTGCGCTTCGTCGTACGTCCTCCGGGTGAGGCGAGCCTGATGGGCCTGATGCCCGCGCATCGCGGCGGCGAGTCGCCGGTCTATGCGCTGAAGGCGGTCGCGATCTTTCCCGGCAACAGCGCACGCGGGCTCGACTCTCATCAGGGCTTTGTCGCGCTCTTCGACGGCGAGACGGGCGCCACACGTGCGCTGCTGAATGCCGGCGCGATCACGGCGGTGCGCACGGCCGCCGTCTCCGGAGTCGCGACGAGGTTGCTCGCCCGCGAGGATGTGCGCACGCTGGCGATCCTCGGCGCGGGCATCCAGGCCCGCGCGCATCTCGAAGCGATGCGCGCGGTGCGCGACTTCGAACGCGTCGTGATCTGGAGCCGCACACCCGGTAGGATCGACGGTGTCGAAGACGCTGCGTCGGCCGAGGAGGCGTTGCGCGACGCGGACGTCGTCGTGACCGCGACCTCTGCCGCCGAGCCGATCCTCGAGCGCGCCTGGCTGAAGCCCGGTGTGCACATCAACGCCGTCGGTTCGAGCATCCCGACGACGCGCGAGCTCGACACGGCCACGATGCGCGACGCCGCGCTCTTCGTTGACCGCCGCGAGTCGACGATCAACGAGGCGGGCGACTTCCTCTTCCCGCAACGCGAGGGCGCGATCGGTCCGGAGCACATCCGCGCCGAGATCGGCGAGCTCTTGATCGGGGCGGGGCAGGGGCGACGCTCCGCGGAGGAGCTCACGGTGTTCAAGTCGCTCGGACTGGCCGTCGAGGATCTTGCCGCCGCCGAGCACGTCGTGCGTCGCGCCGAGCAAGAGAACGTCGGCCAGGTCGTCTCGCTTTGATCGCCCTGAACGAGATCGAGCGTGCCCGCGAGGTGCTCGCAGGCATTGCGATCCGCACGCCGCTCGTGCGGCTCGACGTCGACTCGGACGCCGAGATCTGGTTGAAGCTCGAGGTGCTGCAGCCGGTGCGCTCGTTCAAGATCCGCGGTGCCGGCAACGCAATTCTGCAGGCGACCGACGACGATCTCGCGGGCGGCGTTCTGACCGCGAGCGCGGGGAACATGGCGCAGGGCGTTTCCTACGCCGCTCGCCTGCGCGGGGTGCCGGCGACCATCGTCGTCCCCGACCACGCGCCACAAACGAAGATCGACGCGATCGAGCGCTACGGCGGCAGCGTGATCAAGGTGCCCTACGAGGAGTGGTGGCAGGTGCTCGTCACCGGTCGCTACGAAGGTGCGCCAGGCTTGTTCATCCATCCGGTCGCCAACGACCGCGTCATGGCGGGGAACGGGACGATCGGGCTGGAGCTGCTCGAGCAGTTGCCGGATTTCGACACGGTCGTCGTCCCCTACGGCGGCGGCGGGCTCCTGACCGGGATCGCGAGCGCCGTCAAAGCGGCGCGGCCGCAAGTGCGCTTCTACGCCGCCGAGCCGGAGACCGGCGCACCGGTTGCCGCGACGCTCGCAGCGGGCACGCCGACCGCTGTCGACTACCAGGCGTCGTTCGTCGACGGCTCGGGCAGCCGCGAGCTGATCCCGCGAGTGTGGGAACAGGCCTCGCAGCTTCTCGACGGCGCGTTTGCGCTGCCGCTCGGCGAGGTCGCCGACGCAGTGCGGCTGGTTGCGGAGCGCACGCGCGTGATCGCGGAAGGCGCCGGTGCGCTTGCGGTGGCCGTCGCCGTGTCGGCGCGGCTTGCCGGCGCGCAAAAGGTGGTCTGCATCGTGTCGGGCGGCAACATCGATCCCGCCGTACTCAGCCGGATCCTCGTCGGAGAACAGCCGTGAACGTCGAGGCCGTTCGGGAGCGGTTCTCGTCGCTGCAGAAGGGCTTTGCGTTCTTCGACGCGCCGGGCGGAACGCAGGTGCCGGACGAAGTCGGCCAGGCGATCGCGAATGCGCTGCGGGAAGCGTCGGGCAACCTGGGCGCTCCCTATGCGACAGGCCGCGCCGTCGAGTCGATCCTCGCGCGTGCCAAGGACGATGCGGCGCGCTTCCTCGGCTGCACGGCCGACGAGATCTCCTTCGGCATGAACATGACGACCCTCGACTTCGCGATCTCACGCGCCGCGGGCCGTGACTTCCAGACAGGCGACGAGGTGTTGACGACCGAGCTCGATCACGACGGCGGTGTCGCTCCCTGGGTCGAGCTCGCGGCCGACAAGGGTCTGAACGTGCGCGTCGCGGGGATCACTGACGAGTTGACGGTCGACTACGACGATCTCGAGCGGCAGCTCTCCGGGCGCACGCGCGTGGTCGCCTTCGCGCTCGCGTCGAACGCGACCGGGTCGCTCGCAGACGCCAGGCGAATCTGCACGCTCGCGCGCGAGTCAGGTGCGATCTCGTGGATCGACGCGGTTCATTACGCGGCGCACGAGCCGATCGATGTGCGCGAGATCGGTTGCGACGTGCTGCTCTGCTCGCCGTACAAGTTTTGCGGCCCGCATCTCGGGATCGCTTATGTGCGTCGCGAGCTCGCGGAGACCTGGCGGCCGTACAAGGCGCGGCCGTCTGCTTCGACGCCGGTCGGCCGCAAGTTCGAGACCGGAACGCTCCCGTACGAGCTGCTCGCCGGCTTCAGCGCGACGATTGCGTACCTCGACTCGATCGGCGGGATCGCCGCGATCCGGGAGTACGAGCGCGAGCTCGGCGCGCACCTCATCGACAACCTGCCGGACAACGTCACGCTGTACGGGCCGCCGACGATGGAAGGCCGTGTGCCGACGTTCCTCTTCAACATCCACGACGTTCCAGCAGCGGATGCTGCGCACCGCCTCGCCGAGCGTGGCTTGGGCGTCTGGTACGCAGACAATTGGTACTGCGTCTCGCTCGGCCCGCACCTCCCTGAGCAATCGTTGCGCGCAGGCATCGCGCACTACAACACGCGCGACGAGGTGGATAGCCTGCTCGCAGCGCTCGCCTCACTCTGAAGCTCGCGAATCAGATTCGATGTTTGCGTTTCGCTTACAGGTCTGCGGCATCCTGTCGCCGTGCGCAGGCTGTGGGTCTTTGCAGCGATTCTGCTCGTCTTCTTGCCGTCGAGCGGGCTAGCGTCGAACAAAGCCGCGCGCTCGGGTGTCTATACCGGCTACGGGTTCGATGCGTGCACGGCGCCGTCGAGTGCGTCGCTGAACGCCTGGAGCGCCTCGCCGTATCGCGCGCTCGGCATCTACCTCGGTGGTGTCAACCGCGCGTGCTCCGACGGGAATCTCAACGCGTCGTGGGTGACCTCGACGCTCGCTTCCGGTTGGAGCCTGCTACCGCTGTACGTCGGCTTGCAGGCGCCCTGCGTGAGCAGCGCGGGTCTCGCGAAGATCTCGTCGAACGCGACGACCGCTGCGAACCAGGGTCGCGCAGCTGCAGACGACGCCGTCTCGCTGACCTCGAAGTTCGGTCTCGCGGGCGGGACACCCATCTATTTCGACATGGAGGGCTATTCGACGACGAACGCGTCGTGCACGAAGGTGGTGCAGTCGTTCGTCACCGCCTGGGTCGACGAGCTGCGAGCGCACGGCTTCGTCGCGGGTGTCTACGGCAGCGCTGCGTCGACGATCCGCGACATTGCGAAGCTTGGCGTGTCTCTCCCCGACGCGGCGTGGATCGCGAACTGGAACGGCGTCGAGGGTGTCTTCGGCGATCCATACGTGAGCGACAGCCTCTGGGCGAATCACCAGCGCGTGCACCAGTACAAAGGCGGCCACAAGGAGACGTGGGGCGGCGTCACGATCAACATCGACAGCAACTACGTCGACGGGCCGGTGCTCGGCGGCGTTGCGCCGCCTCCGCCGCCGCCACCTCCGCCCGCCGGCTCGGTCGGCTCGGGTGACAACCGCGCCGTCGTCTCCTGGCCGGACGGTGCCTTCACGACCCCGGTCGCCGTCGCGCTGACGCCGGTTGCCCCGCCGCCCGCGAACGGCTACGGGGTGCAGTTGACGGTCACCGACACGGACACGTCGACACCGGTGACCACCTTCGGTGCGCCGTTGACGCTGCACATCACCGGTGCGGCTGGCCTCGCGCCGTCCTTCTCCACCGACGGTCTGACCTGGAAGCCGCTCCCGAAGACCGCGTACAAGGCCGCGTCCGACGGCGGGGTCGACATCCAGACCACCGTGCCCGGCTTCTTCGCGCTGCTGCCCGACACCGTCCCGCCGTCGCGTCCCGACGGCTTCGCCGGCCGGTTTGTCAACGGCACGCTACGGCTCAGCTGGCTGCCCTCGACGGACAACGCGGGCGCGATCGCCTCCTACGACGTCCTGCTCGACGGCTCAGTGCTGGCCACGGTGCCGGCCGCAAACCGCCGCGCAATCGTGCGCGCCTTCCACCCGAACGCGCCGAGCGTCTACCGCGTTCAGGCGGTGGACGCCGCCGGCAACGTCAGCACGCCGTCGCGTGCCCTCGTCGTCGTACCGACGAAGCGCCCGACCAGCCTGCCCCGTGCCTTGCCGCGCTGGGCCTGGGGCCTTTACGACGCGCAGCACGGTCGCGGCTTTCGCCCTGCGAACGTCCCGAAGAAGCTGCCCGCCTGGTACTGGCGCTGGGCCGCCTGGCGCTCCGCGCCGTTCCACCTCAAGCAGTAGCGGGACCATGAAAAACCCGCCTGGTGCGGTGGCGCTTTCGTCCACCTCACCGACCGGCCCATTCGCGCTTGCGCGCGCCTGAGTCGCTCAGCGAGGCTTCGACCTACTTGCGCTCCGCACCCGGCGGGAGCCGCAGAGTACGATGCGACCGACTGCACGCGCAAGTGCGCCGACACAAGAAAAGGTCGCTCGATGCGCAGAATTCTTCTCGCCGGCCTCCTCGTCATCGTGATGACGGGCTGCGGCGCTTCCCACCGTGCGGCGCGTCTCCAGGTGACGCCGGCGAGCTCGGTCGAGGACCAGCCGATCCAGATTCGATTCGACGGCCTCCGGCGCCTGCAGGGTGTTTGGCTCGAGCTGCGCTCGACCGATGCGACGGGCACCGTGTTCGTCTCGCGGGCCGCGTTCGGCGCGGACGACCACGGTGTGCTCGACCTCGCCCGGGCGCAGGCGCAGACCGGCAGCACCTACTCCGGTGTCTGGCAGATGGGCCTGCTGGCGTCGATGACGGCCCCGAACGCCTTGCCGCTCACCGACTACCGGTGGGGGAGCACGCCACGCCGGTTCGTGCTGACGGCAATCTCTGCCTCCCTGCCGATCGCGTCCGTCACCTTTACGCGCCGCTGGCGGTCCGGGGTTTACAAGATCGTGAGGGAAACCGTTGCGAAGCACGGGTTCAACGCGACGTTCTACGCGCCCGCGGGAGCTCGGCACCAGGCAGCGGTACTCGCGATCGGTGGTCACGGGTCGGCGTGGCTCGGCGAACGGCTCGCCGCGGACGGGATCCCGGCGCTCGTCATCGCGTACCGCCGCGCGCCGCTCGAGTATTTCCGGACCGCGCTCGAATGGCTCGACGGCCGGTCGGAGGTCGATGCAAGGCGGGTCTCCGTGCTCGGCACCTCCTACGGCAGCGAGACGGCGCTCCTGCTCGGCGTTCACTATCCGGGCCTCGTCCGTGGCGTCGCGGCAATCGTTCCGAGCCTGGTCGCGCTTCCGCACACGGCGATGCTGGACAACCCGCCGCTGCGGGCCGTCATCCCGGTCGAACGCATCTCGTCTCCCGTGTTCCTCGCCTGCGGCGGCCGCGACCAGGTCTGGGGCTCCTGCGCCTACGCGCACGCGATCGTCGCACGGCGCCATGCCCATGGCGAGTCGACGCAGCTCATTGCCTATCCGAACGCGAGTCATTCCCTCGGGAGGCCGTTCATCTACGAGCCCGGGGCATTGGCGGGCGACTTCTTCGTTCCGGCAGACGAACGCGCCCGCGAAGACCTCTGGCCTCGCCTGCTCGCGTTCCTGCACGCTGCGTAACCAGGAGGGCTTGGCGAAATACAGCGTTGTGTCGCAGGGCCGCGCTGGTCGTCCCGATGCTGTGTCCTCGGTTGCCCCGATAGTTACGACTATCGGGGCGCCCTGCGTCCTTGCCTCGGAACGACCATCGCACCCCTGCAACGAACGGTATTCCGCCAAGCCCTCCTAGACGAACGCGCTCTCGCCCGTCAGCGCGCGGCCGATCAACAGCTTCTGGATCTGGCTCGTGCCTTCGTACAGCGTCGTCACACGGGCATCGCGCAGGTACTTGCCGACGGGATACTCGTCGACGTAGCCGTAACCGCCGTGCGCTTGCACCGCCGCGTTCGCCGCGCGCACCGCGACCTCGCTCGCGAAGTACTTCGCAAACGACGCCTCGACTGTGTGCCGCTCACCACGGTCGGCGGTCGCGGCAGCGCGCCAGACGAGCAGCCGCGCGGCTTCCGTCTCGACGGCGATGTCCGCGAGCAACTCCTGCACGAGCTGGAAGCTCGCGACCGGGCGCCCGAACTGCTTGCGCGCTTTCGTATACGACACGGACGCGTCGAGGCAGCCTTGCGCGATGCCGACGCAGCCGGCGCCCAGCGAGATGCGGCCGTGGTCGAGTGCCGACATCGCGACCTTGAAGCCGGAGCCCAACTCACCGATCCGGTTGGCGTCCGGGACCCGAACTGCGTCGAGGAAGAGCTCCGCGGTGTCCTGCGCGCGCAGGCCGAGCTTTCCCTTGATCGGCCGCGCCTCGAAGCCGGGAGCATCGGTCGGGACGACGAAGCAGGTGATCCCGCGCGGCCCTGCCTCACCGGTGCGCGCGAAGACCAGCGCGTGCGCAGCCCATGAACCGAGCGTGATGAAGATCTTCTGCCCGCTCAGCAGCCAGTCCGCGCCGTCGCGTTCTGCGCGCGTCTCGAGCCCGCCCGGATCCGAGCCGGCGCCAGGCTCGGTGAGCGCGTAGCAGCCGAGCTCGGTCCCGGCGGCAAGGCCGGGGAGGAGACGCGAGCGCTGCTCGTCGCTGCCCCACTTCGCGACGGTCTTGCCATAGAGGCCGTTCGAGACCGAGACGATTCCGCGCACGTTCGAGTCTGCGCGCCCGATCTCCTCGACGACGAGCGCGTAGGAGACCGTGTCGAGGCCCATCCCGCCGTGCTCTTCCGGCAGCGCCGCCGCGAGGAAGCCGAGCTCGGCGAGCTTGGCGACGATGCCGCGGTCGATCGTCTCGGTGCGATCCCACTCGGCAGCGTACGGCGCGATCTCGGCATCGCAGAACGCACGCGCCGTCTGCCGGATCAGCTGCTGCTCGTCAGAGAGCGTGAAGTCCATCGACGTGACGGGCGACGTCCGCCTGCGCGACGATGCCGACGAGCTTGCCGTCTTCCTCGACGACCGGCAGCCGGCGAACCTGGTGCTCGGCCATCAGGCGCAGAGCTTCGTCGAGCTCCTGGTCCGGGTCGATCGTGACGAGCGTCGTCGAAAAGATCTCCTCGACCTTCGTCGCCTCGGGATCGCGACCGGCGGCGACGACGCGGACCGCGATGTCGCGGTCGGTGACGACTCCGACCAGACGCTCGCCGTCGACGATCGGGGCGATCCCCGCGTCCTCGCCGCGCATCAGCTTGGCGGCGTCGACGATCGAATCTCCTAGCTTGACCGTGCGGGGGAGCACGGTCATCAGGTCGCGGATCCGCCCCATCGGACGACCCTACCGCTTGGACGCGGTCGCTTTCCCGCCCTTGCGGCCTGCCGCGACCTTTTGCGCGTGCGTGCCGCCCTGGGACGGGTTCCCTGAGCCGGAATGGGACCGCTCGCCGCCGTGTCTGGAGGAGTCGGGCGAATTGGCGATCTTCGCCGCGCGCTCCTTCGACATTCCTTTGTCCTTCAGCGCCTCGTACTGCTCCTCGTTCTTGACGTGTGCGCTCTTGCCGGGCATGACCCCTCCTTTTTGGTTCGAACGTAGGCTTTGTTTCCATGAGCTCGGCGGAGCAAACGACCATCAGGCGCCTCGGCCCTGGGGACGCGGCGGTTGTGCGAAAATTCGCCGACGGCGAGCCCCAGCTGGCACTGCTCGCCGACGAGGCGACGATCTTTCTCGCCGCGTTCAAGGGCGCTGAAGCAGTCGGGTTCGTCTTCGGCTACGAGCTGCAGCGGCGACGCGGCGATCCGTCGATCCTGTTCGTCTACGAACTCGACGTAGACGAGGCGCATCGTCGGCAGGGAATCGGCCGTCGGTTGATGAGCGAGCTTGCGGAGATCGCGCGCTCGCGCAGCATCCGCACGGGATTCGTGCTCACCGAGCCGGACAACGATGCGGCGAACGCCCTCTATCGCTCGCTCGACGGCGAGCGCGTCGAGACGGTGATGTGGGACTTCACGTACGCGGCCGGCTGACCGTCGTCAGGCCGGCCACCGACGACGACGCCGATCTGCTCGTCGCCTGGCACGCCGAGCCGGAGATCTCCCGCTACTGGGACGACGAGACGTTCACGCGCGACGAGGTGCTCGCGCGGCTGCGCCGTGAGCCGGTCGACGCCTGGATCGTCGAGGCGGGCGGCGAGCCCGTCGGCTATCTGCAGTCATGGTGGGAGGAGGACGAACCGCGCCGCGGTGGCCTGGACGGCTTCCTCGTGCCCGAGGCGCGTGGGCGCGGTTTGATGCCGGACGCGGCCCGGGCGCTCGCGCGGTCGCTGCTCGATTCGGGCTGGCAGTACGTGACGGTCGATCCGTACGCCTGGAACGAGCGAGCGGTCCGGGCCTGGGCGAGGGCCGGCTTCGTCGAGGTCTCGCGTGGCGAGCACGTGCTGATGCGCTTCGAATCTGATTCGGCGCAGCCGAACCAGATTCGCGAGTGAAGCAGTTCGCAGCTAGCATCTCGCCATGAACGCGACCCGGACGACGACGCGCTGCCACGCGCGGGCACACACCGTCGCCGGCTCGCGCGTGGCCTCCTAATCGGCCTGAGGATCATCCTCGGACAGGCGACGTGTCCAACTCTTCGTGCCTGTCGTCTTCGCGGGGGTGATTACTCTTGTCCGGTTCCATGAAGGTCGTCCTACCTGACAATTCGCAGCTCGAGCGTCCCGCCGGCGCCACGGGGCTCGACGCCGCGCGCGCGATCGGGGCGAAGCTCGCGGAGCAGGCGGTGCTGGTTCGCACGAACGGCTCCGTGCAGGACGTGCGGCTCCCGCTCGTCGACGGCCAGCAGATTCACTTCCTCACCACGCGCGATACCGACGACCCTGACGCGCTCTACGTGCTCCGGCATTCTGCGGCCCATCTGCTCGCCGAGGCTGTTCGGCGGCTCTACCCGGGTGTGAAGATCGCGATCGGGCCGCCGATCGAGAACGGCTTCTACTACGACTTCGAGTTCCCGGAGCCGATCACCGAAGCCGACCTCGCAGCGATCGAGGACGAGGTGAAGCGGGAGCTGAAAGAGGGCCGCGAATGGACTCGCCGGGTGGTTTCTGGCGCGGAAGCGCGCGAGCGCTTCCGCGCGGAGGACGAGCCGTACAAGGTTGAACTGGTCGACTCTGCGGAAGGCGAGATCTCGCTGTACACCCAAGGTGACTTCACCGACCTCTGCCGTGGGCCGCACCTGCAGAACTCGAAGCCGATCAAGGCGTTCAAGCTGACCGGGCTCGCAGGCGCCTACTGGCGCGGCGACGAGCACAACGAGCAGCTGACCCGCATCTACGGCACCGCGTTCTACTCGCAGGCCGATCTCGACGCCTACCTCGAGCGGCTCGAGCTTGCGCGGGCGCGCGACCATCGGAAGCTCGGCGTGCAACTCGATCTCTTCCACCTCGAGGAGATCTCGCCCGGCTCGCCGTTTTGGCATCCGAAGGGCATGGTGATCTTCAACGAGCTCGAGGACATGCGCCGCCGTGAGGATGCCCGGCGCGGCTACGTCGAGGTCAAGACACCGCTGATCTACGACAAGGTGCTCTGGGAGCGGTCGGGCCACTGGGAGAAGTTCCGCGAGAACATGTTCCTGATCCCCGAGGGCGACCACCTCTTCGCAGTCAAGCCGATGAACTGTCCAGGGCACATGGTCCTCTTCGCCAACAAGCTGCGCAGCTACCGCGAGCTGCCGCTTCGTTACGCCGAGGCCGCGCCGCTCCATCGCAACGAGCCGTCCGGGAGCCTGCACGGTCTCACCCGCGTCCGGTACGTCACCCAGGACGACGCGCACATCTTCTGCACCCGCGAGCAGATCGAGGACGAGATCTTCGGCTGCCTCGATTATGCGAAGTGGATCTACGACCTATTCGGTCTCGAGTCGAGCTTCGAGCTCTCGACCCGGCCGGAGAACCGGCTCGGGAGCGACGAGGAGTGGGACTTCACCGAGGGGGCGCTCCGCGCGGCGCTCGAGCGCCGTGGGCTCGAGTACGCGCTCAACGAGGGCGACGGTGCGTTCTACGGGCCGAAGATCGACCTCCACATGCACGACTCGCTCGGCCGTGCGTGGCAGATGGGCACGGTGCAGCTCGACAGCCAGCAGCCCGGGCGGCTCAACTGCCGCTACATCGGAGCCGACAACGCCGAGCACGTCCCCTACGTGATCCACCGTGCGCTGATGGGGTCGTTCGAGCGGTTCGTCGCGATCCTCACCGAGCACTATGCCGGCGCATTCCCGTTCTGGATCGCGCCGGTTCAGATCCGGATCCTCCCGGTCGGCGAAGACCACCGTGCAGCCGCCGTGGCGCTGGCCGCCAAACTGGCGCCCTACCGGGTGGACGTCGACGCCTCCGACGACACCGTGGGCAAGCGGATCCGGAACGCCGAGCTCGAAAAGCTCCCGTTCGTCGTCGTCTACGGGGACAAGGAATCCGACGAGGCCCTGGCGGTTCGGGAGCACGGCGGGGATCAGAGCACCCTGTCGCTGCATGATTTCAGGGCAAAACTTGCTACCCTGAGTCCCTGGCAAGCAGGGGCGGAACCGTCTCTCACCTCCTAGCTCACGCTTCGGGGGTTCAACTGACTGCTCAGCCGAGCAGGTTGAAGGAGACTCTCTGCCGCTGCATGCCAGCGGTTTTTGTCATCTCTAGGGAGGTCAACACGAGCTTGGTGAAGAACATTTGAGGCCGCGCAGGCGTTCCGGATTCGAACCGCCGCGCCGTCCCGAACCGCAAACGCGTATCAACGATGCGATTCGCGTCCCGAAGGTTCGGTTGATCGGCGAGAACGGAGAGCAACTCGGAATCAAGACGACCGACGACGCCCGTGAGTACGCGTACGGGAAAAATCTCGATCTGGTCGAAGTCGCGGCCCAGGCGGACCCGCCGGTTGCCCGGGTGATGGACTACGGGAAGTACCGGTACGAGCTGGAGCAGAAAGCGAAGCTCGCCCGCAAGCATCAGACGCAGATCAACGTCAAGGAGATCAAGCTCAGACCGAAGATCGGTATTCACGACTACGAGACCAAGAAGGGCCATGTCGCGCGCTTTCTCAATCAGCGCGCGAAGGTCAAGGTCACGATCATGTTCAGGGGCCGCGAGCGCGAGCATCCGGACAGAGGGCGTGACCTCCTCATGCGTTTGGCAGACGACGTGAAGGAGATCGGTCTCATCGAGACTCAGCCGCTCCTCGAAGGGCGGAACATGACGATGGTGCTCGGCCCAACGAAAAACGCAGGAGCAAAAAGAGATGCCCAAACAGAAGACACACTCGGGAGCGAAGAAGAAATTCAAGGTGACGGGCACCGGGAAACTGCTGCGGCGCAGCCAGATGTCGGGGAAGCTCATGAACAAGTCGCCGAAGCAGAAGCGCCAGTTCAGTAAGGACCAGCCGGTCGATCCCGCGAACGAGAAGACCGTCAACCAGATGTTGGGCAGGCGGTAGCGATGCCTCGCGTCAAGCGCTCCGTTCACGCCCGTAAGAAGCGGCGCAAGGTCCTCGGCGAAGCCAAGGGCTACTGGGGACTCAAGAAGTCGAACTACAAGTACGCCAAGGAGCAGGTCGAGCGCTCGCTCGCCTACGCGTATCGCGACCGCAAGGTACGGAAGCGGGAGTTCCGCAAGCTCTGGATCATGCGCATCAACGCGGGCGCGCGTGCCCATGGGCTCTCGTACAACCAGTTCATGCACGGTCTGAAGGCGGCCAACGTCGAGCTCGACCGGAAGGTGCTGGCGGACCTCGCCGTCGCCGATCCAGAGAAGTTCGGCGAGATCGTCGAGCAGGCCAAGTCGGCGCTCGCCGGCGCTGCGAAATAACGAAGCAAGCCGAGATCTTCAACCGCCAGGCCGGGTACTGCGACGGCCGGTCACCGCTGTACGCGGAGCTGTGTCATCGACTCGCGGCAGACGCGCGGGTCGCCGACATCGCTCCCGATCTCAGCTGGGACCTGCCGCTCCGCCTGCTCGCAGGGCTGCACTACCTCGTGCTCGCACATCAGGCGACGTGGAAGGACATTGGCGCGGCGCTCGACCAGCACGCCGAGTTCCTCGCCCGCTGGGCGGTCGAGCAGGACGTTCAGACGAACGAGGTGCAGCGAGCGTGGGGGCTCCTGCCGGCGTTCCTATCGGTCGCCGACGCGCGGCCGCTGGACGTGCTCGAGCTCGGCCCGTCGGCCGGGCTCAATCTGCTCTGGGATCGCTACCGCTACCGCTATTCGACGGGCACCTGGGGAGACGGCCCGCTCGAGCTGAGCGGTGACGACCGCTTGCCGCCGCCCGCCGAGCTGCTGCAGCGACGGGTCTCGGTCGAGCGCCGGCGCGGGATCGACCTCAATCCCGTCGACGTGACGACCGAGCACGGCGCGCGCCTGCTGCAGGCGTTCGTCTGGGCCGACCAGACCGAGCGCCTCGACCGGCTGCGCCGAGCGATCGACGTCGTCCGCCACGACCCGCCGGAGCTGATGCGCGGCGACTACGTCGAGTCGCTGCCGGCGCTACTGCGCGATCGCCACGATGGCGCGCAGCTCGTTGTCTTCCAGACCGCGTCGACGATGTATCTCGACGCGGGTGCCGCAGAGCGGCTGCGGGCCGCACTGCACGAAGCGGCGCGAGACGAGCCCCTGGTTTTCATCTCCACCGGCCATGCGCCTGACGACAACGGCTTCGCGCTCGAGGTCGAGCGCTATCCCGACGGCCGCGCAGTACGGCTCGGCGTCTTCGACTTCCACGGCGAGTGGCTGGAGTGGGGCCGGTGATCACCTCAAAGGACAACGAGCGGCTGAAGCTCGTGCGCAAGCTGCACGACAAGCGGTGGCGCGACAAGCTGGGCCTCTTCTTCGTCGAGGGCGAGGACGCGGTCGCAGCGGCGACGGCGGCGCCGATCGATGTCCTGTGGGCGGGCGAGGACGTCGAGCCGAAGCTGCTCGCCGAGGTGGCGAGCACCCCGCATCCGCCGCGCGTGGTCGCGATCTATCGGCGGTCGGACCTGCTCGTGTGGGAGGAGCGCGACGCGACGCTTGCGCTCTGGCACGTCTCGGACCCCGGCAATGTCGGCACGCTGATCCGAACCGCCGAGGCGTTCGGCGCAGCGATCGCGTTGTCGGAGGGCTGTGCCGACCCAACCTCGCCGAAGGCGCTGCGCGCGAGCGCGGGCTCGATCTGGCGGGTGCCGCTCGGTTCGTATGAAAGTAACACTGTGTTACAAGCTCGGCGGGTCGCGCTCGTGGCCCACGGCGGGGAGCCACTGTCGTCCGTCGACCTGTCCGGGCGGGTCGTGTTCCTGCTCGGCGCCGAGCGCGAGGGGCTGCCGGCGGAGGTCGAGCGCGACGTCGACGCGTGGATCCCGACGACGGGCGTCGAGTCGCTGAACGTCGCCGTCTCGGGCGCGCTCGCGCTCTACGAGCGCGCGCGGCAGATGTAGATCGAGTCCTCGCCGCCGACCCAGGGTGTGCGGTCGAACCACCCGTACGTGTGCTCGATCACGAACCCCTCATCGCGCACCAGCGCCTTCCACTCGCTCCGGTCGAGCCAGGCGAGCGACATCTCCGACTCGCCCGCCTCGGCGCGGACGTGCAGGACGAGCGTGCGGGACCCTTCGTGCCAGACGGCGCGCTCCCAGATGCCCGGCTCGCGCTCGAGCCACAGGCCGTGCGTCTCCTTGATGTCGTCCGGGCTGGGCGCAAAGACGTCGAAGACGAAGTGGCCCTTCGGGGCGAGATGACGCCGGACCGCGCGGAGGACGGCACGGCGGTCGGCATCGGTCTCCATGTGGAGCAGCGAGCGGAACGGCGCGATCACGAGCGGGAACTCGCCCTCGACTGGCGGATCGCGCATGTCGCCGAAACGCAGGTCGAGCTCGACGCCGGCCAGCTCGGCGGTCTCGTGCGCGACCTCGAGCATTCCCTTCGAGAGGTCGACGCCGACCACCTCGATGCCCGCCGCGGCGATCGGCACCGCGATGCGGCCGGTCCCCACGCCGAGCTCGAGCACCGGCCCACCGAACCGCTTCGCCTCTTCGAGGTAGAACGGCACGTCTTCGACCACGGCCACCGACCAGGGGTCGTAGACGCGGGCGATCTTGTCGTAGGCGGACACGTCGGTATGCTTTGTACCGGTGCAGACGACGTCACTGACGCTCTTTAGCCGGCCCCGGTGCGCAACCGGGGACGCCGTCTAGCCGTCCTCCAGCCGTACCGGGGCCTTACGTCAACCCCGTCGAAGCGAAGGAGGAACCTTGGATAGTCTCGCCGCGGTGGATTGGACCGCGTACGAAGAGGAAGCGCTGAAGGCGATCGACGGCGCCCTGTCGGAGGGGGAGCTGGACGACGCACGCGTCAAGTTCCTCGGCCGCAAGTCGGAGCTCGCCCAGGCGCTGCGCGCCGTGCGCGACCGCGAGAGCGGGATGCTGCTGAACGGCATCCGCGCTCGGCTCGAGGCCGCCGTGCTCGCGCGCGACAGCGACCTGCTGCGCGTCGCCTATGAGGCTGCCGCAGGCTCGGGAATCGACGTCACGATCCCGGGCCACTCCGTCCGGCGCGGACGGCTGCACCTGTTGACGCAGATCACCCGCGAGATCGAGGACATCTTCCTCGGGATGGGCTATGAGGTGTGGGACGGCGCCGAGGTCGCGACCGTCTGGGAGAACTTCGACGCACTGACGAGCGACGCCGGCCACCCGTCGCGTTCGCAGCTCGACACCTTCTATCTCGACGAGCACACCGTTCTGCGCACGCACACGTCGCCCGACCAGATCCGTGCGCTGCAGCAACGCACGCCGCCGCTCTACATGGTCTCGCCCGGGCGGTGCTACCGGCGCGACACTCCCGACGCCACGCATTCGCCGATCTTCCTGCAGGTCGAGTGCCTCGCCGTCGACCGCGGGATCACGCTCGCCGACCTGCAGGGGACGGTCTTGCAGTTCTTCCGCGCGTTGTTCGGCCAGGAGCGCGAGGTGCGCATGCGGACGAGCTTCTTCCCGTTCACCGAGCCGTCGGTGGAGTTCGACGTCACCTGCTTCATCTGCGGCGGCAAGGGCTGCGCGACCTGCAAGCACTCCGGCTGGATCGAGATGGGCGGCGCCGGCTGGGTCGACCCCGACGTGTTCCGCAACGTCGATCTCGATCCGGAGGAGTGGCAAGGATTCGCGTTCGGCTTCGGGATCGAGCGGATCGCCATGCTCCGGCACGGCCTGCCGGACCTGCGCGCCTACTGGGAGAACGACCTCCGCATGCTGGGTCAGTTCTGATGAAGGTCCCCGTCTCGTGGTTGCGTGAGTACGTCGACTTCGACCTGCCGGTTGAGGAACTGGCACGGCAGCTCGTCTTCACGAGCTGTGAGGTCGACCGCATCATTCGGCGCGGCGTTCCCGCGGGCGACAACCTGCGTCATTTCGTCGTCGGCAAGGTGCTGGAGGCCGGGAAGCATCCGAATGCCGACAAGCTCCAGCTGACGAAGGTCGACGTCGGCGACGGCGAGCCGCGCTCGATCGTTTGCGGTGCCTGGAACTTCGGTGCCGGTGCAACGGTTGCCGTCGTCGTTCCGGGCGGCGTCATGCCGGGCGGCGAGTTCACGATCGAGAGGCGCAAGCTCCGCGGCGAGGTCTCGGAGGGAATGATCCTCTCGGAACGTGAGCTCGAGTTCGGCCAGGACCACAGCGGGATCATGGTGCTGTCCGACGAGCTCGCAGCCGGCACGCCGCTCGCGGACGTGCTGCCCCTCGGTGACGACGTGCTCGAGATCGAGACGTTGTACAACCGGCCCGACCTCACCTCCATCTACGGAATCGCCCGCGAGGTGCACGCGCTGACCGGCGCCGAGCTGAAGCCGCTGCCCGGCAGCGAGCCGCACCGCGACGGCGACGAGACCGTCGAGATTCAGATCGAGGACTTCGACGGCTGTCCGCGCTACCTCGGGCGGCTCTTCCGCGACGTGGCGGTGGGCGAGTCGCCGTTGTGGCTGAAGGCACGCCTGCTGGCCGCCGGGATGCGCCCGATCTCGAACGTCGTCGACGTGACGAACTACGTGATGCTCACCCTCGGCAACCCGCTGCACGCGTTCGACCACGACAAGCTCACCGAAGGTCGCATCGTCGTTCGTCGAGCGAGCTCCGGCGAGGAGATCGTTACCCTCGACGGCACGTCCCGAGAGCTCGATCCGGACGACCTTGTGATCGCGGACGCGGAGCGGCCCGTGGCGCTCGCCGGCGTGATGGGCGGCGAGAACACCGAGGTCTCGGCCACCACGACGTCGGTGCTCCTCGAGGCTGCGAACTTCGAGCCGTTGACCATACAGCGCAGCGGTGAGCGTCATCGGCTGCGGTCGGAGGGCCAGACTCGCTGGGAGAAGGGCATCGACGTCGAGCTCGCAGGACCGGCCGCGCGCTATGCGTCGGAGCTGCTGGTCTCGCTGGCCGGAGCGCGCTGGACCGGCGAAGCCGAAGCGCGGCGCGAGGTGCCCGCGCCGGCGGTGATCGCGTTCCGGCCCGGCTACACCAACGACGTGCTCGGCCTGGAGATCGACGAGAGCGAGCAGCGGGAGCGGCTCGGGCGCCTCGGCTTCGACGTCGGGGAGAAGTGGGACGTCACGGTGCCGTCGTGGCGTGCGCGCGACGTACGGCGCGACATCGACGTGGTCGAGGAGGTGGCGCGCTTCCGGCTCGAGGACGTGCCGGCGACTCTGCCGGTGCGCCAGGCGATGTTCGGCCGGCTGAGTCACTTCCAGCGGCTGCGGCGCCAGGTCGCAGACGTGCTCGTCGGGGCGGGGCTCTACGAGGCCTACACGTATTCACTGCAGGCGGAGGACCCGGATCCCGGCGCACTCGAGCTGCCCGTGCCGCTCAGTTCGCAACAGCGACTGCTGCGCACGACGCTCACGGTTGGGCTGATCGGCGCCGCGAAGCACAACGTCGACATGGGAAACCACGACGTCGAGCTGTTCGAGATCGCCCACGTCTACCTGCCGGTCGCGGGCACGAAGGTGCCGAACGAGCGCTGGCGCCTTGGCGGGATCCTGCAAGGGGACTTCTTCCGCGCCAAGGGGATCGTCGAGGCAGTGTTCGATGCACTGCACGTGGAACCGACCTTCGAGCGCGCGCAGGTGCTCGCAGGCTCGCCGGTCGGGGCGAGCGTCCAATCGGGATGGGTGGCTCAGCACGGCCCGGTCGCCCTCGACGGCGAATGGAGTGCGTTCGAGCTCGACCTCGAGGAGCTGTTCGCGCTCGTGCCGGAGCGGATCCTCTACCGCGACGTGATCACATTTCCGCCGCTGCGCCAGGATCTCGCCTTCGTGGTCGACGAGTCCGTGCCGGCCGGTGACCTGCTGGCGGCAGCGCGCGAGGCGGCAGGGGCGGAGCTGCGGGAGACGCGGTTCCTGAGCGACTACCGCGGCGACCAGATCGCGCCGGGCAAGAAGTCGCTCGCGTTCGCGGTTTCCTTCCAGTCGCCGGAGCGCACGCTCTCGGAAGAGGACGCAGCGCGGCTCCGCGGCGCAATCGTGGAGGCGCTGGCAGCCCGCTTCGGCGCCGAACTGCGCGCCTGACGACGTTCGGCGAACGTCGTCAGGCGCGGTTCGACTATTGGCGGACGAGCGTCCGGCTGACGAACCTGCTCGATGCGCCGGACTTGTCGACGGCACGCAGGGTCACGACGAACGTGCCCTTGGTGCGGAACCGCGCCGCCGGGACCCAGCTGCGGGTCGCTGTCGTGCACGAGCTCGGAACGACCGCGAACTTCCGTACGTAGGCGAGCTGCCCACGCTTCGAGTCGCGCTCGATCACCCCGACCGCCTTGGCCGCGTCGTCACAGACCGTGAAGCGTGCATAGACCCGGAGGCCGAGTCGGCGCAGCGACAGGAACTTGATCGTCGGTGCCTTGTTCCCCGGCGTGACCACGGGCTGCACGGGCTGAACGAGATCGGTGGCGGCCGAACGCGCGGCTGTCGAGCCCTCCGCGTTCTTCGCCGTCACGTGCACACGCAGCGTGCTGTAGACGTCGGCGAACTGGACGCCGTACGTCTTGCCGGTCGCGCCTGCAATCGCGAAGCAGAACGCGCCGTTCCCGTCACAGCGGAGCCACTGGTACGCGTACGAGGTCGGGCTGCCGCTCCAGCTGCCGTTCGACGCCGTCAGCGTTTCGCCGACGAACGAACTGCCGGAGATCGCCGGCCGAGCTGTGTTGACCGGCCCGCCGCTGGCTGCGACGACGTCGGTCTGGTTCGAGTTCGCCGTCGACCTGCCGTCGGGGTTCGACGCCGTCACGACCGCACGCAGGGTATGGCCTGCATCTGCCGCGACCGCCTTGTACGACTGCGATGTGGCAGTCGCGATGTTGGCGCACGATGTCGAGCTCGTGCAGCGCTGCCACTGATAGCCGTAGCTCGTCGGTGCGCCGGTCCACGTGCCGTTGGACACCGTGAGTGTCTGGCCGACCTTCGCCGTGCCGGAAACCGCCGGCGGGGTCGTATTGCTGGGAGCCGCGGCGGTCCTGGCGGACGCGCCGACGGCCACGATCACAGCCGCAAGCGCCGCGAACAGCGCGGCGACCGTCAGATTCCTCCTCATGTCAGCTCCTTCCGTACGTATTGACGAAAGGCTCTGGTGCCCACCCGAACCAGACCCAAAGCCCTTCAGCCGGGTCTTTCACAAGACCCTTACGTGGCGCTTACGGTGTGCGGCGGACCGGCTTGATCAGGCCTGCGTGCTCGCCCCCGGCGGCGTGGATGTCCACCTGCAGGTCGAGCTGCGCATTCAGCTCCGCCCCGAACAGCACGGCCCACGCCGAGTAGTTCAGCCAGAGCAGCAGGATGATCCCGGCCGCAAGCGCACCGTAGGTCTTCGTATACGAGTTCGAGAACGACGTATACAGCGCGAACAAACCGCTCAATGCGAGCCACGCCAGCGCGCCGGCGATCGAGCCTGCGGTCACCCAGCGCCAACTGCGCTCGTCGGTGTTCGGCGCGAGGTAATAGATCAGCGCGAAGAGGAGCAGCACGGCGAGAAACGCGATCGGCCAGCGCAGGATGTTCCACACCCACGTGAAGCCGCTGAGGTGCGTGTGCTGTGAGAGCGCAGCGCCGAGCGTCCCACCGAGCACGACCAGGACCAACATTGCGGCCGTGACGAGCGCCGAGACGAGCACGAGGACGATCGAGATCAACTTCACCTTCCAGTACGGCCGCGTCTCGAGCCGGTCGTAGGTCCGGTTGACCGCCTTGACGACCGAGCCCATCGCTCCCGAGGCCGCCCAGATCGCCAGGGCGGAGCCCAAGAGGAGTGCGACGATCGAGCCGGAGCCGCCCGAGTCCTGCTTGAACGAGTCGATCAGTTGCGTGACCGCCTTCGGCGCTACCGGCTGGAGGAAACTCCGCAACGGGTCGTATGCGTTGATCAGGTCGAGCAGCCCGACCAGCGCGATCACCGCCGGAAAGAACGCGAGCAGCGAGCTGTACGCAACCTGTTGCGCGAGCCCCATGCAGTCGTCGGCGATGAACTGCGAGCCGGTCCGCTTCGCGACGGCGACCCACTCACGGCGTGAGAGCCGCTGCGACGTTGCTCAGTGCCTTTCGCGGCTGCGCCGCGCGAGGTACCGCATCGTCGCGCCGATTCCACCGGCGAGCACGAAGCCGACCGACGCGGCGCCGGCGGCCAACATCGGCAGCTTCGGCTTGAACGACTCGCGCAGCTGCGTGACCGCTCCGGCGAGCTGCTCGCGTTCCGCTTCGAGCTCGAGCTGGACCTGCTCCTGGGTGCGCGTCATCGCCTGAGCGCCTCGCTCGTCAGCTTTGCCTCGCGGATCGCCTGCTCCGGAGCGAGCGGCGAGCCCTTCTGGATGCGGTTGCGGCCGACGAGCACGAGCGCCGCGGCCAGCAAGCCGAGGAAGAGCGTCACGATCAGCAGCGCGAGCCAGGTCGGGAGGAACGTCGCCAGCCCCGCGGCGATCGTCGCAAGCAGGAACGCCACCATGAAGAACGCAACCATTGCCGCGCCGACCGCGAGCCCGACGCCGATGCCGATCGATGTGACCTTCTTCTGCAGCTCGAGCCGGGCGAGCTCGACCTCGAGCCGGACAACCGCGGAGGCGTGCTCGCTGACCCGACGGGCCGCGCCGCGAATGCCGCCGTTCGAGGGCTTAACGGCGGGGGTGGGCATATCCCCTCCAGTCGATCGCCTTCGCGAGCAGGAAGCCGGCGCCGAATGCGGCACCGAGGACGGCCAACGGATTCGAGCCGGCGCTCTTCTTCGGCTTCGGACGATCTCCGCTCTGGTGCGCGCTGCTCACGATGGACTCGAGCTTATCTGCCTCGCGCTTGCAGGTCTAAACGTGAACCGGAATGCTGGGGAGGTGCAAACCGAGCGCCATCTCGGCAAGGCCGACCGCCAGAAGCTCATCGCGAGCCTCGTCGAACGGCGGCGGATCGGGACGCAGCAGGAACTGATCGACGCGCTCGAGACCGTCGGCTGCATCGTCACGCAGGCGACCGTCTCGCGCGACATTCACGAGCTCGGCCTCGAGAAAGCACGCGACGCGCTCGGGTCGCTGCGCTACGTGTTGCCGAACCGGGAGCGACGCGCCGACCCGCGCGAGACGCTCAACACACTGCTCGCACAGTTCGGCCGTCGTGCGGTGGCGGCCCAGAATGTCGTCGTCTTGCAGTCGGAGATCGGCTCGGCCCCGGCGATCGCGCGAGCGCTCGACCGGTGCGAGCATCCGCTGCTGGTCGGCACGCTCGCCGGCGACGACACCTGTCTGGCAATCACCGCCGGTTCGAGCGAGGCACACGAGCTCGCGGCCGAGCTCAACGCTGCGATCGGCTGAGCAGACGCTGCGCCCACGGGTGCGCCTCCTCCAGCTGCGCGGCCAGGCGAAAGAGCATCGCCTCGCCTGCGGGAGGGCCGATCAGCTGCACACCGACGGGCAGTCCGTCGACGACGCCGAACGGGATCATCGCCGCCGGCTGACCGGTGATGTTGACGATGGGCGTGAAAGGCGTGAACTCGCCGCCGCGTCGGAATTGCTCCCATGGCTCGTCCGGCTCGAAGACCCAGCCGATCGGCACCGGCAGCTTCGCGAGCCCGGGAGTGACCACGATGTCGACGTCGTCCCAGAAGGCGACGATGCGGCGGGCCATCCGCTGCAGGCCGGCGACGGCCTGCGCGAAGACGACACTTGACGTCTCGTGCGCGGCCTCGGCCAGCGCGCGGTTCAGCGGTTCGAGGAGGGCGAGATCCGAGACCGGGAACAGTGCCGGCCCGACCTGCCAGAGCTTCGCGAAGCCGTGCAGCAGCGCGTCGTCCGACCAGTCCGGGCCACCCTCGACCACCTCGTGCCCGAGCCCCGCGAGCGCGTCGGCGGCCTCGCGTGCGACCGCGACGACACGCGCATCGATCTCGAACGGGATCGGCGGCACTGTCGTGAACGCGATCCGCAGCCGTCCGGGGTCGGCGCCGACTTCGTCGAGGAACGGCCGTGCCGGCGGCGTCGCCCAGTGGGCATCGCCGGGCTCGTAGCCGGCGAGCACGTCGAGGAACGCCGCCGCGTCCCGCACGCTCACCGAGAGTGGGCCGCTCTGCGACAGCTCGAGCGAGCCGCTCACGTAGGGAGCGGGGGAGACTCGGCCGCGCGACGGCTTGATGCCGAAGAGCCCGCAGCACGACGCGGGGATGCGGATCGAGCCGCCGCCGTCCGAGCCGTGCGCCAGCGGCATCGTTCCGGCCGCGACCGCCGCGGCT
Source organism: Gaiellaceae bacterium (assembly GCA_036271075.1). Taxonomy (GTDB): domain Bacteria; phylum Actinomycetota; class Thermoleophilia; order Gaiellales; family Gaiellaceae; genus PALSA-600. Next base: position 2,824 of record DATBBH010000122.1, on the reverse strand, counting down.
GCTCCGCCCGATGAGCCGCCGGGCGTGTGCTCCGGGCTCCACGGGTTGCGACACACGCCGTTCAACTCCGACTCGGTGATCGCGGTGCTGCCGAACTCGGGCGTGTTCGACTTGCCGAGCACGACGAACCCTGCATCCTTGATCCGCCGCACGACCGCAGCGTCGTTGGCCGGCACATAGTCCGCGAACGCGCGCGAGGAGAACGTGGTTCGCACGCCCGCGGTCTCGTTCAGGTCCTTGACGAGGATCGGGACGCCGGTGAACGGACCGTCGCGCGGTTCGGTTGCGAGCGCCTGCTCGAAGCAGTCGGTGACGAGGAAGTTGTACTGCGGGTTCGTCGCCTCGATCCGTGCGATCGCCTCTTCGGCGAGCTCGCGTGCGGAGACTTCGCCGTCGCGAACGCGAGCCGCGAGGCCGAGGGCGTCCGTCAACTCAGAGGGTCTTGCCGCCGGCCAGCCACACCGGGCCTTGCGTGGCGACGAGATGCGTGTCGCTGAGCACGCGGAGCACGCTGATCGAGCCGTGCATGCCCTGCTCGTCGCAGCGCTCGAAACAGCGGCGCGCCATGCCCGGGGCGACGCCGTAGCCGGCGAGGCGGGCGGCGCGGAAGTTGAACGCCGCGCGGGTGCCGTCGCGGCGCGGGTTCATCTGGATGCAGAGCACCGCCCCGGGCTCGATGTAGTCGCTCGAGGTGAACTCGACCTCCGCGTAGAGGTCGCTCCAATCCGACGGCAGCTCGGCGAGCGCGGTGTCCCACGACTCGACGAGCGTGGTCTCCTCGCGCTCCACCGGCTTGGCCGAGGCTTGCGAATTGGAGAGCGAAAGCGTGCCGGCCGGGATGCGCGAGAGCAGATTCGTCACACCTTGGGGTCCAAGAGCGCTGCCGTCGCGGGCGACCGAGAACTGCAAGACCGTCGCCGAGACGCGGTACGGGCCGGTCGGACCCAGCGTTGCTGCGGCTTGGTCGGCCGCCGCGCGGTCAGGCAATTCCAGTCGCAGCGACGCGCTCGCCCACGTCTCCGGCAACTCGGATCCAATGACTTTCCACTGCCGCGCAACGCTCATGGTTCAAAACGTACACTGCCGGGGCTTTGGCCAAGGTCGAGAAGAAACGCGCCCTGAACGAGGAGCAGCTGCGGCACTTCCTGCGCGAGATGCTCCTCATCCGCCGCTTCGAGGAGAAGGTCGAGGAGCGGTTCCGCGCCGGCGAGCTGCCCGGCTTCCTGCACGTCGCGATCGGCCAGGAAGCGGTCGCAGTCGGCGTCTGCCAGGCGATGGAGGACGGCGACACCTTCGCCTCCACCCATCGCGCCCACGGGCACACGCTCGCCCGCGGCACGTCGCCGAACGCCCTCATGGCAGAGCTGTACGGGAAGATCGAGGGCTGCTCGCACGGCTACGGGGGCTCGATGCACCTGTATGACGTCGAGCGGGGCAACTACGGCGCGAACGCCGTGATCGGCGGCGGCCTGCCGGCCGTGACCGGCGCGGGTCTCGCCTACAAGCTGCGGGACGAGCCGCGGGTCGCGCTCGCGTTCTTCGGCGACGGCACAACGAACATCGGCACCTTCCACGAGTCGCTCAACCTCGCGCAGCTCTGGAAGACGAAGACCGTGTTCGTCTGCGAGAACAACCATTGGGCCGAGTCGACGCCCGGCTGGCAGCACTCGCCGGTGTGGGACGACATGTCGAAGCGTGCGCTCTCCTACGACATGCGCTCGATCAAGGTCGACGGCCAGGACGTCGAGGCGGTCTACGACGCGGCGCACGAGGCGCTCGAGTTCGCTCGCTCCGGCGAAGGCCCCGTCTTCGTCGACGTCGAGACGTACCGCATGCACGGCCACTACATCGGCGACCCGCAGGTCTACCGCTCGAAAGAGGATCGCGACCAGGCCGCCGAGCACGATCCGATCACGCGGCTGCGCGAGCGGCTCGGCCTCGACGACGAGGAGTTCGACAGCTACGACGCGCAGGCGCACGAGGTCGTCGACGCGGCGCTCGAGTTCGCGCAGAACGGCACCGACCCGCAGCCCGAAGACGCGCTGAAGAACATCTATGCCTGAGATCACCTATCGCGAGGCGGTGCGCGACGCGCTCGCGGGCGCGATGCGCAAGGACGAGGACGTCTTCATCATGGGCGAGGACATCGCCGAGATGGGCGGCTCGATGGGCGTCACACAGGGGCTGCTCGACGAGTTCGGCCCCGAGCGGGTTCGCAATACGCCAATTTCAGAGATGGCGATCGTCGGCGCCGGCATCGGTGCCGCGATGGCGGGCATGCGGCCGGTCGTCGAGATCATGTACGAGGACTTCCTGACGCTGTCGCTGGAGCAGATCGTCAACCAGGCGGCGAAGCACCGCTATATGTCGGGCGGCCAGATCAAGGTGCCGCTGACGATTCGCACGCAGGGCGGAGCCGGCTGGTCGCCGGGCGCGCAGCACGCGCAGCAGCTCGAGGCGTGGCTGGTTCACATCCCGGGGCTCAAGGTCGCCTACCCGTCGACCCCCGAGGATGTGCGCGGCCTGCTCTGGTCGTCGATCTACGACGACAACCCCGTGGTCTTCTTCGAGCACCGGCTGCTCTATCCGGTGAAGGGCATCGTGCCGGACGAGCTCGAGCCGATCCCGCTCGGCAAGGCGCGCACGATCCGCGAAGGAACCGACGTGACGGTGATCGCGATCGGACCGCTCGTGCACCGCTCCGTGGAGGCCGCGGAGCGGGCTGAAGAGCAAGGCATCTCGGTCGAGGTGATCGACCCTCGCACGTTGCAGCCGCTAGACGAGTCGGCGCTCGTCGAGAGCGTGAAGAAGACGAACCGCGTCG
>DATBBH010000121.1:0-4612 GCA_036271075.1 Gaiellaceae bacterium | reverse complement strand
CCGACACTCGATGCGACCTCTTCCGACGCGACCAGCGGCGTCTCGAGCGTGGACTTCGGCTACACCGGCGCCGGAGCGGGCGGCGCGATCGCCACCGTCGCGGGCACCGGCGCACCCGGCGCCTCCGCAGCGTACGACACGGACTGGGTGACCGGTGGCCTGCCCGACGGCACGTACACGGTCAGCGCCACGTCGAGCGACAAAGCGTCGAACAGCGCTAGCTCCAACCAGACCGTCGTCGTGGACAACACGCCGCCAAGCGCAACGCTCGACGACCCGGGCGCATACGGCCACGGGCCGCTTGCGCTGACTGTCACAGCGAGCGACGCGGCTTCCGGCGTCGACGCCGCCGCGACCGTGGTTCAGAGCGCGCCGCACGGCACAGGCGCCTGGACGGCGATCGCGAACGCCACGGCTTGGACGCCGGCCGACGGGACGTACGACCTGCGCGCGATCGTCTCCGACAACGTCGGCAATCAAACGACGACCGCGACTCGGACCATCACGATCGACAGCACACCGCCCACCGTGACCGACGACGCGGACAGCGCCTGGCACGCCGGCGACGTCATCGTCAACCTTGGCGCGGCGGACGCCGAGTCCGGCGTCGCCAGCGTGCAGTACAAGGTCGACGCGGGCTCGTTCACGACCGGAACCAGCGTCGTCGTGCCCGCGCCGAGCGACGGTTCCAACGACGGGATCCACACCATCACGTATCGCGCGACCAACCGCGCTGGGGTCACCTCGAGCAATGCGACCACGACGGTCAGGATCGACCACACTCCGCCGTCGAACGTCTCGCTCGACACACCCGCGCCCGGCGCGTTCCTGCACGGCACGCTCGCGGGTGGCGACCTCGCCGCGACCGCACAGGACGCCGCGTCGGGCGTGGCGTCGACGACGTTCCGCCTCGCCCCCGCCGGGACGTTGGCCGCCAATCCGTGCGCCACATTCGGTATGCAGATCTCCGCCCCGTTCGACACGGCGTCGGTCTCCGACGGCCATTACGACCTTTGGGTCGCAGCCGTCGACACAGCCGGCAACGGACGCTGCTCGGTCGTGCCGCACGATGTCGTGATCGACAACACCGCTCCGGTGACGACCGACAACGCCCCGGCAGGCGCCCAGAACCACGACGTCTCGGTGAACCTGGGTGCAACCGACAATCTGGCCGGCGTCGCCGAGACCGACTACAGCCTCGACGGCGGGTCAACGTGGCTGCCCGGCACGACGGTCGTCATCCCTGCCCCGAGCGACGGCTCGAACGACGGCTCGCACACGGTCGAATACCGATCGCGCGACAACGCCGGCAACGTCGAGACGGCGAAGAGCTTCCAGGTGACCATCGACACGACCGCTCCGGCCGGCAACGCCACCGATCCGGGCAGCGTGCTCAGCGGCACCGTTCAGCTGACCGCGTCGCCGACGGCGACCGATGTCGCGTCGGTCCAGTTTCTCGAGCGGCCCGCCGGCAGTCTCAGCGCCTTCACGCCAATCGGCACGAATAGCGTTGGCGCGCCATGGCAGGTGCCGTGGCTCACGAACGGCGTCGCCGACGGCACCTATGACATCGAGGTCGTCGTCACCGACCAGGCCGGGAACTCGAGCACGCAGTTGCTCTCCTCGAAGATCGTCGACAACACCGCGCCCGACCTGGCAGCCGTGACAGCTCCCGGCGCCGCAGCAGACGTGGGCGGCATCGTCCCCTTCGCCGCCGTCGCGCATGATGCGACCTCGGGCGTCGGAGCGGTCGTCTTCCAGGTGCAGTGGAGCGGAGCCTCCGGCTTCACCACGGTCGACGCCGACACGAGCGCTCCGTACACGGGCTCGTGGAACTCGGCGGGCGTGCCCGATGGGCCGGCACAGGTTCGCGTGGCGGTCACCGACGTCGCCGGAAACGGCCCGATCTACTCCTCACCGGTCTCGTTCACCGTCGACAACACCGCTCCGACGGTCGTCCTCTCCGCACCCCCGTCGACGAACGCCGGCGCGAGCCTTTCCGCGACGGGCACTGCGGACATCCAGTCGGTCACCTATGCGTACAGCCCGCACGCTGCTGGAACCTGGACTGCGATCGGCACGGTGAGCTCACCGTTCGCGACCAGTTGGGCGACCGCTTCGCTACCCGAGGGCGCTTACGACGTGCGCGCGATCGCGACGGATGGTGGCGGAAATGCCGGCACGGACGTCTCCACGGTGCTCGTCGACCGGACGAGCCCGACGGCGACCCTCATTCAGCCCGCGAACGGGACCACGGTGGGCGGAACCTCCGTGGCGCTCGTCGCGTCCGCCTCGGACGATTCGGCAGGCGTCGCGTCGGTGGTGTTCGGGTACCGCCCGAACGGATCAATCGGCGCGTACACCGCGATTGCGACCCCGACGAGCGCCCCGTACGCTGCCGCCTGGGATACCTCGGCGCTCGCGTCGGGCGACTATCAGGTTCGCGCGCTGGTCACGGACAAGGCCGGCAACACGTACGCGACCAACCACGTCATGACGGTCGATTCGACTCCTCCGGTCGTGACATCGCTCAACGTCGCTACCGCGGTCAGCGGCACGGTCACGCCAAGTGTCTCGACGAACGCCGATGCGACGAGCGTGACCTACGAGCTGAGCCCAGCCGGGTCCAACACCTGGACGCAGGTCGCGACGTCGAGCAGCGCCCCGCACTTCCCGGGCAGCTTCAACAGCGCGTCGCTCGCCGACGGCCTCTACGACGTACGAGCCGTCGTCCGCGACGCCTTCGGTAACGCAACCACCGTGGTCGTGGGGAACGTGCAGATCGACAACACGCCGCCGACCCTGCTCGCGTCGACACCGGCGGACGGTTCGCTCCTCGCAAGCCTGAGCTCCGTCAGCGCCACGGCGTCGGAGCCGCTCTCGGCGATCTCCAGTCTGCAGCTGGACGGTGGCGCGCCGTCGTTCACCGCGACGATCAGCGGCGCCGGCGTCAGCTTCCCGACCGGCGTGCTGGCAGACGGCAATCACTACCTCACCGGAAAGCTGATCGATCTGGCAGGCAACTCCAAGCCGTTCCGAATCAACTTCACCGTCCTCGGCGGGACGCCCGCCGGCGGTGTGCCGCCGACCAGCAAGAACGTCAGCTCCTCCCTCCCGACGACGCTCGAGGCGGCCGACAACTCGGCCGCCGTCACGGTCCCTGCGAATGTCTGGAACGGGCCGGCGCCGGCCGCCCAGGACTTCCTCGTCCTCAAGATCGACCCGTCGCCGCCACCCTCGATCATCCCGACAGCCACCCTGGCGCTCACCTCGACCGTGGTCGACGTGACCATGTTCTGGAGCCTCAGCCAGACCGCCGAGCACGCCTTCGACGCTCCGATCGAGATCGACCTGACCGATCCGAGTGGCACGAACGGCACGCCGGCCACCGCCGAGCCCGGGTCAGCCTGGCGCGCGATCCCCGCGCTCGCACAGGCCGGACAGTTGCCGCTCGGCCAGCCCGACGGTTACTGGCGCACGGGCGCGACGATCCACATCCTGACGCGGCACCTCTCGCTCTTCACGGTGCTCACCGGAGCGGCGGCCAACGTGCCGCTCGCCACTCCTCTCGCAGTCGATGCTCAGGTTCCGGCCGTCGCGCGCTCATCCTTCGCGTTCACGATCGCGACCGCCCCACGCAGCACTATGACAAAGCACTCGTTGATCGGTCGCGCGCTGGCCACGACGACTGCGCGCATCGACGTGACGCTCGACGCGTATCCCTACCACCGTCTCCAGCGCTGGCACTTCTTCCACGTACGGCCCGGCGCGACGATTCTGCGACTGCCGCTGCGCCCGAGGCTGCGCCCAGGCCTATACCGCGTGTTCTGGAAGGCAACCTCGGACGCCGATCACACCGTCGCGCGCCGAATCACACCGCTGCGCATCCTAGGGCACTCTGCGCGCACGACTCCACGGCTTCGGTCGTCGTCGTCTCCGGGTCGCGGAGCAGCGAGTCCTTCCAGAAGTCCATCCTCGCGCCGCGCATCTACCAAGCCTCGCTCGACCAGGCGTTCCTCTACGCGACCTACAACGCGGTGGCGGCATTCGTGCTCGACGCAGACACCTACGGCCTGAGCGATGTGCGAACGCTGCGAACTGTCTTCCCGCGCGCCGTCGTGGCCGCGGTGCGCGCGCCCGTGACGGCCGCCAAGATCGCCGCGGCTCTCAGGCAGGTGCGCTAGCCGCCGGGCCGCCACAGCGGCTCGTCGCCGCCGGCGTTCGCCGCCCGGGCGAGGATGAAGAGCAGGTCACTGAGCCGGTTCAGGTAGCCAACGGCGAGCGGGTTCACCGGCCGCGTTCGTGCGGCATCGAGCACGTCGCGCTCCGCCCGGCGACAGACGGCGCGGGCGATGTGCAAGCGCGCAGCGGTCTCGGAGCCCCCCGGCAGCACGAAGCTCTTGAGGTCCGGAAGACCGGCGTTCGCGTCGTCGCAGTCGGCCTCGAGCCGGTCGATCGCCGCCTGGTCGACGCGGAGCTTGCCGTCTCCCTCGGTGAACGGCACCGACAGGTCGGCGCCGACGTCGAAGAGCTCGTTCTGAATCCGAGCCAGCCGGCTGTCCCGTGCGGTTACCTGCACCCAGCCGACAACCGAGTTCAGCTCGTCGACCGC
>DATBBH010000120.1:0-7375 GCA_036271075.1 Gaiellaceae bacterium | reverse complement strand
TTGGCTCCTGCGTGACGAGCCCCTCCACAGCGCAGTTCCTGGTCGCGTTCCTGATCGCCGCCGCCGCCGGAACCGGCGTCTTCTTTCATGCCGAGCGCAGCAAGATCCGCCACCCGTCGGCGTGGGCCAGTTTCGTGTTTCTGTTCCTGATCGTCGGGCTGCCGAGCTACGCGCTCCACGTTCGTCGCGTGCGCCTGCGCCGCCGCGGCTAGTCACCGGAGTTTCTCTTGAAGATCGCCGCCGTCACACCCAACTTGACCCAGCTCACCCGCCTGCGCGTCGTCAATGCGTTTCTCGTCAGAGAAGACGACGGCTACACGCTCGTCGACACCACGTACGGTGGCGGCGCCGATGCGCTCGTCGCTGCGGCGGAGCAGACGGGCGGAGCGATTCGCCGGATCGTCCTCACCCACGGGCATGGTGACCACGTCGGCTCTCTCGACGCGCTCAGCGACCGACTTGGCGACGCGGTCGAAGTGCTCATGCCCGACCTCGACGCGCGGATCCTCGCAGGCGAGCAGGTCGTCGAAGGCAAGCTGCCCGGCGGTTGGCCCAAGGTCAGGACGGTTCCCGATGTGCGGCTCGCGGCCGGCGACCGGGTGGGAAGCCTGGAAGTCGTCGCGAGCCCCGGCCATACCCCGGGGCATGTCGCGCTGCTCGACACGCGCGACCGCACGGTGATTGCCGGCGACGTCTTCACGGCCTTCGGCAACCTCGCGGTCACCAGCTTCCTCTACTTCCGCTTTCCGTTCGCTGCGCTGGCGACGTGGGACAAGGCGAAGGACATCGACTCGGCGCGGGCCCTCAGGGCGCTCGACCCGGCAACTCTCGTCGTCGGACACGGCCGGGTTCTTCGAGATCCCGGCACAACCATGGACAAGGCGATCTCACGAGCCGAGCGCGCGCTCTGACCGCCGTGGGCGCCAGAGCCGAGAGAGCAGAAACGTCGGCACGAGCCAGACGACGAGGACGACGACCAGCCCGGTCACGGAGACACCGTGAATCAGGAGCGTCAGGCCAAAGACGACGAAGAGCGCCAGGCTGAACAGCAGCCAGACGGCTGTCAGCAACAGGAGCACTCCGCCGCGGATCGCAGCTCGCGCAGCCGTGCGCAGGGTGAACTGCGGCAGGCCTGCGAGGGCGCGTCGCAGTTCCTCCAGCGACCGTGCACGGAGCACCAGCTCGGTGCGCGCCGATAGCTCGTCGAGCGTCAGCCTGCCGCTGATGAAGTGCTCGCGCAGAGAGGCGGCTGCGCGTTCCCGGTCACCGTCGCCGGCCAAGACCATGGGGGAATGCTAGCCCTGCGGGTTCAGTGACGAGGCTCGAGCCGGTCGAGTGTCTCGCTGAGCGCCGCCGAGACGCTACGGCCGTGGCGGTAGAGCACGCTCGAGGGGCTTGTTAGGAGTTGGTTGACGGCCAAGATCCCGGCGGCGCTGACCGGGCGATCGAGATCCTCGAGACGCTTCGAGAGCCTCTTGATCAGGTGTTGCTGCGGGCGTAGCTCCTTGCGGTTGAGCGGTGAGAGTTGTCCGACCCGCGGATCAGAGAGCTCCGAGACGACGTGCTGCATGGAGCAGGCAAGGAGCAGCCGCTCGCGTGCCGCGGTCAGTTCCGCGATGCGCCATCCGTACCACGCCGCCCGACCCTCGTACCCGCGCGCGATCCACTCGTCGGCTTCATGGCGTACCCGCGCCCGTCGGACGTAGTACAGCGCGCCAGCAAAGACGCCGTAGATCGACAACGAGGCCAGGGGCACCAGCAGCCAGGTCATTTGTTATGAGAACGTCCAGGGCGAGCGAGGTGTTCCCGCTAGGGGACACTGGTCGGCGCACGCGCGCACGATGTGCCGACGGCGCCCCACGAACGCCAACTGCGGCCGTCGCGCAGCCACAAGAGCCAAGCGCGGTGAAGTTGCTCGTGCGCCGAGATCGTGAACGGGAAAGCGGGATCCCCCGGATGCGCGAAGGCGGGCACGAACGGGCCCTTCATCCGCAGCCACGTCTGCGCGGAGAACTGCATGCCGCCGAAGAGACCGTTGCCGGTGTTCGCGGTCCACGGCCCTTCGTGCACGTGGACGCAGTGCGCTTGCGCGAACCACGCAGCCGATGGATGCCAGGGCTGTGCGGTTCCCGCACCGGCCAGCGTCAACGCGGCGAACACGACGAGCAGCAGCGAACGCACGGGTCCTTCTAACAACTTTTCGGCGCCCGGATCGGTCCTACTGCTCCCCGAGGCCACCGCCTGAGTCCTGCTCGTCCCGCCCCCGGCGGTGATCGCTGGGAGCGGGACGACGAACTCGCGCTACGGGTAGCTCACCACGGTCACCGGGACATCCGGGTTGGCGATCGTCGACGGCCCGCCCGTGTCGTTGACGACGTTCAGGATGCCGCCCAAGCCGTGGCTCGCATCGAGGAAGATCGTGAGGAGATCGTGGAGGCTCGACGCGGGGAGGGTGGCGGGGACCTCGAACGCGTGCGCGGCGTAGATGTTCACGCCCTGGTTGAAGAAGCTGTAGCTGCCCATGCCGTAGCCACTGAAGCTGGTCACAGAATCCGCAACCTTGAAGGCCGCCCAGCCGTCGATGCCCGGAGCCTCCATCCACGCCGCCTGGCTCGGCGGGTCGTAGGGCATCTCGTTCTGGAAGAAGACGTCCGTGCCGCGATTCCCATTCCAGATCACCTCGTACTTCTGGTAATGCTCGACGAAAAGACCGTAGGCGGTCACGTCATCGCCGTTGACGACGACGCCGGTGTCGGCGGTGTTGACGTTCCAGCCCACGCCGTTGCCATGGTCTGCGCGCCACGCCCAGATGTCGTCGAGGATCACGTTGTCGCTGTTCACCTCGAGGCTGACCGTCGCCTTCCCCGCGGCTGCGCCGCCGATGCGGAAGAACACGTCCTGCAGTGCCGTCGGGTCGGTCGGGTCGCTCTTGTGGGCGTGCGGAGTGCCGACCTGCAGCAGCACGGGCGAGTTCACCGGGCCGGCGTCGAAGATGAGGCCGGACACGTCGACGCCGGGGACGTCGGCGACGGTCATCGGGACGACTCCATCTTGCGGCACGAGCGTCGCGAAGCCGAGACCGAGCACGACGGTGTCGGCGCGCTTGACCTTGATCGTCTTGTCGATGTCGTAGACGCCCGGCGTGAAGATCAGGTTCTTCCCCTGGGCGAGCGCGTTGTTGATCGCCTGCACGTCATCGGTCGGCTTTGCGATGAAGAACTGGTCGATCGGGATGGAGGAGCCGGCCTCCGGCCCGTTGCCCCACGACGTGCCGCTGGAGCTGTGGCGAGGCGCCGGGACGAAGATGCTGTAGTCCCCGGAGGAGCTCACGTTCAAATACGGCGCCTCCCGAGTGACCGGGCTGGTCGCGAGCGTGGTGTACGGGCCGCACGTTGGTGTGGAGGGGAAACACTGGGCGGGAGCGCCCACGACCCCGGAGAACACTTGATTCCACACGCCGTTCGACCAGCCGTCGAGCCCGCTGTTCCTGACCAGCCACTGCTGTTGCGAGCCGTTGACCACGGTGCTCCCGTCGAACTGTGAATCGGCGATGAAGCCACCGCTCGCGAACGATGGTTGGGTGCAGTAGTCCATCAGGGTCGCGAACCCGTTCACGTGCACGCGGCGCATGGGAGACGCCTGAGACACCGGCCAGAACTCGCCGGAGTAGCAGCCGAAGTTCGGAGTCGTCACATTGATCGTCAGGTTCGACAGCGACCGCCAGAAGTTGTTGAGGGCGGTGCAACTGCCCGCGCTGCACTGGTTTCGTACGTAGACCGAGCCGTTGATGACGACGTCGTTCGGCGAGGCGCCGAGGCCCGCGACGGCGGTGTAGTAACCGACTTGGAAGTTGAGCGGATTCGTCGCCGAACCATAGGTCCCGGGCTTGAAGAGCAGCGCATAGCGCTGCGGCCCGAACTGGTTCGAGACTTGCTGGGCGCTGACTGCGTCGACCGCTGCCTGGATCTGACTCGTCGGCATGCTGGGGTCGAAGACGAGCACGTTGGCGCCGAAGTCCGGCCCGGACGAGGCCGTGCGATCGGCGGCGCCGGCGGCCCCGCCGAAGAGCAGCAGTCCGACCAGGCCGAACAAGCCGGCCACGAACAAAAGCCGTTTCTTGGCAGACATTCGAACCTCCCCCTGATCCGTCTCTTGGCAGCCGAACGGGCTGCGGGCGACCACGACTATAAAACGGCACGCCGGCGCGCCGCGTGAGATGGTGGAGGCGGAGCCGGATGATGGTCCTGGGGTGTGGCTGCGGCTACGCGCCTTTACCCCGACTGACGGCGGACATCGTCCGGCTCCGCTCTCAGTCTCCGGCGTCGTACTTGAACGAGATGTCCAGGCGCACCCGGTATTCGCTGATCTTCCCGTCCTTGACCGTGACGTCGAACCTGGTGGCCTCGGCCACGCGGAGGTCGCGAATGGAGCGCCCCGCGGTCTCGACGGCGTTTCGCGCTGCCGCCTCCCACGAGTCGGAGCTCGTTCCGATCACCTCGGTGACGCGATACACGCTGTCGCTCATGCCCTACCCCCTTCGAGTCGCTCTTGACTCGGCGGAGGTTACGCCACTCGGTCCCGCCCGCGGCGTTCGTAGATGGCGGCGTTCAGCTCTGCGGACAAGACCATCAGCCGGCCGACGAGCACCAGGGAGAAGAGCAGCGCCGTCGCTATGCCGAGCGCCCCATACGTGTCAGCGCGGCCCTCGACCAGGCGGGCCGTCACGTAGATGTTCAAGACGTTGATCGCCAGCAGTCCGGCACCAAACAGCACTGCGCCTGGGATGAGCACCTGCCAGCGGACGTTGCGGTGTGGCAGCTGGACGGAGACCGCAAGCCACGCGGCGCCGATGAGCAGGACGTAGACGAGCAGCGCCGCCACCCCGCCGTACTGATGCCCCCGCCGGATCCAAGCCACGACCATGCCTGTAACGAGCTGGACGAGCAGCGCCCCGGCCAGCGATCCGACTCCTCTCGCGGTGATCTGGACGCCGCGCCCGGACCCCTGCCAGGCGATCGCGTGGACTTTCGCAATCGCACGGTAGAGCGTCACCAATGCGTAGAGCACGGCCGGGATCATCAGGAGGAAGATGAGCCCGCGGGCGCGACCTGACGACGCCTGTGCGACCTCCGACGCGATCAGCCCGTGCAGGCCTGCTTCCCTCGCGACCGTGGCTGGGCTCTTGTCAACGGCGCCCGCGTACAGGCCGAAACCGGAGACCAGCAAGAGGCTGGTGGGTAGGAGCAGAACGAACATCCGGTAGGCGAGCGCGCCGGCCAGCAGCCCGCCGCCGATCGATGAGTCCTGCTCGACGAGGCCGAACCCAAAGTCGATCGACGCGTGCCGGGCTCGGGCCGCATCGGCACGAGCCTGGAGAACCCGTGCGCGTTCAATCCACAGTGCGAGCCGGCCGGCGACGGTCGGCTCGACGTCGATCTCGATCGGCCTCGACTCGAACGGATCGCGCGAATCCGCCACGACTCAATCCTAGGTCGGGTGCGGCGTCGCTGTCCGTCAACACCTCCCGCTTACGTTGGACAACGAGTGCTACGCGAAATGTTCCAAGAATCCACGCATCTCACCTCGACAGTGGGGACGTGACTCGGCTCTTTCTCTCGGTTGTTGCTGGGGTCGTGGTCATCCTCGCAGTGTCCGGAGTCGCGGACGCGCAGTCCTCCCTGCCGCGGATGTATTCGAGTCCGCTCGTGCGGACGTTGCCGTTCCACTATCGGGCCTGGGACGGAACAGTCCGGCCTGGCTATCTGATGCTTCCCGCCTGGTATGGGAGGCACGATGACCCGCCGATTCCCCTGGTCATCTCTCCGCACGGGCGGGGTGTCGATCCGCGCATCAACGAGCGCTACTGGGGCGATCTGCCCAGCCGCGGCACATTCGCGGTCGTGAACCCATCGGGTGAAGGACGCCGGCTGGGCCTCTACTCGTGGGGGGCTCCGGGCGACATCAACGACCTGGCGCGCATGCCCGGCTTGCTCCGTCGTGCCTTCCCGTGGGTCAAAGTCGATCCGAGGCGGATCTATGCAGCCGGAAGCTCGATGGGCGGGCAGGAGACGCTGCTGCTCGTCGCTCGGCACCCGAGGCTCCTCGCCGGCGCGGCTGCCTTCGATTCGGCGACGAACCTCGACCAGCGCTACCTCGACTTCGCTGCGCTGCCAGATGGCATCGGGCTACGCCAGCTCCTGGTCGATGAGGTAGGCGGGACACCGCGGGCGGCACCCGCGGCCTACGCCTCGCGTAGCCCGAGCGACTTCGTCCACCAGATCGCGTTCTCTGGCGTTCCACTTCAGATCTGGTGGTCGAGCAGCGATCGGATCGTCGCCGACCAGGCGAGTGAAAGCGGTCGACTCTACGCTGAGATCTTGCGTGCAAATCCGGCGGCGCCGGTCACGGAGACGGTTGGAACCTGGGCGCATTCGTGCGAGCTCGCGCGGGCCCTTCCGCTCGTGCTCACGTCGTGGGGCATCCCACTGACGCAGACCCGCACGAGCGTCCCTGCACCTTCGCTCACCTAGTTGGTTCAGCGGTCGCCGAATCGCTCGACCAGCAGGCCGTGTCGGAGGCCGCGGTCGCTGACGGTGAGCGATTCGCGGCCCAGCTTCGCGACGATCGTGCGCACGATGCAGGCTCCAGCGAGGATGACCTCCGCGCGTTTGGGCTGCAGGCCGACGATCTGGCGACGCTCGTCCGCGGTGCGGGTGCGGTAGAGCTCGATCTGGCGGTCGATCTCGGCGAGGTCGAGAACGGAGCCCTGCACGACGGTGGGGTCGTACTCGGCCAGGCCGTGCTTGACGGCCGTGAGGTTCGTGATCGCGCCGCCCATCCCAACAAGGGTGTCGGGGGTGGGTCGGCCGTCGAGCCTCGTCAGGTCGGCCGCGATCGCGTCTGTTGCTGAAACGAGCGCGTCCTCGGAGACGACTCGGTCCAAGCCGTAGCGCTCGGTGAATCGCGCCGCGCCGACGTTCAGGCTGAAACGTTCGTCGACCTGTTCCCCCCGGCCGAATGTGAACTGGGAGCTGCCGCCGCCGGTATCGAACACGACGAGCGAGCCCTGGCCGAGACCCAGCCCAGACCGCGTCGCCAGGTAGGCGAGCCGGCCTTCCTCTTCGCCGGGGATGACCTCGACGTCGATTCCTGTGCGCTCGCGCACCGCGTCGACGAGCATGGAGCGGTTGGGCGCCAGCCGCAGCCCGGCCGTTCCAACTGCCGCAATCTCCTCGACGCCGCTGCGCTTGGCCTCTTCTGCCATCGCCGCGATCGCCTCGACGGTCCGCCTGATCGGCTCGTCCTCGAGCTTCCCTTCGTCCTCGAGGCCTTCGCCCAGGCGGGTGACCTCGGCGCGGTCGACGATCGTCTTCCA
>DATBBH010000119.1:0-15278 GCA_036271075.1 Gaiellaceae bacterium | reverse complement strand
TGGGCGATCCGGCCGGTCTTGGCGTGCGCGAGGTCGTCGTGACGCACGGCTCGCGCGGATCGACCGTCTACTGCGGCGGCCGCGTCGAGCACGTTCCGGCCCGCGCCCTCCCAGGCGACCCGACCGGCGCCGGCGATGCATTCGCGACCGCGTACGTCGTCGCAAGGAACGCGGGCTTTGCTCCGGCAGGTGCGGCTCGCCGCGCAACCGCTGTCGTCGCATCGCTCCTCACGCCATGAAGGTGCTCATCTCGACCGTCGCGGGATCGTTCTCCGTCGACCTCGAGACCGACGACGTCGAGCCCTGGGACGGCCGGCTCGAGCCGCCGCCGGCTCCCGTGCTCAACCTGCCCCGCGTGCTCGCCGCCGCCGCGACCGGCGCAAGGGTTGTCGCGGTCGTCGACGCGAAGCCGCCTCTGCTCGTCTCCTCCGACGCAGGCTCGACCTGGCGGGAATCCGGTCGCGGCCTGCCGACGGGACGAGCGGTCGCAATCTCGGACGACGATCCCGACTTGATCGTCTATGCCGGGCGCAACCGGATCTTTCTCTCACGGAACGGCGGCGTCTTCTGGAGCTCGCTCGCGGTGGAGCTGCCGGAGATCCTCGCGGTCACGTTCCCGGGAAGCTGAGGTTGCCCGATCGCGTTCTCTCTACGTAGGCTCTCATTCGGACTTTCCCCCCAGAAGGAGACGAGGCATGGCTCTGCAACTCGGCGACACCGCACCAGACTTCGAGGCTCAGACGACCGAGGGCCCGATCCACTTCCACGACTGGATCGGCGACTCCTGGGCCGTGCTGTTCTCGCACCCCAAGGACTTCACCCCGATCTGCACGACCGAGCTCGGCTACATGGCGAGCATCAAGCCGGAGTTCGATCGCCGCGGCGTCAAGGTGATCGGCCTGTCGGTCGACTCACTCGACCGTCACGCCGATTGGGTGAGCGACATCGAGGAGACACAGGGGCACGCTCCCAACTACCCGATCATCAGCGACGACGACTTCAACGTCTCGAAGCTCTACGGCATGCTGCCCACCGACACGTCCGGCGATTCGGCGCCCCGGACGCCTGCGGACAACCAGACGGTGCGCAACGTCTTCGTGATCGGCCCCGACAAGAAGGTCAAGCTGATCCTCGTGTACCCGATGACGACGGGCCGCAACTTCGACGAGGTCCTGCGCGTGATCGATTCGCTGCAGCTGACCGCGAACCATCGCGTGGCGACGCCCGCTCAGTGGCAGTCGGGCGACGACGTGGTCATTGCCGGCTCGGTCTCGAACGACGAGGCGAAGGAGATCTTCGGCAAGTGGGAAGAGCCGAAGCCCTACATCCGGATCGTCCCGCAGCCGCAGTAAGCGCCGTCAGAAGCCGAACTCGCCGCGCGCGACCACCACGGCCGAGCCGCCGACGGTGACGCGTTCGATCGCATCGCCGCTGCCGTACGCCGTCGCGAAGAGCGTCGAGGGGCGGCCGATCTCCTTCCCCTGCGAGATCTCGATCCGCTCGCCGAACGCAATGCGCCCATGACGGGCCAGGTGCACGGCGAGCGGCCCGGCCGCGGAGCCGGTCGCGGCGTCTTCGACGACGCCGTGGTTCGGGGCGAACATGCGGGTCTTCCAGCGCTCGCCATCGCGCGCGAAGCAATTGAGGCCGTCGTTCGTGGCCCGCGCGAGGGCACCGATGTCGGGCGAGAGCTGCGCGACCTCCTCCGGCGAACCGAGCTCGATGTAGACATGGCCGGGCCCGAGGTCGTAACGCTCGATCGGCAGCTGTGCCTCCGAGACTCCCGCAGCGGCCAGGATGGCGGCCGCGTCGGGCACGGGCTGCCACGTCGGGATCGGCTGCTCCATCAGACCGAAGACGATGCGCGGCCCGTCGCGCTCGAGCTCGACGGGGACGATCCCCGCGCCGGTCTCGAGCCGGATCACGATCTTCGACAGCGGGCCGCCGAGGACGAACGCCGACCCGAGCGTCGGATGCCCGGCAAATGGCAACTCGAGCGCCGGCGTGAAGATTCGGATGCGCACATCCGCCTCGTCGCTCGACGGCGGCAGCACGAACACGGTCTCGGCGAAGTTCATCTCCCTCGCGAGCGCCTGCATCGTCAGCTCATCGAGGTCGCGCGCATCGGTGAAGACCGCGAGCTGGTTCCCGGCGAGCGGCACGTCGGTGAACACGTCGCACACGACATAGCGGAAGCTGCGCATGGCCAGAACTTAGATGACGGAGGGCGCCTC
The DNA here is from genome assembly GCA_036271075.1 of Gaiellaceae bacterium. GTDB lineage: Bacteria > Actinomycetota > Thermoleophilia > Gaiellales > Gaiellaceae > PALSA-600. The sequence goes on along the minus strand of DATBBH010000119.1, from coordinate 13,044 downwards.
CCGGCGCCCTCCGTCATCGCACACGCTCGCTTCTGTTAGCTCGTGCTGCCGAACTCTGTGTCGGCCGGAAGCAGGAACCCGCCCTCCTGCTGCCGCTCGAGCTGAGCCAACTCTTCCTCGGTGCCCATTCGCACCGGGCCCTTGAACCAGTGCCGGGCCGAGAGGACCCACCAGCCGCCGAAGAACAGTCCGATGCCGGCGAACCAGAGGATCGTGTAGTTCGTCAGCGACCAGGAGAAGTTGGGTGACCACGGAAGCCCGTCGTAGAAGAGCGGCAGGCTGAAGAGAACCGCGATGAACGCGACCCAGAGGATCGAGACCCAGCCGAGCCACTTGTAGTGCCGTCCGAGACTCCAAGCGCCGTGCTCGAACCTGTCGCCGAGGCGAAGCCGCAGGAAGACGGGCAGGACGAACGCGATGTAAAGGCCGATGACGGCGATCGCCGTCCCGGCCGCATAGCCGACGAGGTAGTTCCAGATCGCGGGCACCATCAACAGGCCGGAGAGCACGCCGATGGCGAACACCGCGTAGACGGGCACGCGGTGCTTGGAGACGCGCCGCCACCACCTGTTGCCCGGCACGGCCCCGTCACGTGAGAACGCGAACATCATCCGCGAAGCGGACGTGGTCGAAGCCGTCAGACAGAAGAACTGGGCGACCACGCAAATCGTCAGGAGCGCGTCCGACCAGTTTTGGCTCATCGACGTCTCCCAGATCCACGGCACCACCGCCCCAATGTTCGTGAGAGCGCCCTGCGTGCTTGGGACCGCGAAGGTCACCGCGACGAGCAGGATGAAGCCGAAGATCACCGAGACGATCACGGACATGTACATGCCGACGGCGGCCATCCGCGAAGCCCGGTGTGTCTCCTCGGCCATGTGCGCCGAGGCATCGAAACCTGTGATCGTGTACTGCGCCATCAGCAGACCCAGGCCGAACACGAGCCAGAACCCCGCATGATGGAAGCCGGTCGTATTGTGGGCGTAGCCGGTCGCGTTCACCTGACCGCCGAACACGTACGACCACGATCGATGGTGGTCCGGGACGACGATCAGCACGATCACGATGACCGCAACGCCGATCATGTGCCAGTACGCCGAGATCGTGTTCAGCATCGAGGTGATTCGGACGTCGAACACGTTGATCAGGCACACGGCCAGCAGGAGCACCGCGTAGAGCGCGTAGACCGTCTCGTTGTAGTCGAACCCGAACCAGCTGTGCAGGTGCGTCTCGAAGTTGAAGAGGTCGTCGAACAGCACCGTGGCGAACGTCGACAGCCCGTAGCCGATCGCCGCGGTAACCGCGATCTGGCCGATCAGGTTGAACCAGCCCGTCGCCCAGCCCCAACCCGGGCTGCCGAGCTTCGAGGCCCAGTAGTAGAGCCCGCCGGCGGTCGGGAACGACGAGGCGATCTCGGCCATGGCGAGCGCGATGATCGTCGAGAAGACGCCGATGATCAGCCAGCCCCAGGTCACCGCGATCGGGCCACCGCTCTCGAACGCGATGTAGTACGAGGTCAGGCAGCCCGCGAGGATCGAGATGATCGTGAAGGAGATCGCGAAGTTCTGGAAACCGCCCATCGCTCGGAACAGCTCCTGGGCGTAGCCCAACTTGTGCAGCTGCTGCTCGTCCTCCGTCAACCTGGGCTCTGGCGCCGCAGCGCTTGTACTCACGTCAACCTCCCTGAGATCGAATGGCGCTATTCCTCACCATCGGGCACCTCTTGTCAAGAGGACCGTTCGGCCCCGGTCGGCTCGAGCGCATCGTGCAGGTGACCCGCCAGCTTCCGGTCGGGTCGAGCGAGGAAGAAGTAGATCGCCCCGACGACGGCGATGACGACCATCACGAGCAGCGTGATCCAGTCGTAGTTGAACAATCCGCGACCGCTCGTCAAACCGGTCGGCACAACGACGTTGAGAAGCATCAGGCCGAGGTAGAGCGCTGCGATGACGCACACCGTCCAGCCCCACTTCCCGAGCTGGAAGCTGCCTTCAGGAACCCAGCCGCGGCTTCGGGCGATCATCACTCCGATCACGGTGAGCAGGAATGAGAGATAGATGCCGCTGACGGCGAACGAGATGAGCGAGTACAGCGCGTTGACGTTCGCCGGGTAGGTGATGAACCAGATGTGGACGTTCTTGCTCGGCGAGTAGTAGACGAGAAACACGAAGAGCAGCGAGATCACCGCTCCGGAGAGCAGCGCATTGACCGGTGTCCTGAACCGGGCGTTCACCCTGGAGAGCCATTCCGAGGCGGGAAGCGCGCCGTCCCGCCCAAATGAGAAGGCCAGGCGGCTGCCCGCACCCTGTACCGACGTCCCGCAGGAGAAGAACGCAAAGATGATGAGGAGGAGCAAGAAGTCCTGCATCCCGCTCGAGAGTTGTCCGAGGATGTACGGCACGCCGCCACCGTCGAAGGTCGCCTTGATCGGGTTCTCCTTCGGCATGGCGAGCAACAGCGCGCCGGTGAGGACGAGCGACGTGATTCCGCCCCAGATCAGCGCCCAGCGCATCGATTTGGGGATCTGCCTACCGGCATCCTTCGTCTCCTCGGCGATGTCGCCGGCGGACTCGAATCCGTAGAAGATGTAGACGGGAGCGAGGACCGCGACCAGCGCGGCGGCGGCCCAGCTCCCTCCGAAGCTCACGCCGTACACGTTGGACGAGGCATGCTGCACGCCCTGCGTGCTGAACAGGAAGCCAAGGCCGTGGTGAAAGCCGTGGAACGCGAGGATGATCGCAATGCCGAACGTCCCCAGGATCTCGACGCCTACGCCGAACTTCGCGATGTTCCCCATGACCCGCGCGCCGGTGATGTTGAGCGTGGTCTGGATCGCGAGCAGGACGATCGTGATGATGAGAATCGTCGAGTGGTGGGCCGGATTCCACTTCGTCCCGAACCAATTGTGGGCGAGCGAGGTGACATACGGGACGACGCCGGTGTCGACCGACGCCACGGTGACGAGCAACGCGATCCCGTAGAACCAGCCGACGAACCACCCGTACCCGGAGCCGACCGAGAACTTGCTGTACTGGTAGAGAGCTCCCGCAACCGGATAGTGGCTCGCAAGCTCGCCGAAGACGAGCGCGACGAAGAGCATGCCGACGACAGGGATGATCGTCAGCCAGAGGTATGCTGGACCGCCGACCGCGACACCGAGGAGGAACAGGGAGTAGATCCCGACCATCGGCGAGAGGTACGTGAACGCGACGGCGAAGTTCGCGAAGAAGCCGAGCACGCGGTTCAGCTGCGGCTTGTATCCCAGGCTTACGAGCCGCGCGTCCTCGCTGACCGTCCCGGTTGTGTCGACCGCCGTCTCGCTCATGGAACCTCCTGTCGCCTGCGAATTTGCGCGAATCTACAGCGCGCACCTGCGCATTACCACTTCGAGAACCGAGGAGACATGTGTTGACGCTCGAGGAACTGCGGGGAGACCCGTCGATCGACACCGTGATCATGGCGTTCACCGACATGCAGGGACGTCTGCTCGGCAAGCGCCTGCACCGCGACTTCTTCTTCGACCAGGTCGAGCATGGTCACGGCACCGAAGGCTGCAACTACCTGTTGGCGCTCGACATGGAGATGAATCCCGTCGACGGCTACGAGCTCGCGTCGTGGGAGCGTGGGTACGGCGACTTCGACCTGCGCCCGGACCTGGCGACGCTGCGGCGCATTCCGTGGCTCGAGGCGACTGCGCTCGTGCTCTGCGACGTCGCCTGGGCGGACGGCTCGCCGGTGCGTCCCTCGCCGCGCCAGGTGCTGCGTGCTCAGGTCGAACGCGCGCGCGCGCTCGGCTTCGAGGTGATGGTCGGGTCCGAGCTCGAGTTCTACTTGCTGCGCGAGACGTACGAAGAGGCGTACCGCAAGGGCTACCGCGACCTGACACCGTCGGTGCCGTACATCCTCGACTACCACATCCTCGCCACGAGCTTCGACGAGCCCTTGCTACGCCAGATCCGCAACGGGATGCAGGGAGCGGGCATCCGCGTCGAGACGTCGAAAGGCGAGGCGTGGCCTGGACAGCAGGAGATCAACTTCCGTTACGACGACGCGCTGACGATGGCCGACAATCACGCGATCTACAAGAACGGCGCGAAGGAGATCGCGCACTTGAACGGCTGCTCGATCACCTTCATGGCGAAGCCGGATCACACTTGGATCGGCTCGTCGTGCCACATCCATTCGTCGCTCTGGCGAAGCGGCGAGAGCGCCTTCAACGGCGAGAGCGACACCTTCAAGCAGTACCTCGCCGGGCAAATCGCGTGTGCACGCGAGCTCGCGATCTTCTTCGCGCCGACGGTGAACTCGTATAAGCGGTTCGCGGCGGGCTCATGGGCGCCGACAACACTCGCGTGGGGACGCGACAACCGCACGTGCGGCTTTCGCATCGTTGGCTCGGGCTCGGCGATGCGTGTCGAGTCGCGCATTCCGGGTGGCGACGTGAACCCGTATCTCGCGTTTGCGGCGACGATTGCCGCCGGTCTCTACGGCATCGAGAACCGGCTCGAGCTGCCTCCGGCGCTGGAAGGGAACGCCTACGTGTCGGACGCGGAGCGGTTTCCGTCGGCCCTCCGGGATGCGACCGCGGCGCTCGAAGGCGGCTCGATGGCGCGGGCCGCGCTCGGCGACGATGTGGTGGATCACTACCTGAATTACGCGCGCACGGAACAAGAGCTGTTCGACCGCGTCGTGACGAACTGGGAACGGGAACGGTTGTACGAGCGTGGGTAAGCCCGTCATCGGCATCACGACCTATCTGACGCACGCCGCGTGGGGCGCGTGGAGCACGGAAGCCGCCCTCGTGCCGTTCGACTACGTTCGCGCGGTCGAACGTGCAGGTGGCGCGCCGTTGCTGGTTCCGCCGGGAGCCGACACCGATGCGACGCTCGCGGTGGTCGACGGGCTCATCTTCTCGGGCGGATCGGACCTCGATCCGGATCTCTACGGTGACGATCCACATCCCGAGACGGACGGGATCGTGCGCGAGCGCGACGATTTCGAGCTCGCACTGATGCAGGCAGCCCTCGCTCGCGACGTGCCGATGCTCGCAATCTGTCGTGGGTCGCAGGTGCTGAACGTGGCACTCGGTGGGGGCATCGAGCAGCACGTGCCCGATCGCGTCGGCAGCGACGTGCACAAGGAGACGCCGGGCGTGTTCGCCGAGCACGACGTGGAGGTGTTGCCTGACACGCGGCTCGGTTCGATCCTGGGCGGCCGGCACGACGTGAAGTCGCACCACCATCAGGGCTTCGGGACGTTGGGGTCGGGACTGCGCGAAGCCGCGCGCGCCCCCGACGGCACGGTGGAGGCCCTGGAGGACCCGTCGCGGCGCTTCACCCTGGGCGTTCTCTGGCACCCGGAAGCAGGCGACGACCTGGCACTGTTCGAAGCGCTGGTCGCAGAAGCGGCGTCCTTCCGAGCAGCGAACCAGTAACCCCTTCGGACCAGTCGCTGCGAGACCAGTCTCGTCGCCAAACGACGTAACGAGAGTGGAACAACTCGTCCACAGACGATGCGACCCGGTGCATCAGCGTCTACGTTCGCTCGAGTGCCGCGCCGACCTCCCATCAATCCCCTCGGGTACTACCACGTCGGATCCCGAGGCTGTTACGGACGCACCCTGTTCAACACGATTGCGCAGCACGAAGTCTTCCTTCGCATGTACGGGCGCACGGCCCGAAAGTACGGCTGGGAGACGCCGGGGTGGGCGCTGGTGACGAACCATCACCACTTCGTAGTGAGGCTCACAGAAGGCGGCCTCTCCGAAGGGATGCGCGAGCTACATGGCGGATATTCGCGCTGGATTCATGCGCTTTACGGGCAAACCCGGCAGGGTCATCTCTTTCGCCATGCGTTCTTCGCTCGCGAGTTGACCAGCGAGGCGGACGTCCTGGTCACCTGCTGCTACGTCGACCTCAACCTCTCGGCCGCTGCTGAACACACCCAACCTCCTGAACAGGCGAAATGGTGCGGCTACCGCGCCACGATCGGTCTCGAACATCCACGGCCCTTTCACACGCCATCGATCCTGCTCGAGCTCATCGCGCCTCGCCCGGCTGCTGCGCAAGCGGCCTATCGGGCGCTCGTCCACGAGAGACTTGCCCTTCGGACCCACGACCCTTCGCCAAACGACTGGGTTCAACGTGGTTAGATCGGAGGCATGAGTCTCACAGTCCTCAACCCCGCGACCGAGGAGGCTATCGCCACACTCGACCAGGCTGGGACCGGCGAGACCGACGCTGCTGTCGCGCTCGCCAAGACCGCGTTTCCTGCTTGGCGGGCCGTCTCGCCCGCCGACCGTGGCCGGCTGCTTCGCCGGCTCGCGACGCTCGTCGAAGACCACCACGAAGAGCTCGCCAGGATCGAATCGCAAAACGTCGGGAAGCCGATCGCCGGCGCTCGCGGTGAGATCGGCATGGTCGCCGACGTCTTCCACTTCTACGCAGGCGCCGTCGACAAGAAGCACGGCGAGACAATTCCCGTGGCAGGCGGAATCGACATGACGTTCCGCGAGCCGCTCGGCGTCGTTGGACTGATCGTCCCGTGGAACTTCCCACTCAACATCTCATCGTGGAAGCTCGGGCCGGCCCTCGCCTGCGGCAACACGGTTGTGCTCAAGCCGGCTGAGCTGACCCCGCTCTCCGCGCTTCGGCTGGCCGAGCTCGCGCTGGAGGCCGGGATCCCCGAAGGTGTGCTCAACGTCGTCGTCGGCAAGGGCTCGATCGTCGGCCAGCGCCTGGTCGAGCATCCCGACGTCGCGAAAATCGGCTTCACCGGCTCGACCGAGGTCGGCCGCTCCGTGATGGAAGGCGCCGCCGCGACGATCAAGCGCGTCACGCTCGAGCTCGGCGGCAAGTCCGCGAACGTCGTCTTTGCCGACGCCGACCTGGAGCGGGCCGCAGCCGCAGCGCCGTACGCCGTCTTCGACAACGCCGGTCAGGACTGCTGCGCCCGTTCGCGCATCCTCGTCGAACGCAGCGTCTATGACCGCTTCGCAGACCTGCTCGTCACCGCGACGCGCAACGTCAAGGTAGGCGACCCGAGCGACGAGTCGACCGAAATGGGGCCGCTGATCTCCGCACAGCATCGCCAAACCGTCGCCAGCTTCGTGGAAGCGGAGCCGCTCTATCGCGGCGACACGCCACCTGGCAAGGGCTACTGGTACCCGTGCACCATCGTCGAGGCATCCAACGAGGACCGGATCGCACGCGAGGAAGTCTTCGGCCCCGTAGCCGCCCTCATCCCGTTCGAGGATGAAGCGGACGCAATCCGCATCGCGAATGACACGCCGTACGGCCTCTCGGGATCGATCTGGACGCAGAACGGCAGCCGCGCGCTCCGGGTCGCGCGGGCCCTCGAGACCGGCGTGCTCAGCATCAACTCGAACAGCTCCGTGCGCGTCTCGACGCCGTTCGGCGGCTTCAAGCAGTCCGGCTTCGGGCGCGAGCTCGGCATGCACGGGTTGGACGGCTACTCGGAAGTGAAGAACATCTACTACTCGACGGAGGACTGATGGGTCGTCTCGACGGCAAGGTCTGTGTGATCACCGGCGCCGGAGGTGGCATGGGCCGTGACGCCACCATCCTGTTCAGTGAAGAAGGCGCACAGGTCTGCGCTGCCGACGTCAACCTTGCAGCTGCGCAAGAGACAGCAAGCCACGCACGCGACGTGTTCGCACACCAGGTCGACGTCGCCAACGAGGCCAGCGTCAAAGCGATGATGGAGGCGACGATCGCGCGCTACGGCGGCATCGACGTCCTCTACAACAATGCCGGCATCTCCCCGAACGACGATGCGTCTGTCCTCGACACGAGCGTCGAGGCCTGGGACCGCGTGCAGGCGGTGAACACGAGAGGCGTCTTCCTCTGCTGCAAGCACGGCATCCCGCACCTCCTCGACCGCGGCGGCGGCAGCGTGATCAACGTCGCAAGCTTCGTCGCGATCGTCGGCGCCGCGACGAGCCAGATCTCGTACAGCGCCTCGAAGGGCGCGGTGCTGTCGATGAGCCGTGAGCTTGCCGTGCAGTTCGCCCGCGACAACGTGCGCGTGAACGCGCTCTGCCCCGGCCCGGTCGAGACACCCCTGCTCCTCAACATCTTCGGCGACGATCCAGCAGCACTCGAGCGGCGACGCGTGCACTGGCCGACCGGCCGCCTCGCCAAGCCGCGCGAGATCGTCAACGGCGCACTGTTCCTCGCCTCCGACGAGTCGTCATACGTCACGGGCTCGACCTTCCTGGTGGACGGCGGCCTGACGTCTGCCTATGTGACGCCCGAGTAATGCGCGTCTGTCTGATGATCGAGGGCCAGGAGGGTGTGTCCTGGGAGCAATGGACCGCACTCGCCCGCGCTGCGGAGGACGCCAGCCTCGACGGCCTCTTCCGTTCCGACCACTACCGATCGATCACGCGTGGCGAGCCGTCGGGGGCACTCGATGCCTGGGCGACGCTGGCCGGGCTCGCCGCGGTGACGACCAAAATCAGGCTCGGGACAATGGTGTCGCCCGTCACCTTCCGCCGAGTGCCCGTGCTCGCGAAGATGGTCACGACCGTCGACCACATCTCCGGCGGACGCGTCGAGCTCGGGCTCGGTGCCGGCTGGTTCGAGGCCGAGCACGAGGCGTACGGCTTCGCCTTCCCGCCGCTTCGCGAGCGGCTGGACGAACTCGACCGACAGCTCGCAGAGATCGTCCGCCACTGGGGCGAGGCCCCGGAGATCCAACCCAAGCCGCTGCAGCGCCCGCACCCGCCGATCATCGTCGGAGGCACCGCGAAGCCGCGCACCGTCCGCGCGGCCGTAGCTCACGCCGACGAATACAACACGGTCTGGCCGACCGTCGACGAGGCGCGCGAGCGCAGACGAAGACTCGACGAGGCCGCCCACGCGGCGGGACGCGAGCCGCTCGCCTTCTCGATGATGACCGGTTGTGTCGTCGCCGAGGACGAACCCGAATTGAAGCAACGGTTGGCGGCGTTCAAGGCGCTCACAGGCAGCGACGCGCCGGCGATCGCCGGCACCGTCGATCAGGTGGTCGGTCAGCTGCGCGAGTACGAAGCCGCGGGTGTCGAGCGGGTGATGCTCCAGCACATCGCGCATGAAGACGTGGGGATGGTCGGGGTGTTGGGGAAGGTCGCAGCCCAACTAGGCTAGGCGCGTGCGCCTCTTCCTCGTCCGTCACGCCGAGGCAGCGCCCGGCGAGCCGGACGCGCTCCGCCCCTTGACGCCTGCCGGCCGGGCCACGGCGCGTGCGCTTGGAGAGCAACTCGCCGCCGAACTGCCGGACGCCATTCTCTCCAGCCCTTTGCTGCGCGCCCGCGAGACGGCGGAGGCAATCGCCCGCGCAGCCGGCCTGACCGCGGAGCCCGACGAGCGGCTCGCACCGGGCGCAACCGCGAATGATGTTCGCGAGGCGGTCACGCAACGCGGGCAGACTGTCATCGTCGTCGGGCATCAGCCGGACTGCAGCGAGATCCTGTTCGAACTGACCGGCGAGCAGCGGGCGTTCGCGCCCGGTGCCGCCGCCGCGGTCGAGCTGTGAGCGCTGTCTCGGTCGCGGGCCTGCGCAAGTCCTACGGCGAACAGGAGGCACTGCGCGGCATCGACTTCACGATCGAAGCGGGCGAGGTGTTCGGCCTGCTCGGTCCGAACGGCGCGGGCAAGACGACCACTGTCGAGATTCTCGAGGGCTACCGGACACGGGACGCCGGAGCAGTCGAGGTGCTCGGCGTCGATCCCCAGCGGAGCGGTACACCGTGGCGCCAACGCATCGGCGTGATGCTGCAGTCGTCCTCCCTCTACCCGAACTTGACTGCGCGCGAAAGCCTCAGCGTGTTCGCCGGCTACTACGCCCGGCCGCGCGATGTGGACGAAGTGATCGAGATCGTCGGTCTCACCGACAAGGCCGGCTCACGCGTGCGCACGTTGTCGGGCGGTCAACAGCGACGGCTCGACCTCGGGCTCGCCCTGGTGGGAGACCCGGAGCTCGTCTTCCTCGACGAACCAACCACCGGCTTCGATCCCGGCGCGCGCCGCACCGCGTGGGACACCGTTCGCAACTTGCGCGCGCTCGGAAAGACGATCCTGCTCACGACGCATTACCTGGACGAGGCCGAGCAGCTCGCCGACCGGGTCGCCGTCCTGCGCAACGGCGTGATCGTCCGCGAAGGCTCGCCGGCCGACCTGACCGGCGGCATCGTCGAGACCGAGATCCGCTTCAAGCGCGGCGGCCAAGACGTCGTCGAGCGCACGAAGGACCCAACACGACGCCTGCACGAGCTAACCGCCGAGGCACTTGCACGAGGCGAAGAGCTCGCCGAGCTGGAGGTCCTCCGCCCGACGCTCGAAGACGTCTACCTGGAACTGACCGCCGAGTGAGACTGTTCGTCCACGAGCTGAAGACGGAGCAGGTGCTCTTCTGGCGGAACCGCGAGGCCGCCTTCTTCACCTTCTTTCTGCCGGTCATCTTCTTCCTCGTCTTCGGCTCGATCTACGGCAAGAGCACGATCACCCAGGAGCACATCAAAGCGGCGCCGTTTCTCGAGGCCGGGATGATCGGCTACGGCGTCGCGTCGACAGCGTTCGCCGGACTCGCGATCACGATGGTGATCCGTCGCGAGAGCGGCGTGCTCAAGCGCATTCGGGCGACCCCGCTCCCGCCGTGGACCTACCTGGTCGCCGTGCTGGTCTCAACGTTCATCACCTTTCTCGTCGAGGCGTCTCTCCTGATCGTGCTCGGACGTCTGCTCTTCTCGGTCGCCTTTCCCGCGCGCCCGTTGTCGTTGTTCCTCGTGCTCGTGATCGGCGCGGCCGCGTTCGCCGCCATGGGCCTGGGCCTGACCGGGTTCGTGCGCTCTGCCGAGGGCTCGTCTGCGGTCGTCAACTTCGTCTACCTGCCCATGGCGATCATCTCCGGCACGTTCTTCACGCCGAAGGAGTACCCCGGGTTCCTGCGCGCGATCGCAGACGTCCTGCCTCTCACCTACTTCACGAAGCTGACGCGGGACGTGATGGTGCTCCACCACCACATCTGGCAGGAGACGAGCGCGCTCGCGGTCGTGCTGATCTGGGGGCTGATCGGCCTCGCTGCTGCACTTCGCGGCTTCCGCTGGCAGCCGCGCGAGAGCTGACAGAACCCATCCAGCGCCCTTCGGCGTTACATCAATGATGGACTCCACCCTGGCCTTCGCCGTGCGCAAGCACGACCCACCCGCAATCGAGGTGCGGGTCAACTTCGGCATGGTCGCCGGGCGTGAAGCCACGGCAGCGGAGATCGACCGGCTCGCGGAGTGGCTGCTCGACGAGGTCGGCGAGGTGTCGATCATCTCCGAGGAGCGCCACGAGATCGATGCGCAGGTCGAAGCGTCGGTTCACCAGGTGCGGATCGAGCTCACGCGGGGAGTGCCCGCCGACGACATGGGCCGTCGCGCGTTGGAGAAGCGAATAGTCGAGCGTGCTGAGCATTGGGCCAAACAGTGCGTTGCCGAACGCCACGTCGCCGTCGACGCACTCCCGTAGAACAACTAACGCGTGAGCGTGATCTTCGAGAGCCCGAGCGGGCTGTCGAGATCGATGCCGCGCATCTGCGCGAGCCGGAGCGCAGTGAGCTGGCCTGGAACGACCGCGACCAGCGGGCTGAGCCACTCCGGCACGCCCTCGACCAGTTGCAAGGCGACCTCGCCGTGGGCGAGCACACGCTGCTCGTCGGAGGCGACGATCAGCCGCGCGCCGCGGCGGGCGACATCCTCGATCGCCGTCTCCATCGCTTCGAGTGCCGGGCCGGACGGAGCAACGGCGAACACGGGCCAGCCGGGCCCGATCGCCGCAACCGGGCCATGCATCAGATCGGCCGCGGAGTAGGCCTCGAACAGAAGGCCCGAGAGCTCGCGAATCTTGAGGGCGATTTCGTACGACGTGCAGTAGTTGACGCCGCGCGAGACGACCGTGCCGCCGTCGACGGCGCCGAGCCGGTCGAGGGCCGAGACGTCCGCCCAGGACCGCTCGAGCTGCGCCTGGATCAGCCCGGGAACGCCCTTGAGCTCGTCGAGTGCCCGCGTGTCACCGGTTGTCGTCGCGAAGATCAGCGCGATCGCGCCAAGCGAGTTGACGTACGTCTTCGTTGCTGCGACCGCCTGCTCCTTGCCCGCTTCGAGCTTCACCACCGCATCGGCGGCCAGGCCAAGCGGCGAGGAGGGCGAGTTCGTGACGGCGATCGACGGCCGGCCCTGACGCTTCGCCTCCCGCACGACCTCGACGACGTCCGGCGACTCGCCCGACTGAGAGATGCCGAGCACGAGCGCGCCGTCGAGACGGGGCGGCTGCTCGTACAGCGTGAAGAGCGAAGGCGTCGCGAACGCCACGGGCACCCGGTGCGCGCGGCCGAGAACGTACTGCGCGTACCGCGCGGCGTTCGACGAGCTGCCGCGGGAGGCGATCAGGACGTACTGAACATCGCTGCGACGAAAGATCTCGGCAATCTCCTCGGCATACACAAGCTGCTTCTCGATCAGACGCGCGAGCGCCTCGGGCTGCTCGAGGAGCTCACGCTCGAGATGACTGGTCACCGGCTCAACGCCTCCTCTGCCGCCTCGAGCGAGGCGCGCCCGCCTCCGTAGGTCGCGACGTAGCCGCGCGTGTGCTCCGGCCGCCAGACCGGCAGGCCCGTCTCGACGACGACCGCGCCGGGAACATCCGCCGCCTGACGCATCCAGAGGTGGCGGTGCGCGTCGCGCACGACGTAGACGTCGGCAGCCGGGACCGGTTCTCCCTCGCGGACGACGAGCGCGCCGCCGAGGCGGTGCTCGGCCTCGCCCGCCGCGATGTTCGCCCGCGGCCGTAGCTCCACGATCACCGAGGCAGGCGACAGCGTGACGTCACCCTCGACGCGCAGCGCGCGGCCGGCTGCTGCGGCGGCGCCGGCGTGGTCGGCGTCGCCCGCGCTCGGTCTCGCCCACTCCGCGAGCCGCGCGATTCGCGCCGCGGCCTCACGCAGCCGGCTCTCGTCGACCTCCGCGACGAGCGCCGCGCGAATCCGGTCGACGGCCTCCTC
>DATBBH010000118.1:0-4996 GCA_036271075.1 Gaiellaceae bacterium | reverse complement strand
GGACGCCAGCGCCGACAACACCGCGCTGATCGACGGCCTGCGCAACGGCGGCGATCTGCTCAACGTGTTCGGCGACTTCCCGACGCTGAGCGATCCGCGTCACGCCGACGCGTACAGCCCGCTCTGGGATGCGCAGCTGGGTCTCTGGACCGACAAGGCAGTCAAGGCAGGCCTCAACACCCGCCAGACCGACGAGGTGCAGGTGTTCAACCTCGCCGCCAGCCGGCCCGACCTGATCACCGGCATCGACCCGGCGACCGGACAGCCCGCACCGTACGGCGCAACCGGCGTCGACATCAACTGCGCGGTGATCGGGTTCATCAACAAGGCCCCGACGGCCAACCTCGCGAGCCCACTCCCGAACTCGCAGTTCCCGCCCCGCTAACGCGCGGCACCAGCTGAGAGGGCGGGCGCTCGTTCCGGCGCCGCCCTCTCAGCCCATGTAACGATGGAGAGCCACGCGACGTCAAATGCACCATGGAAGACACCGAACGCATCAGTGAACTGCTGCACGAAGCGGCCGAGACGCATCACACGGTCTATCGGATCGTGGACGGTGACGATCCGGACTGGGCGTCTTGGTACGCGGATTGGCTGATCGAGCTCTCCGAGCTTCCGGAGATCGTTGGCGCGAAGCCTGTGCGGTCACATCTCGTGCACGCACTTGTCGAGCTCGATCGCAACTACACGACTGAGGCGCCCGACCGTCGGTGGGAAGACTGGTACGCCGAACGTTTGCCCGCTCTGCTTTAACGATCTCCGGAGCGGCGGCGTGACCGAAGATGAGGCAAACGCCCCATGCGGCGGCGACCGCAGCCTCGTAGTCTCGCTTCATGAGCCTTCGAACGACGATCTTCGCCGCGACCTACGACCGGATGTCGCGCAAGAGCGAAGAGGCGGGGCTGCGCGCGCTCCGGCAAACCCTGCTCGCAGACGCCACCGGGCGTGTGCTCGAGATCGGCGCCGGCACCGGGGCGAACCTTCCTTTCTACAACGGCGGCATCGAGTCGCTGGTCGTCACCGAGCCCGAGCCGCCGATGCTTCGCCGGCTGCAGCGCACGGCTCGCGAGCACGTGCCGCTGGCGCTCGTGCTCAGGGCACCGGCGGAGGATCTTCCGTTCGAGGACGATTCCTTCGACACCGTCGTCTCCACGCTCGTCCTCTGCGGCGTCGACGACCAGCCGCGTGCGCTGCGCGAGGCACGCCGTGTCCTGCGTCCAGGCGGCCGACTGCTCTTCCTCGAGCACGTTCGCGCCGACGATCCAGGGCTCGCGCGCTTCCAGGACCGAATGAATTGGCTGAACCGTCTCGTCGTCGGCTGCGACTGCAACCGACCCACGCTCGCAACCATCGAGACCGAGTTCGGGGTGTCGCGGCTCGAGCGGACGACGATGCCAAAGGCACCGAAGTTCGTCCGGCCACTGATTGTCGGCACCGCGACATCGCGCTCCTGACTACGGCCTGCGACGAGCTGCTCGTGTAGGTCTTGCGGCAGGATGACGCTGGTCAGGTAGTCAGATCGGGCGGTGGCAGCAAGCGGCGCTCCTCTACGGCCTCACGCACATCGCGTAGTAGCTCGTCGGATCGTTCGGTCGGTCCTGCCGTCGATCCAAACTCCGACGCAGATCGTCGCCGGTAACCACGACGAGCTTGTGCCCTGGTCGAACGCCGAGTATCTCCACGAGCTCCTCCCGAACAGTGAACTGCACCCGCTCGACGCCGGCCACTTCTCTTGGGAAGAAAAGGCGGAGGAGCACGGCGGCCACATCGTTGACTGGGTTGGCGGCGGGTACAAGCGCGTCGCGTGATAAGAGTTGCTCTTCAGGGAACTTCCTTTGCTCTCGAACGTCCACGAAACCAAGAGGAGGCGAGATGGCGGTTGGAGTCCTGACGGCAGCGCCGGAGTTCACGAAGCAGGTCTACGACGACGTCACCGAGAAGATGTTTGGACACGCCGCGCCGATGCGGGCAGACGAGGCGCCGGAAGGGCTGATCGTGCACAGCGCCGGCCAGGGCCAGCAGGGCTACTACGTCTACGACATTTGGGAGTCGCGTGAGGCATTCGAGCGCTTCATGGAGGAGAGGCTCGGCCCGGCGCTCGCAGAGGTCATGGGCGGCCCCCCGCCCGAAGGCGGGGCACCCCAGTACTTCCCGATCGAGGTGCTGGCCATCCCGCACTGAGCGTCTGCACTGGCTCGACCTCAGGACAAGGCGCGGTCGCCGAGCCAGTAGCGCGGTCCAGATCCGAACCGGGCAGCGCGATCACCTGGATTCGAGAGCTGGCAGCGGTCGAGCGAGAGACAGCCGCAGCCTATGCACTGGGTGAGTCCCCGCTTCAGGCGCTCCAGCTCCTCGATCCGCTCGTCGATCCTCGACCTCCACGTCGCCGACAGGCGCGACCAGTCGCCGCGCGTCGGTGCACGGTGGGGAGGGAGTTTCGCGAGCTCCTCGCCGATCTCCTCGAGCGTCAAGCCGACCCGCTGCGCGAACACGATGAACGCGATCCGGCGGAGAACCGCGCGTGGATAGCGCCGGTGGCCCGAGCCCGCCCGTTCAGACGTGATCAGTCCACGCTGCTCGTAGAAGCGGAGCGCGGACGAGGCGACGCCGCTTCGACGTGAGATCTCACCGATGGTCAAGAGATCCGACATTCGACTTGACTTAAAGCTTACTTGAACTTGTAGTTTGTGTCGAGATGGCTTCGGGAGTGGGAATCGTCACCGGCGCGTCGCGAGGCCTCGGCCTCGCACTCGTCCAGGCGCTCGCAGGGCGCGGCTGGCGGCTCGTCGTCGACGCTCGCGGAGGAGAAGCGCTCGAGCGGGCCGTCTCCGGGCTCGACAGCGTGGTCGCGATCGCAGGTGATGTTGCGGACGCGGAGCACCGGCGCGCGCTGGTGGAGGCGGCGGGGGAGCGCATCGATCTCGTCGTCAACAACGCGGGCGTGCTCGGACCGAGCCCGCAGCCCAGGCTCGGGCTGTATCCGCTGCCTGAGCTTGCGCGTGTCTACGAGGTCAACGTGCTCGCACCGCTCGCGCTCGTCCAGGAAGCGTTGCCGCGGCTCGCGCCCGGTGCGGCGGTCCTGAACGTGACCTCCGACGCCGCGGTCGAGCCCTACGAGGGCTGGGGCGGCTACGGCTCGTCGAAGGCGGCACTCGACCAGCTGACAGCGATCCTTGCCGCCGAGGAACAGCACCTGCGCGTCTACGCCGTCGACCCCGGCGACATGCGCACGCAGACCTACCAGCAGGCGTTCCCCGACGAAGACATCTCGCACCTGCCGCTGCCGGAGATGAGCGTGCCCGGACTGCTGAAACTGATCGAAGGGACGCTCCCGAGCGGCCGCTACCGCGCGCGCGATCTCGTGGAGGTGAGCGCGTGAGCGCGCTCGAGCTTCCGCTGCCCGAGGCGCACGAGCCGCCCGAGGTGCGCGGGACGGGCCGCGACGATGTGGCGCTGCTCGTCGCGATGCGTCACGATCTCTCGCTCGCTCACGCAAGGTTCCACGACCTTCCGTTTTTCCTGAACGCAGGCGATCTGCTCGTCGTCAACACGTCTGCGACGCTCGCCGCGGCCCTCGACGCGCGTCTCCGCGGCGAGGCTGTACAGCTCTGGCTCTCCACACCGGCGGCTGACGGCGCCTGGGTGGTCGAGTTGCGGACGCGCGATCGGAGGCCTTATCCGCGGCCGCCGATCGGGGCCAGGCTCGAGCTTCCGAACGGCGCCCACGCTGAGCTCGTCGAGCGTTTCGCGGGAAGCGATCGGCTCGTCGTCGCGCGCTTCGACCTCGGCGAGCCGCTCGAGGAGTACCTCCGGCGACACGGGGAGCCGATCCGCTACGGCTACGTCCCTGAGCCGTGGCCCGTCGACGCCTACCAGACGGTGTTCGGCCGCGAGCCCGGCAGCGCGGAGATGCCGAGCGCCGGCCGGCCTTTTACCGCCGAGCTCGTGCTCGAGCTGCTCGGGCGCGGACTACTGTTCGCACCCGTTGTCCTGCACACGGGCGTGTCGTCGCCTGAGCGCGGTGAGCCGCCGTACCCGGAGCGGTTCCGGGTCCCGGACGCGACGGCGAGGCTCGTCGGCGCCGTCCACGGTTGGGGCGGCCGCGTGATCGCGGTCGGTACGACGGTGGTGCGCGCGCTCGAGACGGTCGCTGCGGACGACGGGACGGTGGCGTCCGGGGAAGGCTGGACGAGCCTCGTCGTGACGCCCGAGCGAGGGCTTCGCGCGGTCGACGGCCTGCTGACGGGTTGGCACGAGCGCGACTCCTCGCACCTCAGGCTGCTCGAGGCCGCGGCCGGCGCCGAGCTGCTCGACCGCTCCTACGCCGCGGCACTCGAGCACCGCTATCTCTGGCACGAGTTCGGCGACCTCCACCTCATTCTCCCGTGACGCGCCTCGTCGGCATCAACCACGTCGCGCTCGAGGTCGGCAATGTCGACGAGGCGCTCGCGTTCTACGGCCGCTTCTTCGAGTTCTCGCTGCGCGGCCGCTCGCGGGGAGCGGCGTTCATCGACATGGGCGACCAGTTCCTCGCGCTGATGGAGGCTCGATCAGACGGGGTCGACCGTGTGCGGCACTTCGGGCTCGTCGTCGACGACAAGGAGGCGACGCGCCGCGCACTCGAGGCTGCCGGCGTCAAGCTCCGCCCGGGCCGTGGAGTCGACTTCCTCGATCCGTGGGGCAACTTCGTCCAGGTCGTCCAGTACGACGAGGTGCAGTTCACGAAGTCCGAGAGCGTCCTGCGCGGGATGGGCCTCGAGCTCGCCAAGACGGACGCGGCGCTCGCCGAGTTGCGCGCGAAGAACCTCGCCTAACCCAGAGCCTTCGCCGCCCGGAGTGTCAAGCTGGGACGTACGCGAACGCGTCAGGGTTGGGCCCCTCGCGGCCGGCCTCGCCGCGGTCGAGCCCGTTGATCGTCGCGACGTCGGCGGGTTCGAGCTCGAAGTCGAAGATCTGGATGTTCTCGCGGATCCGCCCGGGCGTCACCGACTTCGGG